>NZ_LVCV01000570.1 GCF_001647195.1 Rhodococcus sp. EPR-157 | reverse complement strand
GTCTTCTACTCGCTGACCTACCTCGGCTTTGCGATTCCGGCGATCCTGTCCGCCCTGACTGAGACGTGGCCGGGCGTCGTCACCTATCCGACGATGTTCGTGATCGGTGCTGTGCTCGCCGCGGTCTGCTGGGTGTTCGTTCGTATCCGCTCGACCTCCCACCTTCCGGCCGATGGGTCTAAGCTCAGCTGACTATGGGGGACCCTTCGCCGGCGTCGCGCAGGCGGGTCCCGCTCATGGTTCCCGTCACCGGAATGCTGCTGTGGGATTGGCGCGAAAGCTACGTGGTGCTGCTGGCGCTGGTGGTCCCAGGCGTGTTGATACTTCAGTTCCCCGTCCTCGTTCCGGTGATTCCGCTCGTCCTCGTCGCGGTCGGACTCGGTGTGCGAGTGCGCACTGTCGCTGGGTGGTGGCGACTGCTCCGGTCGGGCGAGGTAGTGACCGTGGACGGCGTCGAAGAATCGACCGACGGTAGCGGTACGGTCCGCGTCGCGCATGCGACGGGGTGGCGCGTCGAGCGTGGGTGGTTCACCGGCGCGCTCACCGACAGCACCATCACCTACACGATCGCCGAGCAGGAGCGGAGCCTCGCTCTCCGAGGGCTGCCGTACACGTCCGGAATGATCCTTGCTCACCCGTCGCGTCCCGATGCGGTGTGCGTCAGCGCTTTTCCGTTCGACCTACGGCTTCGTGAGAACGAGCGCTGGTCGGTGTCGATTGCTTCGACGTTCTGGTTCGGTGCACTCGCGACCGCAGCGTTGTACGCAGCCCTCGCCTGTGGCGCGGTGATCACAGTACGAAACACGTGGTTCTGAGTTTAGGATCAGCTGTGGCAGAACCGGGATCCGAAGAATCGGTCGAGATGCGTCTCGCTCGACTCGAGCGCGAACTAGCCGAATTGCGTGCATCCAAGGAGCTGAGAGAGACCTCCGCCACGGGCCGCTTCGTCCGCGCGTCCGTCGACCTCGACGGGGGAGCGTTCTCGGCGAAGCGACCATCTGTAATCAAACACCTGTCGGAGCCGCCCCGCCGAGTTCCGATCGCGTTCCGCCTCGCAGGTCTGTCATGGAAGTGGTGGGAAGCTTTCGCCGTACTGATGACCTTGACTACGCCGCTTGCTGTGTGGTTGTTCTGGCCGTCCACGCTCCCGATACCGTTCATCGTTCTTCTGCTCGGAGCTGCGATATTCCGCAGTAGATCCGTCGGGATTCGAACGTCGGTGCTCAAATGGGGAAAGGTCGCGACCGTGACCGCAGTGAACACGGCTTCGGTCGGCACATACTTCAGTGGAACCACCTACAACAACATCCGCCTTGCGCAGGCGACGGGATGGACCGTCGAACGTCAGTGGTACAGCGGCCCCGGTCACACCACCGACATCGAGTACACCGTGGACGGCGCTTCGGGAATGATGCGCATGCACGGCCTCCCATACACATCGGGAGTGATCATCGCCAGCACCAAGGATCCATCGAAAGCGCTGTGCGTCAGCGATTTTCCTTACGATCTCGACGTCGACTCGAACGGCGACTGGGTGTCGACGGTTCGGCCTGGCCTGTGGCTCGGAGCATGCGCGACGGTCAC
>NZ_LVCV01000569.1 GCF_001647195.1 Rhodococcus sp. EPR-157 | reverse complement strand
CTTCCGCTACCGAGAACGGCTTCGTGGCGGCGACACGCACACCGAGGCTCTGCTGTTCGCGGTGACGGTGGTGGGAAAGGTCGTCGCATCCTCGGCGCTGACGGTGATCGGCGCATTCGCGGCCCTTCTGCTGGCTCAACTCGGCTCGCTCAGCACACTCGCGCCGGGCCTGATCATCGCGGTTGCGGTCATGCTCATCACGGCGCTGACGTTGGTGCCCGCATTGTTCACCGTGCTGGGTCACCATCTCTTCTGGCCGCTCGGGCACGGACACAGCAGTGTCAGAACGCCGTTCGACTCGGTCGGGGAAACGATCGCGCGGCGCCCGGGGTTGATCGCCGGTGCCATCGGATTGGTGCTCGTCGTACTCGCAGTGTTCTCCTCGGGATACACCTCCACGTACAACACGCTCGACGAGCTGCCGTCGAGTACGTCCTCGCAGCAAGCGTTCGACACGTTGAATCAATCGTTCCCCGCGGGTGCACTCAGCCCCACTCAGATCTACGTGACCGGGGACGGCCCGGTGTCGCAACAGGTACTCGGCGCGATCTCGTCGGACGTCGGACAGGTGGCGGGGGTGTCGTCGGTGTCGCCGCCCAGAATCAGTCAGGACGGCACTGCTGCGGTGATCAGCGCTGTGCTGCAGGACGATCCGTACTCCAACGTCGCTCTCGACCTCGTGGAGGGGCCGGTCCGCGACGCCGCGCACAGCGCCGCTGTCCCCGGAGTGAACGTACTCGTCGGCGGCCAGACATCGACCTTCGTCGATGTGCGCGAGCAGTTGCAGGCCGATACTCGCCTCGTCTTCCCCGTAGCTGCCGTGATCATCGCGATCATTCTTGCGCTGTTGCTGACAGCAGTGATCGCACCGCTGAATCTGCTCGTCTGCGTTGCTCTCACCTTCGCCGCGACGCTCGGCAGCGTCGTGCTGGTCTTCTTGCGGTTCGTCGGATACGACGGCATCGACTTCTCCATACCGATCGTGCTGTACCTGTTCGTCGTCGCGATCGGAACCGACTACAACATCCTGATCGCGTCCCGCTTGCGTGAGGAATTCCAGAACGGACATTCACCGCGCGAGGCTGCGCGAGAAGCCGTCGCGAACGACGCGCCGACAGTTGCCGCTTCCGGTTTGATCCTGGCGCTGACGTTCGCGTCGCTCATGCTGACGGGGCTGGCGAACCTGGCCGAGCTGGGGTTCGGCGTCGCGGTGGGTGTGACGATTGCGGCTCTGCTGATGGCGCCGCTGCTGGTGCCGAGCCTGTCGGCGCTGCAAGGTCGGGTGTTCTGGTGGCCGATGCGCAGGTCGTCTGCCGTGCGTGAGTAGTGACGGCGGGCGGTTCCTACCAGGGTTTGATCGGCGGCTTGACCCACATGATCTTCTCGTCCACGTGCTGTGGCGACGCGGACGGGTGCGTCGGGTTCGCCGATGCCCACTCGTTCTTGCTGACGAGCAGTTCCGCGGCCATCGACCACGTCTCCATGCTGCTCGGGGGAGTGATGTCGGCTGCCCTCGCGAGTTTGCGCCGCACGGTGTCGGTCAAGGCCAGCAGCTCGGGGCCGTCGATGCCTCGCTCCCAGATGTAGCGCGCGAGTGCCGTCGCCTTGTCCTGTCGACTTTTCGCGGCCTGCTCGGAGTGCGCGAAGTCGAAGCCACCTCCGGTCACACGGCCAGACTAGTGAGCGTGAGGAGTTGAAGACAGATGTTCACCTGTAACGGACGTCACGTGAACCCGGCGAGAAACCCGTCGTTTCGCCGTTGGGTCGAGCTCCGTTCAGGGTAAGCCCGGACCGCTGACGGGAGAAAAATCAGCACCGCTTGATCTGTCGGCCCCGCTGTCGCTTACCGTAGTCGAGTGACCACTCCAACATCGGGTGTAGAAGCAGCCTCCACCCCAGACCCGTCGGGCCTTCCCACAGCGGCTCCAGCCTCGTCCACGCAGACCTGGCCGGCGATCCTGACGTGGCGCGCGCACGATGCTCCCCGGATGGAGTCGGTTCGCGTCCAGCTCAACGGCAACCGCATCAAGGCCGCCGGGCGGATCATCGGCGGCGCTTGCTCGGAACACCCGGCGTTCAGCGCGTCGTACGACCTGGTGACCGACGAGAACGGCGTCACCCGACGGCTCTCGCTGCGCACTTCGGTCGCGGGCGGCGAGAAGCAGGCATCGGTCAGTCGCGACGACGAGGGCTACTGGATGATCGAAAACTCGTCCAATCACCAGCGCTCCACCTACAACGGTGCACTCGACGTCGACGTCGTGCTGAGCCCGTTCTTCAACACCCTGCCGATCCGCCGCCTCGGACTGCACACCTATTCGACCGACGTCCAGGTCCCTGTGGTCTACGTGAACCTGCTCGACCTGAGCATTCAGGAAACAGCCCTCACCTACAGCAGCGGCTCCGACGGAATCCACGTGCTGTCGCCGGTGTCCAGCTCCTCCGTGACCGTGGACGCCGACGGATTCGTCATGGACTACCCGGGGCTCGCCGAGCGGATCTGACGCACGACGCCACCTCGTCTCCCGGCTGCCCGGAACTTCTCCAGCCAGCCGGGTTCGCCAGGTTCGACGTCGGTGATGTCGAACCGCTCGTGCTGTTCGTACAGGGTGCGCGCAGCGTGCCCAGCGGCGACGAGCGTCTTCGTCGACCGTTCGGTGACCAGTTCCTCGCGCGCCCTGGTCAGCAGGGCCAACGCGTCGTCCAGTGCATCGGTGAGCGCGTCGGCGTTGCCTTCGCACATGGCCCGGACCAAATCGGGCGACGACGACGCAACCCGAGTTCCGTCGCGGAACGAACCTGCGGCCAGTCCCATCGCAAGCGGGCTGACAGCGCCGACCGACGCCAGCGCCTCGGCCAGTAGATGAGGCAGATGGGAAATGCGTGCGACGGCTCGGTCGTGCTCGTCGCTGACGGTCGGAACGACGACCGATCCGCAATCCAGTGCCAGCGAGGCGACCTCACGCCAGACGTCGGGGTCGGAACCGTCGTCGACGGTCACCACCCACACCGCGTCGCGGAACAGGTCGGGATCCGCCGCAGACCAGCCTGAGTGGTTGGTGCCTGCCATCGGATGCCCGCCCACGTATCGGGCCGCGAGCTCGTGCCGTGCCACCGCCTCGGCGACCTCGACCTTGACGCTGACGACGTCGGTGATCGGATTGTCGGGCGCGTGTTCGGCAATGGCGTCGAGAATCGAGTCGACGGCGGGCATCGGCACCGCGATGACGATGAGCGCGCCGGACGCGGCTGCCCGTGTGAGGGCCGCTGTCAGGTCGGTGCCGGTGTCGTACCCGGTGTCGGCGGAGCCTGCGATCGCATCGGCCGAGCGGTTGTATCCCCACGCGGTTCTGCCAGCGCGAACAGCCGCTCGAAGCACGGATCCGCCGATCAGGCCGAGCCCGAGGACACAGACGGGAGCAGTAGTCACCCGACCAGGTTTTCACACGGGCAAACAGGGGCGACCGCGGTGGACTTCATTTTGAGGTAGTCCGGCGACTACCGTTGCGCGCATGGCTGCACAGCGCGGGAGTAA
>NZ_LVCV01000568.1 GCF_001647195.1 Rhodococcus sp. EPR-157 | reverse complement strand
GAGTTCAGCCACGCGTCCCACAGAGTGCGCGGGCACCCGTACCGTGATGCCAGATCCGTGAAGTCCGCGGTGCTGACGGTGGAGTAGCGGTACGTCGACGTCCACTCCTGGATCAGCGCGAAGAATTTCTCGTCGCCGATCGTGGTGCGAAGTGCGTGCAGCGTCAGTGCTCCGCGTTTGTAGACGCGATCGTCGAACAGCTTGGCAGGGCCGGGATCCGAGAGGATCAGGTCCCGGGGGAGGCCTCGCTGCATCGTGTGTACCCTTCGCGCCTTGTCCCGCGCCGAGCTGCCGCCGGAGTTCTCGGCCCAGATCCATTCGGAATAGCAGGCGAAGCCCTCGTGCAGCCAGATGTCCCTCCATCTGCCGAGCGTCAGACTGTTACCGAACCACTGGTGTGCCAGCTCATGCGCCACGAGCCGTTCGAAGTACCGCGTCCCGGAACAGTGGTTGGCGCCGAAGATCGACAAACCCTGTGCCTCGATGGGGATTTCGAGATCGTCATCGGTGATCACGACGGTGTATGCCGCGAACGGGTACGGACCGAAGAGGCGCGTGAACGTGCTCATCATCTCGGTCTGGCGGCCGAAGTCGTGATCGAAATTCTGCCGAAGCCGATGCGGAAGAACCGCTTTCATCACCACCGGCCCCGCAGAGGTGGTGTGCTGACTGTACGGTCCGATCTGGATGGTCGCGAGGTACGTGGCCATCGGCTCGGGCTGCTCGTACACCCAGGTCGTGCGGCTGGCGCGGGTCTGCTTGCGCACCAACGTGCCGTTCGCGACGGCGTAGTAGGGCGAATCGGTGGTGATGGTGATGCCGTAGCTGGCCTTCGAGACCGGGTGGTCGTCGCACGGAAACCACGACGCCGCGCCGTTCGGCTGACTCGCGACGATCGATCCTTCGGTCAGTTCGTCCCACCCGACCTCGCCCCAGAAGCCGTGGATGGGTTTGGGGGTTCCGCCGTACTGGATCGTGACGACGAGCGCAGCACCGGATGCGATGGGCTTCGCCGGAGTGATCTTGAGTTTGCCTCGCTGCTGGCTGAACTTGACCGAGCGAGATCCGTTGACCGACACCTTCGACACATGGAGCGCAGGCCCGAGATCGAACGAGAACTTCGAGATGGTGGCGGTGGTGACCGCGGTGATCTTCGCTTTGCCTGCGAGCCGGTTGCTCTCGACCTTGTATTCGAGATCGAGTTCGTACCGGGACACGCGGTACCCGCGATTGCCGTTCTGCGGTAGGTACTCGTCGATCGGCGCGTCCGAACGGTCGACATCGAACACCGGAGTCACAAGTTTCGAGCCACCGAACTTCATAGGCTGTCCTGCGAGGCCACGATTCGTGCGTAGGGATCGCCCTTCGCCCACGGCGCGATCGGGTTGCCCTGCCAACGAGTGTGGGCGGGCACGGTGTCGCCGCGCATCACGAGAGACGCAGGCCCGACGGTCGCGCCGTCGCCGATGCCGGCGGCCGGAAGCGCGACGCAGTGCTGCCCGAGAGTTGCTCCTCGGCCGAGTGTGACGCTGTCCATGGACATGATCCGATCATGGAACAGGTGCGTCTGCACAACGCACCCTCTGTTCACTGTTGCACCGTCTTCGAGCGTCACGAGATCCGCCTCGGGGAGCCAGTACGTTTCGCACCACACGCCGCGGCCGATGTCGGCTCCGAGCCAGCGCAACCACATGTTCAGTACAGCCGTTCCCTCGGCGGCACGGGCGAACCACGGCGCCGCGACGGTCTCGACGAACGTGTCGGCGACCTCGTTGCGCCACACGAACGAGCTCCACAGTGGGTGCTCGACCTTGTCGATCCGGCCGACCCACGCCCATTTCGCCGCGGCCGAGACCGCTGCAGCGACTGCACCCGCCACGAGCAACACGACTCCACTGAGCAGTGCGGCGAGCCAATACCCGAACTCCTCGGCCATCGCGGTCAATCCGAACAGCACTCCGAGCCCGATGCCGAACGTGACCATCACCGGAATCAGACGGCAGGTCTCGACGAACGACCGGGCCAGTTTGAGCTTCATGGATGGATCGAAGGTGCGCGAGGAGTCGGCGCGCCCCGCGGACCGTCGCAACCTCACCGGTGGGCTACCGAGCCACGAGGACCCCGATTTCGCTTTGTCCGGCGTCGCCGACAGCACCGCGACGAGACCGTTCTTGGGGACGGTTCGACCGGGTCCGGTCATGCCGGAGTTGCCGAGAAACGCCCGCTTGCCCACCTTGGCGTCGCCGAGGTGCATCCATCCGCCGCCGAGTTCGTAGCTCGCGACCATGGTGTCGTCGGCGAGGAACGCGCCGTCGGCGACGGTGGTGAACTTGGGGATCATCAGAACTGTCGACGCTTCGACGTCCTTGCCGATCTTCGCACCGAGCGCCCGCAGCCAATGCGGAGTCAACAGCGAGGCGTAGAGCGGGAACAGGAACGTGCGAGCGGAGTCCATCAAACGCTCGGTGGCCCACACCTGCCACCCGATTCGGCTACGCACCGGGTGATAGCCCGCGGTGAGGCCGATGCTCAGCAGACGCACCGCGACCAGTGTGATCAGCGCGAACGTTCCGAGCGAGACGAGCGTTGCGACGGGCAACATGATCGCGGCGCGGCCGATGGCGCCGAGCAACGTCGTCGCCGTGTGCAGCCACCAGCCCATCAGCACCAGCGACACCCCGAGGGAGAAGATCGCCATGCCCGAGAGGAACAACGATGCGATGCCGTATACGAACACCCACTGGGTGGCACGCGGGGGAGCGTGGTCGGGCCACGGGTGCTCGGCTTTGCCGACCTTGGTGGCGGGCGATCCCGCCCACAGTTGACCGGCTTTCACGCGTCCGACGACGGCTGAGCCCGCGCTCACGACCGCGTTCTTGCCGACGGATGTGCCGGGAAGCAGCGTCGATCTCGCGCCGACGGTTGCGCCGGCGCCGATCTTGATGGCACCGATGTAGACGATGTCGCCGTCGATCCAGTGACCGCTGAGATCGACCTCGGGTTCGACGGAACAGCCGTCGCCGAGTTCGAGCATGCCGGTGACCGGGGGCATGGTGTGCAGGTCGACGCCTTTGCCGATCTTCGCGCCGAGTGCGCGGGCGTAGTAGACCATCCACGGTGCTCCGGACAGGTTCGACGCCCCGCTCGCGTCGGTGAGACGCGTCGCCGTCCACAGGCGGATGTGGGCGCTTCCGCCTCGTCGATAGGCGCCTGGCTTCAGGCCGGCCAGCAGCAGACGGGAGCCGACGACGGAGATCGCCATCCGGCCGACCGGTGTGATGAACAACAGGAACGCGACGAGAATCCACCACCAGGACAGCGTCGGCGCCCAGGGCACGTCCGCGAACCACGACAGGACGTTGAACATGATCCCCACCCACGTGATCCACTGCAGCCCCGTCAACGTGGTCAGTGGAACGGTTGCGGCGATCTGTGTCCACTGAGCTGTGCGCGACGTCGGCTCGACGTCGCGGGGTATGACCTCCACTGGCGGCTTCAGCTCGTCGAGATACCGGGCGAGCGATCCGAGCCGGGGGTGGTCGTAGAGCTGCGCGACGGTGATCTCCGGGAACCGTTCGCGCAGTGCTGTCACGAGCTGGGCCGCGGACAGGGAACCGCCGCCGTTCTGGAAGAAGTCGGCATTCTCGTCGGAGACCTGGGCACCGAGAATGTTGGTCCACAGTTCGGCGACCCAGCCTGCGGTACCGCTCAAATCCGACGTCTCGCCCATGCCGGGCAGTGGCCACGGCAGAGCATTGCGGTCGACTTTGCCGGAGGTTCGAGTCGGCATCTCCTCGACGAGTGCGAGCCGCGGGACGAGAGCCGACGGCAACTGCTCTGCCAGAATTTTCCGCGCGGCGTCGAGGTCGAAATTGGGGTCGGTGCTGGCGAGGTAGCCGACAAGGACGGAGTTGCCCGCGCCTGTCTTCCGGACGGCTGCTGCGGCTCCGCCGACTCCGGGCAGCGCTTGCAGCGCGTTGTCGATCTCGCCGAGCTCGATGCGTCGGCCGCCCAGTTTGATCTGGTCGTCGGCGCGGCCCTGGAAGAGCAGTCCTTCGAGCTCGAGCCGGACGAGGTCGCCGCTTCGGTAGGCGCGGTCCCAGCCCAGCGTCGGCATCGGAGCGTACTTCTCGGCGTCCTTGGCGGGATCCAGGTAGCGCGCGAGCCCGACGCCACCGATGACCAGTTCGCCGACCTCGCCGATCGAGACGGGGTTTCCCGACGCGTCGACGACGGCGAGATCCCAGCCGTCGAGTGGAAGGCCGATCCGAACCGGACCTTTGCCGTCCATGATCGACGCGCAGGCGACGACGGTTGCTTCCGTCGGCCCGTAGGTGTTCCACACTTCGCGGCCGTCGACGGCCAGTCGCTCCGCCAACTCGGGTGGGCAGGCTTCGCCGCCGAAGATCAGCAGACGTACGGCTTCGAGGGCGACGGCAGGCCACAGCGCAGCGAGGGTGGGAACCGTAGAGACGACTGTGATGTCCCGCGAGACCAGCCATGGCCCGAGGTCGAAACCGCTTCGAACGAGGGAGCGAGGGGCCGGGACGAGGCACGCGCCGTTGCGCCACGCAAGCCACATCTCCTCACACGAGGCATCGAATGCCACCGACAGGCCCGCCAGCACGCGGTCGCCAGGTCCGAGCGGATCGTCCTGCATGAACATCACGGCCTCGGCGTCGACGAACGCCGCTGCGTTGCGGTGGCTGACAGCGACGCCCTTCGGGGTGCCGGTCGAGCCGGACGTGAAGATGACCCAGGCGTCGTCGTCGGGACTCGGCGTGGTGAGGGTTTCGGGGGCAGGGGTGTCTTGTTTCTCGGCCGTGCCTGCGGCGATACCACCGGCAGTCACGACTGCGGTGACCTTGGCTTCGCCGAAGACCAGTTCGGCGCGCTCGTCCGGGTCGTCCGCGTCGACGGGTACGTAGGCGGCACCGGCGTTGAGGATCGACAGAATGGCTACGTAGAGCGAGAAGGATCCCGACGGCATCCTGATTCCGACGCGGTCGCCGCGGCGCACCCCGGCTCGGGCCAGCCACTGTGCACCCTCGTCGATGTCCTCCAGTAGCTCACGGTAGGTGACCGAGACCGTGCCGTCGTCGATCGCCGGAGCATCGGGGAACCGAGAGGTGGTCGAGCGCAGGACATCGATGAGCGTCCGCTCCTTGGGAGCGCGCTCGGATCGCAAGAATTCGACGGGGACCGCAGCGGAGCGCTGCGTGCCTGTCGAATCCGATTGTGATTGCACAGACAACCGGGTGTCCTTCTTCTCGTGTAGCACCGAAATGCAAGTGGACGTCAGTACGCGTGACGGTGGTTATCTCATATTCGGTTGGCCAGAAGGTGAACGGACGTGGGCTACGAACGGGTTCAGCACTGGGGCAGTTTAGTCCAGTTGCGGATTTCCTACCTGCTGGGTTGACAATCCCGCGTCGTATTTGTCATCCTCTTGTTCAGGTCATGAGTACCAGCATCAAGCCCCGGCTTGCTGGTCGGCAACCCTCCTCCGCGGTGGGGTGCTCCGGGTGACGACCAGGCTGGCATCGGAAAACCGATGCAGCAAGCGCGGACTCGACGGTATTCACGTGTGATTGGACATGTCCATGTGATTCCGCAGGTCCCTTGATCGACAAGGGTTATTTGTCATGACTGCTGTTCTCGACCACTCGTGTGCTTCGTTCGCTTCCGTCAGCGGAGCTGATCTGTCGGTGCCACTCGTCGGCGGAAGTTCCTGCACGTACGCCAATTTCGACTATGCGGCCAGTGCGCCCGCGCTCGCCGCGGTGACCGAACGCATCGCCGAGCTCCTGCCGTTCTACTCGAGTGTGCACCGTGGCGCTGGATATGCGTCGCGGGTGTGCACCGCAGCCTACGAGAAGGCGCGGGTCACGGTATCGGACTTCGTTGGTGCACAAAGTGATTCAGTGGTGATCTTCACCAGGAACACCACCGATTCGCTCAATCTCCTGGCCGGATGCGTTCCAGGGGACACCGTCGTGCTCGACATAGAGCATCACGCGAACCTGTTGCCGTGGAACGATCGCCGCGTCGTCGTCGCAGCCGAGTCCATTGCCGAGACTCTTGTCCGGCTGGACGTCGAAATGTCCACGAAACCTGCTGCGCTGCTCGCGATCACCGGCGCATCGAACGTGACGGGTGAAGTGCTCCCGATAGCAGAACTCGCCGCGCTCGCGCACCGGCACGGTGCACGCATCCTCGTCGACGGCGCCCAGCTCGTTCCCCATCGGCGCATCGACATCGGTGACCTCGGCGTCGACTATCTCGCGTTCTCCGGCCACAAGCTGTACGCACCACACGGGGCCGGCGTTCTCGTCGGCGCGCGTGACTGGCTGGACACTGCCGAGCCCTATCTGGCAGGCGGAGGCGCTGTGCGCTCTGTCGGCCTCGACCGAACCGAGTGGGCGCCCGTTCCCGCGCGGCACGAGGCCGGCACGCCGAATGTTCTGGGTGTAGTGGCACTGGCGGCCGCATGCGAGGCGCTGGCGCGGCACGAGGCTGCAGGCTCGGTGGAACACGAGCAGCTGTTGTCCGACCTGTTGCGCGACGGACTGAGCGCCATCGGCGGAGTCGAACTGCTGACGGTGTGGAGCGACGCCCCGGAAAGTGTGGGCATTGTCACATTCACGGTCGACGGCTACGACCCGGGCGAGGTCGCGGCGTACCTCTCCGCCGAGCACGGAATCGGTGTTCGCGACGGGAAGTTCTGCGCGCATCCACTGTTGGCCCGCCTCGGGCACCCAAGCGGTGCCGTACGCGCCAGCCTGGGCCTCGGCAGTTCGGGCACCGATGTCGACCGCCTGATCGATGCTGTCGGCGAGCTCGTCACACGTGGACCCTCCTGGACGTACGAGGAGGAGAACGGGTGGTGGAATCCGGTCCCCGACCCGCGCCCCTTTCCCGGCCTCGCAGATGGCGCCGCAGGTGTGGGATCCCCGTGCACCCGCCAAACGGCTA
>NZ_LVCV01000567.1 GCF_001647195.1 Rhodococcus sp. EPR-157 | reverse complement strand
GTCTTCGGTCTACTGGACGTCGACGACGAGTTTTTCGTCGTCCTTCGGCCTGCACCGTCGGGCACCCGTCTCCTGTTGTCCGACGCCAGTCTTGCGGGCGAGTACGACATCGCGGCGGATGTACTCGACGAACTGAACATCGACATTCCGGATTTCGATCCTGACGAGCTGGACGACGTCGAGCCGTGGCCAGAGGGAGACATGGGCCTGCTGGCCGATCTCGGGCTTCCTGAGGCGGTAATGGGCATCATCGTCGCCGAGACCGACCTCTACCCTGACGAGCAACTCGGCTCCATCGCGCAGCGCCTCGGATTCCCCGACGAACTCGGAGCTGTCCTGGACAAGCTTCCTCGGTAGCGGTGACGGACGTCGAGCTCATCCGTGCCGCTCTGGCGGCTGCGGGTGACGCCTCCGAGCTGGATGTACCGGTCGGCGCTGTGGTCTTCGACGCCGACGGCCGAGAGTTGGCCAGGGCGGCCAATGCTCGTGAAGCCTCAGGCGATCCGACGGCGCACGCCGAGGTCCTGGCTCTGCGCGCCGCCGCGTCCGTGCACGGCGACGGTTGGCGGCTCGAAGGTTGCACGCTCGCAGTGACCCTCGAACCGTGCACCATGTGTGCCGGGGCATTGGTCCTTGCGCGCGTTTCTCGCGTCGTCTTCGGCGCGTGGGAACCCAAGACCGGCGCAGTGGGCTCGCTGTGGGACGTGGTGCGTGATCGACGCCTGGCGCATCGGCCCGAGGTGCGCGGCGGGATTCTCGCGGACGAGTGCGGCGCGGCATTGCGCGAGTTCTTCGACGCGAAACGCTTATGAAACTCTCATGTTTATCGGTCCTACTCGGGGGTAAGTACCGGGGCAGGGAACGCGAAAACTGCGTTCTGTACGACGCATCCTCAGGAGGCAAAATGGGACTCGACGACAAAATTGGTAACAAGGCCGAGGATCTGGGCGGCAAGGCCAAGGAAGCTACCGGTTCGGCTACCGGCAACAAGGACCTCGAAGCCGAGGGCAAGGGCGACCAGCTCTCGTCCGCAGTGAAGGATGGCGCGGAGAAGGTCAAGGACGCAGCCTCCAACATCAAGGACAAGCTCACCGGAAACTGATTTCCGAAGGCCTGAGCAGGCGATTTAGTCTCGGGCCGTCACTGCGGTACAGTTTTCCGCGGTGGCGTGTCCGAGCGGCCTAAGGAGCACGCCTCGAAAGCGTGTGACGGGTAATCCCCGTCCGAGGGTTCAAATCCCTCCGCCACCGCCAAAACTCCCCACCTGTTTACGCAGGTGGGGAGCTTTTTTGTGCCTCTAAGGCGCTCTCGACGCGGTCTCGTGACCACACTTTGACCACACTCTCCGGTGAATAGGTGTCATTCATGGTCACCGCGACAGCGTCCAAGTCCGTATCGAATAGGTCCGCGTACGTGTCCAGGGTGACCTTCGCCGAGGTGTGTCCGAGCATCCTTGCCAGGGCGAGAACGTTCACCCCGGCGCTGACCGCCAGGCTTGCTGTCGTGTGCCTCAGATCGTGCGGGGTGATGGTCTGCACCTTGGCCCGCTTTACCGCGCCGACAAACCATCCGCCGTCAGATTTGGGGCGCGGTAAGTACCGACCGTCCGGCCCCGGGAAGACCAGGTCGCCCGGTCCTTTGCCTTCACACTGTCGGGCGAGCTCGTCGAGGATGAACTGGGGGACCGGAACGGAGCGTCCACGGCGACTCTTGGTCAAGCCCTCGGCATGATCGACTCCGAGCTGCACGGCGTTGTCGTGGACGCTTAGCCGCCGCCTGAGAAACTCGATGTCCTTCACCCGAAGCGCGATCAACTCGCCCCAACGCAGGCCCGTGTATGCCTTGGTGAGCACCAGGCGACGATGCTGACCCGATTCCTGGGCTAGACGGGCGACGTCCTCAGCAGAGAGATACACATGACGTTTGGCCGTCTTCCGCGGAAGGTTCTCGACGCCGCGCGCTGGATTCTTCGCCAGTCGACGTGACTTCACCGCGTCGTCGAGGATGCCAGCCAACACTCCATACGCTCGAATCACTGTCGTCGCGCTGCAACCACGACGCGTCATGTCGGCAATCCATCGCTCTACGCCGGCTGGTTCAATCTCTGCGATTCTGGCCGTTCCCCACTTCTCTTTCACGTGGTTGCGCCACGCCGATTCGAGTGTCCTGTAGTTCGATGGTGCTACGTCAGACTCTTTGCGTAGCAACCACTCTGGTGCAAGTCCGGACACTGAGGCTCGACCAAGAACTGGGGCCACGTAGTCGCCGGTGAGCTTCTGTACCTCGACGGTGTTGGCGAACGCTTCGGCGTCCCGTTTGGTCTTGAATCCCCGTTTGGTGGTCTGCCGATGATCCGGCATTCGATAGCGGACGCGGTAGCGAGTCTCGACTATCGGTTGACCCTTGGCGTTCGTCCGAATTGACCCGTCTGCGTTCTTCTTTGGTGAAAGGTCGTAGCTCTCGATGGTTGCCATCAGCCGAACGGCTTCAGTATGCCGGTCTCGCTAGCCCACTTGACGGTCTTTCCGTCCGTCCGAATGGTCACTTCGTATTCGATGTCAGCTTTTGATGATCGACGGATTGAGCCGATTCGACCCGTGCGTTCCTGTGAACGAATCACGAAGTCTAAGCCTCCGTCGGACAGCGATCTGTAGCCCTCGATGAAAGATGAAACATCCTTAGCTGCAATGGGTTTAGCGCCAGTAATGGATACTTCCTCTCGCTCATCTCTGACGTCAGGCATGAGAAGTGCCATTGGCGATACGTCGAGTGCTACCGCGATTGCCATCAGGTCGTCGACGTCGACTCGTCTCGCGCCGCGCTCGATCTCGCTCAGCGTGTTGTGTGCCAACGGCCGGCCGTTGGTCGCCAGTCGGTCCGACAGCTCACGAAGGGTGAGTTGTTGTTCGCGTCGGACGGTCGCGATGTTCTCTCTTACGGTGTCGCCGGTTGGGCCGATCTCGACTCGTCTTGTCGCCATGATGCAGATTTTAGGGCAGGGCTTGCAGGATTGAAACTCGTCCGGTAAGAATGAACTCGAACTCAGCATGATCCGACCAGAAATAACTAAGAGTCAGAGAGGTTTCCTGAAATGACTGACACACGATCGCAGGAGGCGCGGTCCCCGCTCGCTACGCCGGAAGAGGCAGCCGCATTCCTACGCTCGACAGAAAAGCAGCTAGCACAGAAGCGGTACCTCGGAACCGGGCCTAGGTTCGTGAAGAACGGACGATTCGTCCTGTACCGCTGGGCCGACCTGCACGCCTACGTCGAGGCCAACACGTTTCAGCGGACCGACGACCGCCCGGTGAGCGCCTGATGCACACGCCGGACCCGTATGAAATCGAGAATGCCCCCGACGACGCGGCGGCAACCGCAGTCGGGGGCAACGAACCAACCACCTACCAAGGAAGCACCTCGACCATGAGCATAGACCCCGTTCACCAGCAGTCGTACGAAGAGTTCGCGGCGTTCATCGAACAAGACCTGCTCGACAGTGCGATCGAGTGGACCACGTACGAAGCCGAGCAGCATCGAAGGGTCGAAGGGATGTTCGGTTGCGGCGACGTCGATATCACCGTCGAAGCGCGTGTCGACTTCGACGGCACCATTCCGTTCGTCGCGGTTCGAACCCCCGACACAGAAGCAATGCTCGACGTCGACGGGATCGACCGCCTGATCACCGCGCTCGCATGGGCACGACAGGATCTCATGCGACTGGCAGGTGATCTCACATGAGTCACCTTGCAATTGCCGAAGCGGCAGAGGTTATTACGAACGACTCAGCTATCGAGCGGCACATGCTCAGCCTGTCCCGTCGTGGAATGCGAAAGCCGACCATGCGAGATCGCCGGCAGGTGCTCAATCGAGTCACGCGGTACCTGGACGGCACTCCATTGCTCGACGCGACAGCGAAGCAGCTCGACGACTGGCAGCTGACTCTTCAGGAGAAGTCGCCGCAAACGGTCTGCACGTACACCACGCACATTCAACAGTTCTACGTCTGGGCGCTCGACGAGCAACTGATTGTCAACGACCCGGCGCGGCGTCTGCCGAAACCGAAACTACGGCGGCGTCTACCGCGGCCGATGGACGAAGACGACATGAAGCGTGCTCTGAATGCTGCACGCTCGCTCGCCATCGTCACGGGATCTGCGCGCATTTTCGTGTGGTTGCTGCTCGCTGGCTACTGCGGACTGCGCGCCGGTGAGATCTCGAGGCTCAAGGGGTCAGACTTCCGCCGTTCGGAGGACGGCGGCGCGTGGTTGTCGGTGGATGGCAAGGGCGGTTATCCGCGTGTGGTGCGGGTAGCGCCCGACTTGTTCGTCTACGTGAAACCGTTCCTGGACAAAGCACGTCGTGGACCACTGTTCCCCACCGAAAAGGGTGCCGCGCTGTCACCCAACGAGGTATCCAAACGAACCAACGCATTCCTGCATGACACGGTCGGAATCGACGATACGTTTCATTCGCTACGACATCGGTTCGCGACCTCGCTCGCCGATCTCGGCGCCGACATTCGGGACGTGCAGGCAGCTCTCGGTCACGCTTCGCTGAACACGACGTCGCTGTACCTCGCGTCGAACACTCGCCGTGGTGCCGCCTCGGTCGATGCTTTGGCAGCCGACCTCGACGGTGATCTGCGATGAGCGCGGAATTGTTTCGCGAGGACGTCGGTCCAGAGCCCGTTGTCAGCACGGCAGGAATGGCCTTGCTACTGGGTGTCGATGAAACCGAGCTTCGCGACGAGATCGCCCGTCAGGGTGGGGCTGAGCGATTCCAGGTACCGAAGCAGTGGGTGCGGCAGGGTCGCCGACGATCCAAGGAGTACCAGGCAGCCACTGGGCGCTTCGACATGAAGGGCGCACTGGAGTACTGGTCGTCACGCGATAGCGGCGATGCCTGATGTTCGCGCAGATCGACGAACTCTCCGACGAGCCCGTGAGTGTCACCAGGGACGGCCTGCGCATCCGAATCCGCTACGGCAGCGGGATCGCCCTGTCGATGGACCGCGGCGAGGCTGTCGCGCTGGTGGCCGCACTGACCGAAGCGATGGGGGGTGGTGCCTGAAAGCTGTGCTCGTTCAAGGAAACCCGCGACGTGACTTTGAACAGCAAGGCCGGGTGGAGCAGAGAAATCCGCTCACACCCGGCCCGACCAGAAAGGGGCCCTCGATGCCCTACGGCAACAATTCTAACGGCACCAGCGTAGATAGCTTCGTCTCAGCCCTGATCGGAGGCCCGGTCTCGCACGAGGTCGACGTGGTGGCAGTTCACGAACGTCTCGCGCCGATCCTCGCCCAGGCTGTCCGGCTCGGCGATATCCCGATCCTGGGGTCGCCGGCGTGGGTCGGTCTCCCGGAGGACGACAGTCGGTGGCGTCACAGCGTCGTCGCCGCCGGTTACCGCTGGGCGATCCGCGAATGGCTCGATCAGGACGTGCGTCGTTCTGCTTCACGGGCGATCTCGGCCGCGGACGATTGGGGATCGGTGGCACAGTCCATCCGCCGACGGAACGAGTACTTCACCGAGAACCCGTGGGCTCAGCGGGTGGTCGCGTGAGCGGCGTCGCGATCCCACACCCCGGACAGGTGCTACCCGAGGACGTCCACCGAGGGCAGGTCAGGATGGCCTACAGGCTTGCTCGACTGTTCGTCGACCAGCTCATGTTCGTCTTCGGGATCGGCTGGTTCGTGTTCGACGGCACGCGGTGGACTGAGGATAACCACGGCGCTGCCAAAGCGGCAGTGCTGGAAGTGCTGCGCGACGCCCTCGCCGAGAGCCTGGGCGACAAGGAGTTGAGGGAGGACGTCCGCAAGTGCGAGAGCGCATCCGGCGTGGCAGGAGTGCTCGACTTGGCTTCTGCCCTACCGGAATTCGCGTTCACGGTGACCGATCTCGACGCCGACGGGTACCTGCTCAACACTGCCAGCGGCACACTGGATCTGCGGACGATGGAACTGTCGCGGCACAATCCGCGCGACCGCATCACCAAAGTCACCCGCGCGGCGTGGCGTCCACAGAGCAGCTCGACCACGTGGTCGACGTTCCTCGACCGTGTGCTGCCGGACGCCGAGGTGCAAGCGTTCCTGCAACGCTACGTCGGGGTCGGGTTGTGCGGACGTGTACTCGAGCATGCCCTCGCGATCCTCACCGGCTCCGGCCGCAACGGTAAGGGCGTGTTATATGGCGCAGTCGCACACGCTCTCGGCGACTACGCGAAGTCGGCAGAACCCGACCTTTTCATGCACCGGGAGGGCGCACACCCGACCGGGGAAATGGATCTCATGGGCGTCCGATGGGTGGTGGTCTCGGAGTCGGACAAAGGCAGGCGGTTGGCCGAAGCCACGGTCAAGCGACTGACCGGCGGCGACCGGATTAGAGCTCGACGCATGCGGCAGGATTTCGTCGAGTTCGATCCGTCGCATACGGCGGCACTCGTCACGAACCATTTGCCGACAGTCTCCGGTGATGATCCGGCGATCTGGGCGCGCCTGCGCGTCGTTCCGTTCGATGTGGTGATCCCGAAAGCTGAGCAGGACAAGACACTGCCGCAGAGTTTGGAGGTCGCAGCGGACGCTGTGCTGGCGTGGGCGATCTCAGGCTGGTCGAGCTATCGGGAGATCGGTCTCGCGGAGCCTGCGGCCGTCCTGGAGGCAACTGCGGCGTACGAATCGGATGCCGACGCGATCGGCCGATGGATCGCGGAGGAGTGCGTCACGTCCTCACCCTTGGTCAAATTCAATTCCGGGAAGCTCTTCGAGGCTTGGTCGACCTGGGCGCACCAAGAGGGTACGGAACCCGGCGGAAAGAAGGCGTTCGGCGAAACCCTCGACCGCAGAGGATTCGCGATCCATCGCGGAACTGGTGGAGTCAGATTCCGCCGAGGAATCGCTCTGAGAGCCGCCGAGGGAGTGACGTGAGTGACGTGAGTGATGCGTTTCCGGTATCCCCCTACGCGCAGGCGCGCTGCAGTTCATACAGAAGACACATCCCTCACGTCACTAACACCCTGTTTTCCCAGCTCAGGATAGTGACGCGAGAACCACCCTGAGCCGAAGTTCAACCTAGAACCTGAGCAATACCTGAGAGAAACCCGCGAATTGAGCGCCGAGGAGCGCTGGCATGAATCACGACCGAACCGGCGACACGATCGAGGAGCCGTCGACCGAAAGACACGACCCGAACTGCCGCGCCGGTTGGCTCGGTGCCGACTCGGAAGGCCGGCCGATTCCGTGCCGGATCTGCAAGCCACATCTGTTCGTCGACCGAGTTGTCTACGCCTGGGAGCCCAAGTGACCGCAGTTCAGCCACCGACCCGAGAACAGGTCGCTGACACCGCAGCAGTACTTGCCCAACTCGGCGTGCCGTCCGGTTTCAGTGCCTCCGCAGCAAGCAAGGTCATGCGCCAGCAGCTCGGTAGAGGCGTCGGCACGACCAGGGCTGGCTGGGCGCAGAAGGTCCGTCGTGGCGCGATGGCACTGCACGACATACCGGCGGCGAGCGCACCGCAGGCACGTGAGCCTGGCGCGCCGAGGTCGCAGCCTCATCAGCACTCGTTGTTCAAGCCCCCACTGCCGATCGAGTCCCTGATCGACGAGCGCCTCGTCGGTGCAGCGTGTCGAGGGCATCACGAGCTGTTCGATCCACCCCGGCACGGTGAGCGCGACGAACGCTTCGAACTGCGTGTCGCAGAAGCCGCCGAGCTGTGCGCGCAGTGCCCGGTACTCGCCGCGTGCGACGACGCAGCGAGGGAACTCGGCCGGCGCGCGTACGGCATCTGGGCCGGCAAGGCTCGGAACCAATCGGTCCAGCGAAAGGCGACGGTCTGATGGACCGGCACGTGGGCCACGGCCGAGGACTGGTGACCGCGAGCTACATAACCGCAGGTCAGGGGTAGGGGGGCTCGCGCCGCTGGGGCTGGCCAGGCACGGGGGGTCCCACGGCTGCCTCCGTTTTCTCACTTGAACATCGAGCGGTACATGTACACGGGAGGTGTCCACCGTGGCCGACGTGCACAATCGGACCCGGTACAACCAGGGCTGCAGGTGCGACACCTGCACGTCAGAAACCAACACAACAGTTCCCGACCATGAAAGAAGGCACCCATGAACATCACGCTTGCCGATGAAGTCCGAGGCCTGCGGCTCATCCTCGCCGCTGTCAACGAAGACATCGACGCCGCGAACGCTGTGTTCGCTGAGGCCGGCGCAGAACCCGACGGCTATGTAAAACTCGCGATGACGTCAGCTCAGGCGTCAGCGGCGGCGCTGACCCGGACAGTTGGCGTCGAACATCTACGCGACAAGCTGCTCCATGACATCGAGGCCCTGCTCGACCGGGAGGACGCGCCCGATGCCTGAGGACGACGAGCTGGACATCGACCTCGACGATGATCTGGTCGAAGTCGTGGTCGGCGTGGCCGAGTTCAACGGTGAGATCCGACGATGGGTGCCGCGAGACGCAGCGACGCACTGGGACGCGAGTAGGTGGAGTTCACGTCCTCCGAGGTAGAATTATTTTGCCCCATTTCGAGGAGTGGTGGTGTGAGCCGGTTCAATCCGTCCGCCCCCGGGACTGCGCTGATCACGCAGGGTTCGGATCGGCCAGCGGTCATGCCTACTCCGCCACCGTCCTTCGGGGAAGTCTTGAGTTAGACCATCGGTACACGGGCCCGCCCCCGGGACTGCGCTGATCACGCAGGGTTCGGATCGGCCAGCCCAATCCGCCCGTCGCCCAAGCGCATTCGACTTCCAACATTCGTTGTGCCTGAAAGGCAGACAGAAACATGAACCTCAAGGAAAAGCGTGCGGCCGCTATCAAGTCCGCACAGGACATTGTCGAACGAGTCAAGGCTGAGAGCCGAGACCTCACCGCGGCCGAGAACACTCAGATCGAGGGATTCATCGCCGAAGCCAAGGGCTTCGACAGTCAGATCGCCAAGGCGACCGACCCGAATGGATTCCTCAAGCAGCTCGAAAGGCTCGTGCCCCAGGACGACGAGACCGCGAACGCCGACGGCAACAGGCGGCTCAGCCTGTCCGGCAAGGGCGGAATAGCGCTGGCTCGCAAGGCTGCAGCCGCAATGAGCGGCGGGGATGGGACGTTAGGGGTCAAGGCCGCTCTGGCACCGTCCGGGGCCGCGATCATCGGCCAGGAGTTCATACCGGACCCGGTGGCGCTCGGGCAGCCGGCGACCGGCCTGCTCGACCTACTTCCGGTCATCACGCACCTGCAGCCCGAGTTCGCCTACCTGCGTCAAGCGACGCGCGCGAACGCGGCCGCTGTCGTCGCAGAGGGTGCGCTCAAGCCGACCTCCACGTACGGCTTGACGCGCATCGAGGACACCCTCGACGTCGTGGCACACCTGTCGGAGCCCATCCCGCAGTACTGGCTCAGCGACAACGCCTCGCTCGCACAGTTCCTGCAGTCGGAACTGTCCTACGGATTGCGCCTCGCCGTCGAAGCACTCGTGCTGTCCACGATCGACGCAACGTCGGGTCTGCAGACCCAGGCGTACCTGCCCGGTGATCTGCTCGCCACGCTGCGCACGGCCGTGACGAAGGTGGAGACGCTCGGCTACGCCCCGTCTGCCTTCGTGCTGCGGCCCGAGGATTGGCAGACGATCGAACTGACCCAGGACGCAAACGATAGGTACCAATTCTCGTCGGGCCCCGTCGATCGCGCGTCGCAGCGGGTCTGGGGTGTCCCGGTCGCATTGAGTACTGCACCGGCAGTGAAGTCCGGGTACCTGCTCACCGCTGGGTCGGTCGCTCTCGACACCGACACCCAGGGCGTCAAGCTCGAGTGGTCCTCGGCCGTCGGTGACGACTGGCAGCGCAACCAGACACGAGCGCGTCTGGAAGGCCGATACGCGGCCGGTGCACGGCAACCCATGGGCCTGGTCAAGATCGCCACCGCAGCAGCCTGACCCACAGGCAAGCGAACGCCCCCGCACTGGAGAAGCAGTGCGGGGGCGTTCTGCTGTCTGCACCCGCGAGTTCGGAACCTCCCGGCTCCGACTACCCCGTGAGGAGCGGTCGGAAGTTGTTGCCTCGCTTCGTGAATCAGGGTTGAGCATCAGGGCGATCTCCGTAGCGACAGGGCTCGGCAAGGGCACAGTGGAGCGAGAGCTTCCTACTGTCCCAATTGGGACAGTAGAAGTCACCGGAATCAACGGTAAGACCTACCAGCCCAAGCCTCGCCCGGTCACCGATCCCGCCCCCGTTCGAGGAGAGTTTCCCGAAGGAACTCACCTCTGATGGACTGCCTGCACCCAGCCTCTCGGCGTGACCACATTTTGACCACAGTTGACCACGAATCAGGCCGATTTAGACGGAGTGAGCATGACCTAAATCGCCTGTTCAAGGTGGGTATGGCATCCTTGCCAGCACGCCATTAAGGGTTCAAATCCCTCCGCCACCGCCAAGAATCTCCCCACCCGATCCGTCGGGTGGGGAGATTTTTTGTGTACTTTAGCCGCCCCCCCGGTGACCGAACGGCTGATTCGGTCACCTCCCGGGCTGGCCGCGCAGGTTCCAGCGAGCGCGCAAGTTGCAACGCGTGCCTGGGCTGGAAGGTGCGCGTCCAGGTCGCCAAGTGACCGAATGAGACATTCGCTGCGGCGCGCCCAGCGTTCGGCGCGCAGCGTTCGGCGCTCGGCGCGCAGGTTCCAGCGAGCGCGCAAGTTGCAACGCGTGCCTGGGCTGGAAGGTGCGCGTCCAGGTCGCCAAGTGACCGAATGAGACATTCGCTGCGGCGCGCCCAGCGTTCGGCGCGCAGCGTTCGGCGCTCGGCGCGCAGGCTCCAGCGAGCGCGCAAGTTGCAACGCGTGCCTGGGCTGGAAGGTGCGCGTCCAGGTCGCCAAGTGACCGAATGAGACATTCGCTGCGGCGCGCCCAGCGTTCGGCGCCCAGCGTTCGGCGCCCAGCGT
>NZ_LVCV01000566.1 GCF_001647195.1 Rhodococcus sp. EPR-157 | reverse complement strand
CGCAAGTTGCAACGCGTGCCTGGGCTGGAAGGTGCGCGTCCAGGTCGCCAAGTGACCGAATGAGACATTCGCTGCGGCGCGCCCAGCGTTCGGTACCGTCGCAAAGGTGGAAATCCGGCCCCGACGCCCCGACGACCTGCCCGGCTGCGTACGAATGTTGGCGGAAGTTCACGAGTCCGACGGCTACCCGAACCGCTGGCCCGACGATCCGGCCGAATGGCTCGCACCCGAGAACTCCGTGGCCGCATGGGTCGCCGAGCACGACGGGCGCCTGGTCGGACACCTGGTCCTCACCGGGCGGAACGACGAGTTGTGGGTGTCGAGGCTGTTCGTCGATCCCAGTGCGAGGGGATCGAAAGTCGGAGAAGCCCTACTGCGGCAAGCGCGCAGCTGCGGCGTCCTGATGCTCGACGTCGTCGAATCCTCCGAGCGAGCCATCGCGCTGTACGAGCGCACCGGTTGGACGCTGGTCGGCCGACGAGACGCCGAGTGGATCATGTCCGACGGAACCAGACCGATCGAACGGACCTACACCTTGAATTAGGTTACCCTGCCCTTATGGGCAGAGGCGTCGAAGGCATCATCATGAAGGCCTACAGAGCGGACGACTACACGTTGACCGTGACGACAGTAGAGACCGTCACCGACAAGTACATCCGCATCGGCTTCACATCCCACGGGCTGCTGGCCGACTATCCCGTGCACCCGACGCAGTGGGTCCGGCTGTGGTTCGACGACGGCACCGGCAGGGAACGTCAACGCGGCTACACGCTGCTCGAACAGGATCCGGCGTCGGACAGTTTTTCGATCGAGTTCGCGGTGCATTACGGCCCGGCGTCGATCTGGGCGCAGAACGCGCAGCCCGGCGACACGCTCGCTGCGAGCCTGATGTCGAAAGGTTCCGGTTCGTCGAACTTCACGATCCCGGTACCGACGCCGTCGGAGTTCCTGATCTTCGGCGACACGGCGTCGCTCCCGGCGATCAACACCCTGCTCGATGCGATCGGTGACACCCCGGCGAGGGTGTGGCTCGAATGGCAGTACGAGTCCGACAGTCAGCTCCCTGTCCACGCAGGTCTTTCAGTCGAGGTGACGTGGTTCGAGCGTATCGACGACGGGCGGCTGCTGCGTGAGGCCGCGGAGAAGCTCGTGCCTGCACCTGGAGCGTTTGCGTGGGTGGCGTGCGACGGCAGGTCGACGCGGGCGATCGTCAAGACCCTCAGGTCTACCCATGCTCTACCGAAGGACTCGATCAAGTCGCAGGCCTACTGGAAGTGACGGTCTCGCGGTAAAAGAAGTGGCGCCGACGCCGGGAGACGCCTACCCTTCCTAGGGTGGCTAGGAAATACGCCACTGTCACTAGCAAGGAGGGCAATGGCGCGCGCTGGGCTCACGGTCGCCCGTTTGACCGAAGCGGCCGCAGACATGGCCGACGACGTCGGTTTCGAGAACGTGACCGTCCTCGCGTTGGCCCGCTCGTTCGGCGTCAAGGATGCAAGTCTGTATTCGCACATCAAGAACCTGCGCGATCTACGTCAACGGGTCGCGGTCGCATCACTGTCCGAACTCGCAGATCGCGTGTCCGACGCCGTGGCCGGCCGCGCAGGAAAAGATGCGCTGGTGGCGTTCGCCGGTGCATATCGCGATTACGCACGCGAGCACCCCGGCCGATACGCCTCCACGCAGTTCGAGCTCGACTCCGACGCACTGTTGGCCAGTGATGCACGCAGGCACTCGCAGATGTCGAGGGCGATTCTGCGTGCGTACAGGTTGACCGAGCCGGACGAAACCGATGCAGTTCGATTGTTGGGCAGCACGTTTCATGGATTCATCGCATTGGAGGCGTCGGGCGGTTTCAGTCACAGTCCGCCGCGCGAATCCGAACAGTCGTGGCTGCGTGTGCTGGACGTGCTGCACCACGCGCTCGAAAACTGGCCGTCGCAGTGACTTTCGGCCCAAGGAGGAGAAATGGAACCCGTAACAGAGAAAGAGATCAGATCGTCCTTCGTCAACTGTTCGAAGGGTGATGCGAAGCGTCTGAACGTTCCGCGCAATCTCACTGAAACAGACTGGGAAGCGCTGGATTTCCTCGGTTGGTCCGATCCGTCGTACGCCGGGCGGAGCTACCTCGTCGTACCGCGCGAGGGAGAGCTGATCGGTGTCGCACTCAAACATGAAACCGGTGGTTCGGACCGCGCCCAGATGTGCACCATCTGTATGACAACCCATTCACGCGGCAACGTCTCCCTGATGACAGCCAGCAAAGTCGGCGAATCGGGGCGCAAAGGAAATACGGTCGGCACGTACATGTGCACCGACCTCGCGTGCTCGCTCTATGCGCGTGGCAAGAAGACGCCAGCGCTGGGAAATCGCTACCGCGAGAACCTCACTCCCGAGGAACGGGTCGTCCGCGCTCAGGAGAATCTGAATGCGTTCGTGGAGCGGTTGTACACGTAGAGCTGGCACCCTTTTTGCCGAGCTAGCACACCGACATCACGCGTGACTTCCGGTCCAAGCCTTGCAAAAACGGTGCTAGCTCCCCTTCCGCAGCTATCCGTGCACAGCTACCGCTCAGCAGCTACCTTGCCCGGCGGCTTGAAGCCCCCGCAGGATTTCCCCCTGGTCCTCGGGCGGAAGCGTCGGCCAGCTCGGATTCGATTGAAGCTGATCGGAGATGCCGGTCGCGGACTGCTGTCGTGTGACCGCTCCGGTAGCGGCCAACGCGTCGATCGCGGAGATGAATTGCTCGCATGTCTCGAAGTACAGCTGCTCACCGTGGGGCATGTCGGATCCGGTGGGGATTTGGGCCTCGGGCACAGCAGGACCAGTCGGCGCTTCGGGTACGACCGCGTCCGGTGTCGCCGCTGCTTCGGACTCCACCGGCGGCGTAGGTGAGACAACGGATGGTTGGACCGTGATGGTCACAGACGACGTCTCCTGCGTCGCTTCGGCGGTGGTCGACGAGCCGGCATCGGTGGCGGACTCGTCGCTGCACCCGGCGAGCACGGCAGCGATGACAACTCCGGCAAAGACCATCCGCTTCATGGGCAACTGTGTACCAGAAGTCATCCGAGGGTGGCCGCGTGGGCCGCGATAACGTCGACGGTCGTCCGCCATGCCACCGATCCTTGATCTGTGAACGCGCTGTGCCCAGCGCCCGGAACGATGATCGCTTCGGCGGTGTCGCCTGCCGCGTTCGCAGCCTCGACGTATGCAGTGCTCTGGTTCACCGACACCGTTCGATCGGCGTCGCCGTGTATCGCCGTCACCTCGACGCCCACCGGCAGGTGTTCGATCGGAGACGCCAGCTCATATCGGTCAGGAACCTGCTGGGGCATACCGCCGAGAAATGCAGGTACCAACGTGTCCCCGCCGATGTTCGCCGCGCGCGCCATGTCGAACACGCCGGCCATGATGGTCGCGGTGCGGGGCATGATGCGAGGCGTCGCGCCGGGGGCCGACGCATCCAGTGTGTGCCGTCCGGCGAGCCATGCAGCAAGTTGACCGCCCGCAGAGTGTCCGGCGACGTGCACACGATCGAGGTCGAGCCTGCCACCCGCTGCCTCTTGCACCGTGTTCGCGAGCGCTTCGGTTGCATTGTCGACATCTGCGAGTGTGTCGCGGAAGTTGCCGGTGCCGCGACGATATTCGATGTTCCACACTGCGATTCCGCGATCGGCCACTGCCTGGGAGATCGGATCGAAATAGGTCATGTCGAATTGCTGCTGCCACCCACCGCCGTGAACCATGACGACTACCGGGATCTTGTCGGCTCCGTTGTCCGGCAGATACAGGTCGCCCACGTTGTCCTCGCGATCCGGTCCGTAGAGAAGCCTGATCGGAGGGTCGGACAGCGCCGGGACGAGGGCGGGAGAAGGCGTCGGGAGAGGCGGGGGGGCTGGAATGGACGACAGGGCTGGTGCATCCGAGGAGAACGAAGAATGTAGCCAGCAGGACCAGAAAGCGGGTCGATCTCACCGATCGCCACCCGTCCAGGCGAGAAGGTCCGTCATGGACCAGGTATTGATGACGCGATCGGTCGGGACCCCGCGATCCTCGGCGCGAAGGCAGCCGTAACCCTGCCAGTCCAGTTGGCCAGGGGCATGGGCGTCGGTATCGATGGCGAACAGGCAGCCGCGTTCGAGCGCGATGTCGATCAGCCGTTCAGGTGGATCCTGGCGTTCCGGACGGGAGTTGATCTCGACGGCGGTGCCGAATTGCTTGCAGCCCTCGAATACCACCTCGGCGTCGAACTTCGATTCCGGTCGTGTTCCCCGGCCGCCTTCGACGAGCCTTCCCGTGCAATGGCCGAGCACATCGACGTGGGGGTTCGCCACGGCATTGACCATCCTTCGGGTCATCGTGTCCGAGTCTGCTCGTAAATTCGAATGCACGCTCGCCACAACGACATCCAGCTCGGCCAGAAGGCCTTCGTCTTGATCGAGAGAACCGTCGTCGAGTATGTCGACCTCGATGCCGGTAAGGATTCGGAACGGTGCGAGTTGCTCGTTGAGTTCGGCGATCACGTCGAGTTGACGACGGAGACGTTCGGCGGTCAGCCCATTGGCCACCGTGAGCCTGGGGGAGTGGTCGGTGAGCGCGCAGTACTCATGGCCGAGGCGCTTGGCGGTACGCATCATCTCGTCGATGGGACTGCCACCATCGGACCAGTTGGAGTGCGTGTGCAGATCACCTTTGAGTGCGGATCGAAGATCGTTATTGCCGATCGGTTGGGCCTCGTCACGCTTCTCGACGAGGTACTCGGGCACATCTCCGGCGAGTGCTTGCCGGATGATCAGTGAGGTCTTGGCGCCGATTCCAGGAAGGGCAGACCAGGAGTCCGTGCGCTGTCGTTCGGACCGTGCTGTCTCGCTGAGGGATTCGACCACGTCGGCAGCCCGTCGATATGCCTTGACGCGATGAGTGTCCGCGCGCGAACGCTCGAGCCAGTAGGCGATCTCGCGGAGGGCTTGGATCGGGTCCATGTACCTATTGTCCAGCAGTGGTGTGCGGGTCGATCAGCGGAGTGTTCGGCTGCCAGTCGTACACCACCGAAGTCCGCAGGACGATGTCCTGCAGCGATCTCCGCCGTCGATCCACTGCGACCCACAACAGGCCGAACGCGAACAGGACGCACAGGAATGCGCGCAGCGCGGCGAGGGGCCACCGGACCAGGCCATGCTGCGGAGTGATCAGCCGAACACCCATCATGATCGCGCCGACGGTACGTCCGGTGCTCGCCCAGCACACGGTGAGGTAGAGCATCGACAGTCCGATCAGGACCGACACGGACAGGTTCACGGCGGGCGATTCGAAGCTGAAAGACCCCGGATCGAACAGCAACTGCACAAACACGGATCCGACATAAGCGGCGCCCATCAGTGCACAGACCACGGTCAAGTCGATGACGGCCGCAGCGCCCCGGGTGATGATTCCTGCGGGGCGCATCTCGTGCGGCTTCTCCGGGAGAGGATGTCTCACGTCGACGCCGGACCCGGTTCGCGGCCGAAGAGCCTCCCGACGAAGTGGGACACGGCGTCGTCTGCCTGCATGCCCTGGCTCCTGACTCCTCGCACTGCTTCGGCGGACAGCGAACCTGTCGAATCTCTGATGATGTCGGGGAGGTCGACACCATCGATGACGAAGTTCGCGAGCGCGATCAGGTCGACGCGTGAGATGGCAGTGTCGAGGTCGACTCTGGACACCTGACGGTCGAGATCGACAGTGTCCGCGACTGCATCGAGGTCGACTCGCCCGATCACGGCATCGATGTCGACGCGACGGACCGCAGCATCCAGATCCACTCGGGCGACCGCCTTGTCGAGATCGACTCGCTCGACGGCCCGGTCCAGGTCGACGCCCTCGATGATGGCGTCGATATCGACGTTGTCCCGGATCAGACGCGTCAGGTCGATTTCCTCGAGTGCAGCGGCGACGATCTTCACGACGATTGCGCGTAGCAGTGCGTCGGCGACGACGGTTGCCGTTGCGATGGTTCGTTCGCCGCGTGCGGCCAGTGCACGCAGCGGGGATCCGAGGCCGGGAACCCGCGTGAGTACACGGGCAGCGCCCGCAGCTGTGGCGACCACGCCGACGGCCACGTCGAGTAGACGAACTTCTTGGGGCATCGGCCTCACCGCCTTGTCAGGTCAAATGATCATTCCAGTTCGGCGACAGTCGTGTGCACTCAATTCGACCGTCGAATTTCGGACAAATCTCTCAGTAAAATGCCAGGAACTGGATCCTCCATGGACTTGAAGGTGCAACTAGCATTGGCGGGCATGACAAAGAAATGGTGGATAGTCGGCGCAATCGTCGTCGTGCTGGTGGCACTCGGAGTTACGGTCGGGCCTTGGGCCTACGGAAAGTTCATTGCCGACAGTGACGCACCTGCGGCGACGGTGTCGACCTCGGGAGCGCAGGCCGCGTCGACCGAGGACATCGACGGCGCCTGGACCATCG
>NZ_LVCV01000565.1 GCF_001647195.1 Rhodococcus sp. EPR-157 | reverse complement strand
ACCACCGAGGTCAGCGGCGACGTAACCATCGAGGACAACTCGCTGACCGCAGGCGAAGTGACGGTGCAGACCAACTCGATCACCACCGACAGCGACCGTCGTGACAGTCAGTTCCGTGGCAACATCTTCGATACTGCGACCTACCCGACCGCGACGTTCACCTTCGACTCACCCGTCGACCTGTCCTCGCTTCCGAAGGACGGGACCACGACTACGGTGACAGCAGACGGCACCCTCACACTCAAGGATCAGACGCGCCCGGTGTCGGTCGAGATCGAAGTCCTGCAGTCCGGTGACACCCTGATCGCGTCGGGGAGTATCCCCACAACGTGGTCGGACTTCGGAATCGAGCCGCCGTCGCTCGGATTCGTCACGGTCGAGGGTTCAGGATCCGTCGACTTTCTGATCAACTTGAACGAAGAGTAGGTTCCTTCGTTCTCTCTCTGCTCGGCGTCCACCCCGGTGGACCGAGGACGAATCCGCACCGCTCACGCCACGACCGCGATGCCGCTACATCCCTTGCGATGGAGCGGTATTCGTGTGTCTGGAGTGTCCACAGATTGTAGGTGTCGACCGGTTTCGTCAATCCGTAGTGTGGTCGTTCGATTTCGTCGGCGTAGCTGCCGAAGATTCGATCCCAGATGATGAAGATGCCACCGTAGTTCTTGTCCAGGTACTGCGGATCACGTCCGTGGTGAACCCGATGGTGCGACGGGGTGTTGAAGACGAATTCGATTGCGCGCGGGAGCTTGTCGATGCGCTCGGTGTGTACCCAGAACTGGTAGACAAGGTTGATCGAGAATCCGACGAACACCATCCACGGGGGGATTCCGAGTAGCGGGAGTGGGAGCCACATGATGATCTCGCCGCTGTTGTTCCACTTCTGCCGCAGTGCGGTACTGAAGTTGAAGTACTCGCTCGAGTGGTGGGCTTGATGAGTTGCCCAGATGATCCGCGTTCGGTGCGCGATCCGGTGGTACGCGTAGAAGAGGAAGTCGACACCGAGGATCAAGATCACCCAGGTGTACCAGGCGTCGGCAGGGAGATGCCATGGTGCGACGTACACGTAGAGGGCCGTGTACCCGAACAGAGCGAGGGTCTTCCACGCCGTCGTCGTCGCGATGGATACGACGCCCATGCCGAGGCTCGCTCGGGCGTCGGCGCCCTTGTAGCTGCCCTTGGTCCCATCCTCCAGCTTGATCGCGGCCAGCCATTCGATGGCCAGCAGCAATGCGAACGCGGGGATCGCCAGCGCCACCGGATCTCGTAGAGGTTCGGGAAGCGTGTTCCAGGCGGAAGCGACCCACTCGACCATCGGACAACTCCTCTGCGTGACACTTGGGAGTCAAGTGTAACGCTCGGGGGTGTCGGGGGCCACAGTTGGTTGCTATGTGTTGACCGAATGGCTGTTTGGGTCACCTTTGGGGGGACTCACAGTCTGTTTCGGTCACTTCGGGTGAGCGAATGACTGTCTGAGTCACTCAGAGTGACTCAATGAGCCGTTCGCTCCCACTGGGAGACCGAAACAGACATTCGCTCACGGCGAGGTGACCGAAACAGACTGTCACCGAAAAAAGGGGGTCACCACCCGTCAGCGAGCGGCATTCTTGATGAACTCCTCGACCCCGGCTGCCGGCGCGGTACCCGCAAACCATCCGCCCCGGACGTGGCGGCGCGTGGCGTGGTCGTCGGTGGCGCGCGCGGCGGAGTGCCACAGGTAGGCGTCGTGCAGGATGACGTCGCCTCGTTCCACGTAGACGGCCACCTCGCCGGGAATCTTCTCGAATCCGAGAGGCATCGGGAAGGGTGGGGCCATCGAGGAACGGCCACCGGTGGGGCGAGCGGTGTCGGGGACCGTGACGCCGTTGATGTTGCGGTACGGCGCGGGCGTCGCCCACAGATGACTGCCGGGGACGACGCGAAGGAACCCGTTGGCCGGGCTTGTGCCGTCGATGTGGAAGGTGAATGCCGTCGAGGGCCAGACGTCGAGGCTCGGGCTTGCCTGCCAATCCGAATGCCAACCGATCCGGGTGTAGCCGGATTCCTTGCCAGGGCGCGCGTCCTGGTATACGACTCCGAACTGTTCGCTGTCGCGAAGCCAGATCTGCTCACCCAGAACGACTCTCAACACCTTCAGTAGCTGCGGATGTTCGGCGGCCGAGCGAACGGCCGGGGACAGTTCGTTGACGTACTCGACGTAGTTGGCGAACTTGTCGGCCTTCGCCGCCTCGTCGAGGAAGACCGTCGAGCCGTATCGGCTGGGTAGTTCGCCGGCGACGACCTTCGACTGCGCGTCGACGCACTCGCGTTCCATTGCGTCCTGCTGGTCGTCGGTCAGCAAGTTTCGTACGACGGCGTACCCGTGCATCGAGTAGAACCACGCGATGGCTTCGGTGTCGGAAGCGTCGAAGACGCCGTGCTCGTTGATCATGCACAGACGCTAATGCCGAGGACAGGGTTCCGCAGCGCGAGATTCGCCTATTTCCTATTCGAATGATAGGAATCAGGGTGCCCACAACGGTCGGAGGAGAACGCTGTGCACATTACCGCCAAGGCGGACTACGCCGTGCGAACTCTGCTCGAGCTCGCGGCGTCGGCTGATGCACCAGGCAAAGCCGAAGCCCTCGCTGCCGCCCAGAACATCCCGCACAAATTCCTGGAATCGGTTCTCTCCGACCTGAGGCGAGCGGATCTGCTGCGGAGTCGCAGGGGTCCCGACGGCGGTTATTGGCTCGCGCGTCCCGCAGCGGAGATTTCCGTCGCCGACGTGATCAGGGCCGTCGAGGGGCCACTCGCGTCGGTGCGAGGTCAACGGCCCGAGGATGTCGACTACCCCGGACCGGCCAAGCCGCTGCAGCTGGTGTGGTTGGCAGTGCGGGCAAACATGAGGGCGGTGCTGGAAGGTGTGTCGTTGGCGGACATCGTCGCCGATGACATCCCTCCCTTCATCGCTGAGTTGACTGCAGATCCAGCGGCGTGGACCCGACGCTAGATGTGACCTGACACCTCATCGAGTGGACTGTGTGATGCAGTCGACAAAATTGCACATCCGTGCAACATTGCAGAACTCTGCAAGTTCCGTACCGTAGATCGCGTGACCTTCAATCCCTCCGGCCTTCGTGATCAGAAGAAGGCCGCTACGCGCGATGCTCTCGGGCAGGCTGCCGTGAAGCTCGCAAAGGAGCGCGGGCTCGATTCCGTCACCGCCGACGCGATCGCCGCCGAGGCAGGGGTCTCAACTCGGACTTTCCACAACTACTTCGCCAACAAAGAAGAAGCAGTCTTGCACCACATCGAGGCCTCGGCGTGGGCCTGGTTCGAGACGCTACGGGCCAGACCCAAGGACGAGCCGATCTGGACATCGCTGCGGCACGTGGCCGTGTCGATGGTCACCGATCCGGAGCGGGACCTCGCTGAGACCTTCGCCGTCGCGCAACTCGTCGAATCGACCCCCGCCGTCGTTGCACGCAAGCTCGAGGTCCATCACTCACTGACTCGTGTTCTCGGCGAGGCCATCGCCGAGCGCACTGGAACCAACATCGACACGGACTTGTTTCCGAACCTCATGCAGGTGGCGGTGGGTAGTGCAGTCACGGCTGCTCTGACGATCTGGACCAACAATCCCGCAGCAGACACCACTCCCGCACAGCTCGTCGAGGACGCATTCGACCAACTGCAGTCCGGACTTCCCGACCCACGCGAACCACAGACCAGGGCAACCGAAAACTTACCGAGGAGCTGACCAGTGGCAACTTATTTGTATCGAATCGGAAAGTTCGCCTTCCGGCGAAAAGGCATCGTCCTGGCCCTGTGGCTGGCAATCCTGGTCCTGGCAGGTGTGGGTGCCGCGACGCTCTCCGGCCCGACGGCCAACTCATTCAACATCCCGGGGACGCCGGCGCAGTCGGCACTCGACCTGCAGAGCGAACGATTCGGTACCGCGGAGGACCCTCTCACCGCGGTCTCGGCCGACTACGTATTCGCCGCTCCTGACGGCCAGAGCTTGGATACGCCCGCGTACACCGCAGCGATCGACGCCACCATCGCCGAGATCGACAAGATCGCCGACGTCGCACCA
>NZ_LVCV01000564.1 GCF_001647195.1 Rhodococcus sp. EPR-157 | reverse complement strand
AAGACGGCACGGCGCCTGACGTCGCAGCCGCGAACGCTGCAGCGCTCTCGCCCCTGAGTCCGAACGGCAACATCGGTACCTTGAGCGTGCCCATATCCGTCGAGGCCGCCGATGTCACCGATGCGCTGCGCACGTCACTCGACGATGCGGCTCAACCGGCTCGCGACGCGGGCCTGACCGTCGAACTCGGCGGAACCGTTGCACAGGACAACAGCGCACCCGGTGGCACATCGGAGATCGTCGGATTGGCCGTGGCAGCGATCGTCCTGTTGATCATGTTCGGATCAGCAGCAGCAGCGAGCCTGCCGCTGATCACCGCAATCGTCGGAATCGGTATCAGTAGCCTCGCCATCACCACCGCCTCTGGCTTCTTCGACCTCTCGTCTTTCACACCCGTCCTCGCGGTGATGATCGGCCTGGCCGTCGCGATCGACTACTCACTGTTCATTCTTGCTCGATATCGACATGAGCTGACGCTCACCGACGATCGCGAGGAGGCGGTAGCTCGGTCGGTCGGAACCGCCGGTTCGGCCGTCGTATTCGCGGGCGCAACCGTGCTGATTGCACTCGTCGCGCTACGCGTCGTCGGGATTCCGTTCCTGTCGCAGATGGGCCTGGCAGCAGGCTTCGCTGTGCTGATTGCTGTTCTCATCGCATTGACGTTCCTGCCTGCAATGCTCGGCCTCTACAAAGGCAAGGCGTTCGCAGGCAAGCTCAAGTTCGTCAACACCACCGACCCCGAGGACCCCAACGCGCCACCGACCAACGGGCTCCGGTGGGCTCGGTTCTTGGTCAAGCGACCAGCGATCGGCCTCATCGGCGGCATCGTGCTCCTGGGAGTCATCGCGGGCCCGACGACCGGCCTGTCGCTCGCGCTGCCGAGTATCGCCACGTCCGACCCGTCGACGTCCGTTCGTAAGGCCTACGATCTCGAACAGCAAGGCTTCGGGCCGGGTAAGAGCGGACCGCTTCTGACGATCGCCGACGCCAGTGATGTGGCCGACGCCGATCGCACCGCAGCGTTCGGCCAGGTCGTCGACGCGATCTACGAACAGGACGACGTCACCAACGCGCAGATCATCGCGGTCAACGAAGCCGGCGACACCGCGCAGATCCTCGTCACACCGTCCAGCGGTCCCAACAGCCAGGAGACCAAGGACCTCGTCGCGAACATGCGGGCCGCCGAGTCCGGCGTCAAGGAAAGCACTGGCGTCTCGTACGGCGTGACGGGACAGACCGCGCTCGAACTCGACGTGTCCGAGCGCCTGCAGGACGCGCTCGTGCCGTACCTGGCCGTCGTTGTCGGTCTGGCGTTCGTGCTGCTGATGCTGGTGTTCCGATCGATTCTCGTGCCCTTGACGGCCACGGTCGGCTTCCTACTCAGCGTGCTCGCCACGTTCGGTGCGACCGTGTTCATCTTCCAGGAAGGTGGACTCGGACTGATCAGCAATCCGCAGCCGATCGTCAGCTTCATGCCGATCTTCCTCATCGGCGTCGTTTTCGGTCTCGCGATGGACTACCAAGTGTTCCTGGTATCGCGAATGCGTGAGGAGTACGTGCACGGCGCTGCCGCCAAGGATGCCGTCGTGAACGGCTTCAAGTACGGCGCACGCGTCGTGACCTCGGCTGCAGTCATCATGATCTCCGTGTTCGCGGCGTTCATGGCCGAGCCCGACTCGTTCATCAAGTCGATCGGATTCGCGTTGGCTGCGGCCGTGTTCTTCGACGCCTTCGTCGTCCGCATGGTCATCATCCCGTCGGTGATGGCACTCCTCGGCGACAAGGCCTGGTGGCTGCCGAAGTGGTTGGACAAGATCCTTCCCGATGTCGA
>NZ_LVCV01000563.1 GCF_001647195.1 Rhodococcus sp. EPR-157 | reverse complement strand
ATGCCAGACAAATTGTGGAGACTGTTACCCATGTGTACGAGTAATCTTCGGCCATCATGCTGATCCCGCTGCTCAAGACCTATCTGGCCCCGTACAAGCGCGCGATCGCCCTACTCATCGCGTTGCAGTTCGTGGCTACCGCTGCCGCACTGTATCTACCGAGTCTCAATGCGGACATCATCGACAACGGTGTCACGCGCGGAGACACGAACTACATCCTGACGACCGGCGGCTGGATGCTGCTGGTGTCGTTGGTGCAGATCGTGTGCTCGGTGGCGGCTGTTCTGATCGGAGCGAAAGCTGCGATGGGCGCAGGCCGCGACCTACGTAAAGCGATCCTGCACCGCGTCGGGACGTTCTCCGCCAGGGAAGTCGGACAATTCGGCGCACCGTCGTTGATCACGCGCAACACCAACGACGTTCAACAGGTTCAGCTCCTGATCGTGATGGGATTCACCATCGTCGTGATGGCGCCGATCATGTGTATCGGTGGCGTCGTCATGGCCCTGCGAGAAGACCTCGGCCTGTCCTGGATTCTGCTGATCGCGGTACCCGGCCTGGCGATCTCGATGGGCCTCATCGTCGTGCGCATGGTTCCCGGATTCCGATCCATGCAGGTTCGGATCGACGCGGTGAACCGCGTTCTGCGTGAGCAGATCACCGGAATCAGGGTCGTGCGCGCCTTCGTGCGCGAGCGGAACGAAATCGACCGATTCGCCGTCGCCAACAACTCTCTCACCGAGGCGGCGCTGCGGGTGGGCCGGCTGATGGCATTGATGTTCCCGACGGTCATGATGATTTCCAACGTGACCAGCGTGGCCGTCATCTGGTTCGGCGGCCACGCGATCAACGACGGCACGATGGAAATCGGCGCCCTCACCGCCCTACTGAGCTACATCATGCTGATTCTGATGTCGGTGATGATGGCATCGTTCATCGCGATGATGGTCCCGCGAGCATCTGTGTGCGCCGACCGAATCAGCGAGGTCCTCGCGACCGAATCGTCGGTGACGCTGCCGAGCACTCCTGAGCCGTTCGCGACCGATCCGGGAATCGTCGAATTGCGCAATACCGAATTTTCCTTTCCCGGTGCCGAATTCCCCGTCCTGTGCGGCGTGAATCTCCGCGCCGAGCCAGGAAAAGTGACGGCGATCATCGGTGGTACGGGATCCGGAAAGTCGACCCTGGTCAATCTGATTCCGCGACTCATCGACGTCACCGCCGGTCAAGTGCTCGTCGGCGGAACCGACATTCGGGATCTCGACATCGACAGTCTTCGTAGTCACATCGGATTGATTCCGCAGAAGCCATTTCTGTTCTCCGGAACGATCGGCTCCAACCTTCGCTACGGCAAGGCCGACGCCACCGACGACGAACTGTGGGACGCGCTCGAGATCGCGCAGGGCGCCGACTTCGTCCGAAAGATGCCAGAGGGGTTGGAAACCGTAGTCGCTCAAGGTGGTACGACGGTGTCCGGCGGCCAGCGACAACGGCTGGCCATAGCGCGCGCTCTGGTTCGACGTCCGAGCATCTACCTCTTCGACGACTCGTTCTCCGCCCTCGACCTCACCACCGACTCGAAACTACGGGCCGCACTGAAGCCGGTCATGAAAGATGCCTGCATGATCGTTGTTGCACAACGGGTCTCGACCATTGTCGATGCCGACCAGATTCTGGTCCTCGACGACGGTAAACCGGTGGGCCTCGGAACGCACAGCGAGCTGATCGCAACGTGCCCGACGTACGCGGAGATCGTCGACTCGCAGCACGCGGTGGCGGCGTCATGACGCGCCCCGGACCGGGTGCAGCACCCGCCATCGGAGCGCCGGGTACGAAAGCGCTCAACTTCAAGCCGTCGATGAAGCGACTGCTCGGCCTGCTCCGACCCGAGAAAGTCCTGCTCGGGATGATGCTCGTGTTCGCGATCGCGAGCGTCGTACTGTCCGTGGCCGCGCCGAACATTCTGGGTCATGCCACCAACCTGATCTTCAACGGTGTCGTCGGAGGGCAACTGCCGTCCGGGATCTCGAAGGAGCAAGCCGTCGGGCAGCTCCGGTCCGATGGTCAGGGCACGTACGCGGACATGGTCTCCGGCATGGATGTCACACCTGGCGTCGGGATCGACTTCTCGGCCGTCGGAAACGTTCTGTTGTTCGTCTTGGTGCTCTATCTGGTGTCGGCGGCGTTGGCCTGGGCGCAGGGATACATCCTGAACATCGCACTGCAACGCACTATTCGGAACCTCCGTGACAGCGTCGAGCGCAAGGTGCACCGGCTTCCGCTGAAGTACTTCGACTCGCACACTCGCGGTGAACTTCTGAGCCGTGTGACCAACGATGTCGACAACGTCTCGACCAGCCTGCAGCAGACGCTGAGTCAGTTGATCACCGCAGTGCTCACGGTGCTGGGCATCCTGGGCATGATGATCTGGATCTCGCCGTTGCTCGCACTCGTCGCAGTGTTGACGGTTCCGTTGTCGTTTCTCGTCACCGCTGTGATCGCCAAGCGTTCTCAACCACACTTCGTGAACCAGTGGAAGCACACCGGAAAGCTCAACGGCCTGATCGAGGAGACCTACACGGGCCACGAACTGGTGAAGGCATTCGGGCGTCAGGCCGAGGTCGAGCGCGAATTCGGCGACCGCAACGACAAGCTGTTCGAATCGAGCTATCGCGCGCAGTTCATCTCCGGAATGATCATGCCCGCCATCATGTTTCTGGGGAACATCAACTACGTGATCATCGCGGTTGTCGGTGGATTACGGGTGGCGTCGGGAACACTGAGCCTCGGTGAGGTCCAGGCGTTCATCCAGTACTCACGTCAGTTCACTCAGCCGCTCACGCAGGTCGGGTCGATGGTGAACCTCGTGCAGTCCGGCGTGGCGTCGGCTGAACGCATCTTCGCGCTGCTCGACGCCGAAGACGAGGAACCGGATCCTGCCAAGCCCGCCGTTGCGGAGAAGCACCTCGGTAGGGTGGCGTTCGAGAACGTGTCCTTCCGCTATCGCGAGGATCAGCCGCTCATCGAGAACCTCTCACTCGTCGCCGAACCCGGAAACCTTGTTGCCATCGTCGGTCCGACCGGTGCAGGCAAGACGACGCTCGTGAACCTGATCATGCGGTTCTACGACATCGATGCCGGACGCATCACCGTCGACGGCGTCGAAACGCGAGACATGACCCGCGACGAGTTGCGTGAGCAGACCGGCATGGTTCTGCAGGACACGTGGCTGTTCGGTGGCACCATCCGCGACAACATTGCCTACGGAGACCCGAACGCGAGCGAGGAGGAGATCCTCGAAGCCGCCCGGGTCAGCTACGTCGACAAGTTCGTGCACTCGCTGCCCGACGGATACGACACAGTGATCGACGAGGAAGGCAACAACGTCAGTGCAGGTGAGAAGCAGCTCATCACAATCGCTCGCGCATTCCTCGCGAAGCCGCTCATTCTGATCCTCGACGAGGCGACCAGCTCCGTGGACACCCGAACCGAGCTGTTGGTGCAGAAGGCTACGGCTGCGCTGCGCAGCGATCGAACCAGCTTCGTCATCGCCCACCGACTCTCGACCATCCGCGACGCCGACCTCATCGTCGTCATGGAGGACGGGCAGATCGTGGAGCAGGGTGACCACGACTCGCTCGTCGGCGCGGGTGGGGCGTACCACCGGCTGTACTCCTCGCAGTTCAGTTGAGGGGCGGCTCCGCCGCCAGTGGCGCGGTTAAGTGCATCGGGGTGCACCTATTCGTGCCACTGGCGCGGAGCGCCTAGGGTCTACACAGTGAGCGCTCCGAACGACCCCTTCTTCAGCATCGACACCCGGCTCGACGACCGCCTCGGCCGCACCGGGACGATCCACACCCCGCACGGCGACATCGCGACTCCCGCGTTCATTGCCGTCGGCACCAAGGCGACGGTCAAAGCGGTCTTGCCCGAGGCGATGAAGGAGCTCGGCGCACAGGCGGTGCTCGCGAACGCCTACCATCTGTACCTGCAGCCAGGGTCCGACATCGTCGACGAGGCAGGCGGTCTCGGGAAGTTCATGAACTGGGACGGCCCGACGTTCACCGACAGCGGTGGCTTCCAGGTCATGTCGCTCGGCGTCGGATTCAAGAAGGTCATCTCCATGGACGCCTCCCGGGTCGAGTCCGACGACGTCATCGCCGAAGGCAAGGAGCGGCTTGCGCACGTCGACGACGACGGGGTCACGTTCAAATCGCATCTCGACGGGTCCAGTCACCGGTTCACGCCCGAGGTGTCGATGCAGATTCAGCACCAGCTGGGCGCCGACATCATGTTCGCGTTCGACGAGCTGACGACGCTGATGAACACCCGTGGCTACCAGGAGATGTCGGTGGACCGGACGCAGGCATGGGCACAACGGTGTGTCCTCGAGCACGAGAGACTGACCGCCGAGCGCGTCGGGAAGCCGTATCAGGCACTGTTCGGTGTGGTGCAGGGCGCGCAGTACGAGGATCTACGACGCAAGGCCGCGCACGATCTGGAGACCATCACCGGTGAGACCGGGCGAGGCTTCGACGGTTACGGCATCGGCGGAGCTCTGGAGAAGCAGAACCTCGGCACGATCACCCGCTGGGTGAACGAGGAACTGCCGGAACACAAACCGCGGCATATGCTCGGCATCAGCGAGCCCGACGACTTCTTCACCGCCATCGAGAACGGCGCAGACACCTTCGACTGCGTCAATCCCTCCCGAGTGGCCCGCAACGCGGCGATCTACGTCCCCACCGGACGGTTCAACATCAACACGGCCAAGCATCGACGCGACTTCACTCCGATCGACGAGAACTGCGACTGCTACACGTGCGCTCACTACACCAGGGCCTACATCCACCACCTGTTCAAGGCCAAGGAGATGCTGGCATCGACGTTGTGCACCATTCACAACGAGCGCTTCACCGTGAAACTCGTCGACGATATCCGAGAGTCAATTCAGCAGAACAGGTTCCACGAGTTCAAGGATGAGTTTCTCGGTCGTTTCTATTCTGCAAAGCGGTCGTGAGGTAGTCACCGAGTTCGTGCTGGAGGTTCTCGTCGAGCGTGCGGGCGAGGATCGCGGTGACGGAGTGGACCGCGAGTTCACGCATCTTCACCAGCATGTCCGTGGTCGCACCGACCTCGTCGTCACCGGGCAACCACCCCTCGCCGTGTAGGTCGACGATATGGTTCTTCGCGGTGCCGATCATGTCTTTCGCAATGCCGTCTACAGCGGCGTGGATTCGTTCGTGCACGTCGATGAGTTGCCCGATCGTGAAACCGTACTCGGATAACGACGAGAAGCCGCTGAGCAGTTCAGGATCGGTGAAGATGCAGGTATCGCCGTCGACGCGAGCGAGACCGAGCGCCTGCAATCTCGTCAGTTGATCACTGTCGCCGAGGAATTCGTCGACCATGTCCAAGGGAATCTCGACGACCTCGTCATTCGACCACTGCTCGGTGACGGCATTCTGGAGGCCGAGTACTTCGGCCAGATCCTTGCCGTTCTCCCAGCCGGTGATGAAGTCGCTGATATGCGAGGTAGTGAAACCGCGCTGAAGAAGAACGTCGATGAGCCGAAGCCTCGCCAGATGAACATCGTCGTAGATCCCGATGCGCCCGCGCTTTTCGGGGG
>NZ_LVCV01000562.1 GCF_001647195.1 Rhodococcus sp. EPR-157 | reverse complement strand
AGCGCCGTTGCAGATCGACGTTGTACTCGCGTTGGCGATCCTCGCGGACATCGAGGACGGAATTTCGAGCCAACGCATAGGAGATGGCGTCGACGAGATAGTCGATCTGCGCCTCCATGTAGACCAACGCCGAGCTGTGTCCCGGCCCTGAGTTGGGCCCGAAGGTGAAGTACATGTTCGGGTAGCCGGAGACGGCGATGGACTTGTAGGCCCGTGCGCCTGTACTCCACTCGTCTGCGAGGATGCGTCCACCGCGACCGGATATCGGCACCGGTGTGCCGGTCTTCGACACGTCGAATCCCGTCGCGAACACGATGACGTCGGCCTGGTGCTCGATGCCTTCGACCGTACGAATTCCCTTGGGCGAGATCCGTGCAATGGGCCAGGTCACGAGCGTGCAGTTGTCCTTCTGCAGTGCAGGGTAGAAGTCACTGGTCATCAGCAGACGCTTGCATCCGGCCCTGAAGTCCGGGGTGAGTTGGCGTCGCAGCCAGGGGTCTTTCACCTGGCGTCGTAGATGCAGTTTCCCGACGGCTTCGACGACGCGGGTCAGCGGCGAATTCCACACCACACCGAGTGCGACAGACTCGTGGCCCCAGAACCAGGCGTTTCGGGCAAGGGACTGGGTGGCAGGGAATCGTCGATAGACGTCCTTGGTGGTCTGCCGTGTTGCGAAGTTGGTGCGCGGCAACGCCCACCCCGGGGTGCGCTGGAAGACCTTGACCGACCGGGCCACCTTCACCAGTTCCGGCACGATCTGTACTCCCGAGGCCCCGGTTCCGATGACTGCGACCTTCTTGTCGGTGAAGTCGTAGTCGTGATCCCAACGGGCACTGTGGATCTTGTGACCCTCGTACGTGTCGAGGCCACGGATCGACGGGAAGCTCACGTTCGCGAGAGGTCCCGACGCCATCACGACTGCGCGGGCCTGCACCGGGGGATGGCCGTCGAACGAGATTTCCCACACCGATGCGTTCTCGTTCCAGATCACTCCGGATACGTTGTGGCCGAACCGGAACAGCGGGCGGAGGCCGAAGTCGTCGACCATCCGCTCGATGTACTGCAGGATCTCGGCGCTCCCCGAGTACGTATGCGACCAATCAGGGTTCGGTGCGAAGCTGTACGAGTACAGCCTCGAAGGGATGTCGCACGCCGCGCCGGGATAGGTGTTGTCGCGCCACGTTCCGCCCGGCTCACGTCCGCGCTCGAAGATGGCGATGTTGTCGATTCGCTTTTGCTTCAAACGGATTGCGGCACCGATTCCGGCGAATCCACCGCCGATGATGGCAACTGACAGCGGCTCGCTCATGCGACGGGCTCGTAGGTGAGTTCCTTGGACCAGGTCGGTTGGGGTCGCAGCATCCTCTTCGGATATCTGGCGGTAGCCCTGACCAGGGCGTCGGCGAACTTGTGGTACGGATGCGCCCTGTTGATGACGACGCCCGAGTGCCAACTGATGAATCGGTACATCGGTAGGCGTTTGGGGAATTCGCTTCGCTCGCCGACCTTCTTGAACCGTCGCATCGCCGTGTAGAGGCGTTCCTCGTCGACGCCCATCGCGACGATGTTGTCGCGCATCTTGTTGAGCAACGGGATGTAGCGCAGCGTCCCGATGATCAACGACGGGTTCATCCAGGCTCCGACGGTCTCGACGATGATCTTGCGCATCTTCGCGTGACCGAGAAGCTCGATGACCTGGAAATCGACTGCGAGATGTCGGGATTCGTCGGAATTGATTCGCTTGAAGACTTCCTGGCAGACCGGGTCGTCGATCTCGTCGACGATGAATTTCACCAGAGCGCCGTCGAGCGCGACCTCGAGCATCGGGATGACGGTGCCCAGCACCGCGAGCGAGGTCTGGTCCGAGTACTTGTCGAGCCAGTCGATCACGAGCTTGACATTGACGTTGGGCTGCGGG
>NZ_LVCV01000561.1 GCF_001647195.1 Rhodococcus sp. EPR-157 | reverse complement strand
TCGGTGGTTTCCTGCGGTGCGAGGCGCCCAAGCAGTCCGAGCACTCGGGTGTACAGCGCCGGTGCGACGCGTTTGAGGCGCCACACGAGCTTTGCGTCGATCTGCGGGACGACGTAGAGGCGTCCGCGGTCGTACTTGTTCAGGGTGTCAACAGCGATCTTCTCCGGAGTGAAACCGGTCTTGCGCATGAGAGTTTCGGCCAGCTTTGTACCTGTTTCGGTGATTCGGCCGTCGACTGCGACGTTGGTCTTCACGAAGGTTGGGCACAGCACGGTGACTCTCAAGCCGGTGCCGGACAGCTCGGCAGCCATGGTCTCGGACAGCGACATGACGCCGGCTTTGCCCACGTTGTAGGGCGCCATGAGAGGAGCGGCGGCGAACCCTGCAGCCGAGGCGACGTTGATGAAGCCGCCCTCGCCTGCGGCTTTCATGACGGGGGCGAAGGTTTCGCACCCGTGCACGACACCCCAGAGGTTGATGCCCAGGGCCCAGTTCCAGTCCTCGAAGCCGATCTCGCCGACCGGCTTGCCGCCGATGCCGACGCCCGCGTTGTTGACGACGAGGGTGGGTGCTCTGCCGAAGGTCAATTCGGCGAACAGCGCGAGGTCCTCGACCTGTTCGCGCAGCGCAACGTCGCAGACGACGGGGTGGGCAGTGCCGCCGGTGGCGGTGATGAGCGCGACGGTGTCCTCCGCGCGGGGGAGGGAGATGTCGGCGCAGATCACCTCGCCACCACGGCGGGCCAATTCGAGGGCGAACGCGCGACCGATGCCGCTGCCTGCGCCGGTGACGACCGCGCGAGCGTTATAGGACGGAGTCATGTGATTAGACTCATGCTGATTGAGCCATTTGTCAATGGCTCAATAGGTAACGACTTCGTCTTAGTGGCACGGTTGAGTGCGTTGGGGTGTACATAAGCGCGCCACTGCGGCGGAGCCGCGGGGTCTGCGGCCCTGGTGGCGGGGTCTGCGGGCCTGGTGGCGGGGTCTGCGGGCCTGGCTGCGGGGTCTGTCGGCCTGGCTGCGCAGGTTGCAGCCCACGCGCGCGTTGCAACGCGCGCGTGGGCTGGAAGGTGCGCGAGGGGCCGGGGTCGAGACCGAATGAGTCGTTCGCTCAATCAGGCCGGCGGAACCCCTAGACGGACACGGGCTCCTGGTACGAGGGCTCGCGCTTCTTGATGTACGAGATGACCCTGTACGTGATCGGCATGACCAGCACCTCGACGAGCGTCTTCCACACGAACCCGACGATGACGTAGTTGACGAAGTCAGCCCACGTCGTGATGCCGATGACGCCTGCGGCGATGGAGCAGAAGATGAGGGTGTCGAAGAATTCTCCGACGATCGTCGAGCCGATCAGTCGGGCCCAGAGGTGCTTTTCCTTGGTCTGTTCCTTGATAGCGACGAGGACCAGCGAATTGAGCATCTGCCCCACGAAGTACCCGGCGAGACCGGCGAGTACCAGCCGAGGGACGACGCCGAGGACGGTCTCGAGGGACTCTTGGTTTTCGTAGAAACTCGCCGACGGCAGCTCGATGGTGATCCAGAAGCACGCTGCGGCGAGAATGATCGAGCCGAAGCCCAGGTAGATCGCGCGGCGCGTGGCCTTGAAGCCGTAGACCTCGCTGAGCACGTCGCCGAGGATGTAGGCGAGCGGGAAGAGGAAGAACGCGCCGTCGGTGTTGATGGGCAGGATTTGGAGCGGTCCGAGCATGACGTCGGACGAGGCGAAGAAGGCGACACCTTTGCTGGCGGCCACGTTCGAGATCAGCAGCGTCGCCACGAAGAGGGCGACGATGGTGGGGTAGTAACCCCGGCTGATGTGGGCGAACGTGGCCTGCCCAGACTCTGTGCCGCCGTCGGGGGCGGTGTGTTCGGTAGTAGTCACCGTTCGATCCAAGCACCGAGACGACGATGGGCGCGAATCCCGCGAGGGACGCGCGCCCATCGAGGCGGATCGCCGATCAGGCGACGCGGCCACCCACGGTGACGCGGTAGGCGTAGGTCCCGGCGATCATCGTGACCGGAATGGTCACCAGCAGACCGAGGCCGATCGGAATCGCACCGACGATGTTGAGGCCGAACAGGGCGAGCGCGAGCACAGTCTGTCCTGTCGCATTGCAACGTGATCTCGATCGGTGAACAGGTCAGAGATTCGAGGGATCGAACACCCACGGATCGCGCGGTACCTGCGTCGGCTTCCACTGCTCGAGCAGTTCCTCGGCGTTCTTCACGTCGGGCACACCGAGGGAGGCGGTGATGAGCGCCCACGCGTCGGGTCGTTCGCGCAGTGTCACCGCGCCGTCCCGCTTGGCCAGACGCTTGCCCTCGACGTTCAGAGCGAGGGGTACATGGACGTAGGTGGCGGGGGTGAGGCCGAGGAGCTGAGCGAGGTAGCCCTGCCGCGGCGCGGAGGTGAGCAGGTCGTCGCCGCGCACGATCTGGTCGACGCCTTGCGCGCCATCATCGACGACGACGGCCAGGTTGTAGGCGGGCACACCGTCGGATCGGCGGAGGACGAAGTCGTCCACCTGGCCTCTGAACAGGCCGCGCAACTGATCGACGATGGTGAATTCGGTTACCTGCGAACGTAATCGGATGGCAGGTGGGCGGTCCTTGGCTGCTTTCTCGGTAGCGGTCAGGTCTCTGCAGGTCCCTGGGTATGCGCCGTCGGGTGCGTGCGGCGCGGATGCGGCCTGCAGTATTTCCCGACGCGTACAGAAACATTCGTAGGTCATCCCGGCTGCGGTGAGCATGCGGATCTGGGCGTCGTAGATCTCCCGACGCTCGGATTGCCGCATGATGGGCCCGTCCCAATCGAGTCCGATGGCGGCCAGGTCGTCGAGTTGGCGTTGCTCGGAGCCAGGTTTCACGCGATCGAGGTCTTCGACGCGCATCACGAAGCGACGGCCGGTGGAGCGGGCGAACAGCCAGGCGAGCAATCCCGTGCGGAGATTGCCGATATGCAAATCGCCCGAGGGACTGGGGGCGAAGCGTCCGGCGGGCATGGGGACATCGTAGTTTCACGCTCGTTGGGGGTTGGGATGGTGGGCGGTGCCTGACTGGCGTTCGCCACAAGCTGTCGTTTTCGTGGCTGAGTGATGTGAGCACGAGCGACGTCACCGGGGCACTAGGAATGCCAACTGCCCCGCCCACACGTCCAGCGTCGACGTGGCGAGTTGCTGCTTGGGCGACATCGCGAGGACGGCGGCGTCGTTGCCGTCGACGACATGCAGCGTCCCGTCGGACGCGCCGCGGTCTGGACCCCGCTCGCGGAGCTTGCGTGCCGACTCGGCGGTTCGGACATCGAGGCTCACCCGTGTACCGCGATGACGCCACCACTCGAGCCGCTACACGCCGCTTCGGTGCCGGGTGGACACATTCAGGTCCGCGTCGGGACGGTCAGCTCTCGCCCAGGAGAGCCGAATTGATGAGCGCTCGCCGCCGTTGCCTTCAGTTTGGGTACGACCAGGCGACACTGCCCCGGTGAGTTTTCGCTCTGACCGAGGTCCAATCGATCATGACGACACAGACGGTTTCCGTTCCCGGTGCCCAACAGTGCTCACCGCCGTAGGCGCGCTGTCGGACCGCACGAACATCGTCGTTCCCGGCAGCCACTCCGGTTTCCACGCCCCACCACAGCGAACACCTATCGAACCAGGAGCCATCATGGGCCTCATCACCTTGGAGCTTTTCGCCACCCTCGACCTCGTCGCGCAATCACCCGGAAGCCCCGAGGAAGATCCCGAGAACTTCCCCTTCGGTGGTTGGCAGGCTCCTCTGCTCGACCGGGTCTCCGGGGCGCAAGTTGCCGCCGCATACGAGGGCACGGATGCGCTCCTGCTCGGACGGCGCACCTACGACATCTTCGCCGCGTACTGGCCGAACCGAAATGATTCGTTCGCGACGTTGTTCAACGCGATACCCAAATACGTGGCCTCGCGCGGCACACCCGATCTGCAGTGGGACGGTTCGACCCAACTCGGACCGGACCTGGTCGGCGCGGTGCGCGAGATCCGAGATCGACACGACCACATCAAGGTGGTCGGAAGCCTCGATCTGGTTCAAACTCTGTTGCGGGAGAAGCTCTTCGATCGACTCGATCTGTGGGTGCATCCCATCCTTCTGGGAGTGGGAAAGAAAGTGTTCGCCAACGGCACCGTGCCCAGCAACCTGACGTTGCTCGAGCCACCGGCCGTCGGCGGCACAGGCACCGTGTACCTGCGCTACGGCCTCGACGCCGGAACCCCGGGGACCGGCAACATGGACGACGTGCAGGGCGACTGATCGTCAGTTCTCGCCCAACAGAGCCGAGCGCTGCTCGTCGACCACGGCCCGAATCGCGTCGACGACGTGGGCCACTTCGGGTCGTCTGAGTGTTTCGGCTCGCGAGACCAACCAGTAGTCGAGTCGAATGGACACCTCGGTGGGCAGCAGGCGGACGAGATCGTCGTGACGATCGGCCATGAAGCAGGGGAGTAGTCCGATACCGGCCGCTGCCCGGGTGGCCTCGACGTGGACGAACACGTTGGTCGAGGTCACGGATTCACGCATGGACGGGGCGAATCCGGGCGCAATGTCCAGATCGTCGACCTGCAGCATGGAGTCGATGAAGTACACGAGGGGATAGGCCTGTAGATCCTCGACGGTGGCGGGTGAGCCGTTGTCCTGAACGTAGTCTCTCGACGCGTACAGGCCGAGGTGGTAGTCGCTGAGCTTGATCGCCTCGGCCCGGTGAACTTGCGGCTCGCCGACGACGATCTCGACATCCATACCGGATCGCTGCTGCGAAGCTCGTCTGGTCGTGGCGACGATTTCCCGCGAGATGCCGGGATGGCGACGCCGAACCTGAGCAACAGCGGGTGCGACGACGTAGGCGCTGAATCCGTCGGTGGCGGAGACTCGGACGACGCCCTCGGCCTCGTCGTTCGGCCCCACCAGCGAACGTACTGCTGCTTCGATGTTCTCGGCGGCGGCCAGCGCGTCCTTTCCCCGAGCCGTGAGTTCCCATCCGTTGCCGGACTTCGCGAGAACCCGGCCACCGAGGCTGGCTTCGAGCGCGGCGATGCGTCGGGAAATGGTGGTGTGGTTGACCCCGAGGTCGTCCGCGGCGGTGTTGTATCTGCCGGTCCGCCCGACAGCGAGAAGGATCAATAGGTCGTCGGCGCTGGGGAGACGGCCATGATCAGGGGGCATATCTGCATTATTGCAGGTTGCGGTTGCGTTGTTGGACATTGCGGGCACCTGAATCTGCATTGATACTCAGTCCATCCGGCATATGTGTGAGCCGTCACAATCCAGGGCATCAGGCATGCCGCATCACATCGAGGGAGAAACGATGACCGTGGACGAACGCAAGCAGCCCGGAGGTCCGGATCCGGACGCCACTCCGAGCGGACTGAAGAAGGTCGTCGGTGCCTCGATGGCAGGCACCATCGTCGAATGGTACGAGTTCTTTCTCTACGGAACTGCCGCGACGTTGGTGTTCTCCAAGATCTTCTTCGCCGCCGGAACAAGCGAGCTCGACGCCATCCTGGCCGCCTTCGTCACCTATGCCGTCGGCTTCGTCGCACGGCCGTTGGGCGGCATCGTATTCGGTCACTACGGTGACAAGTACGGTCGAAAGAAACTGCTGCAGTTCAGTCTTGTCCTCGTCGGTGGCGCCACGTTCCTCATGGGGTGTCTGCCGACCTTCGAGGCAATCGGCTATTGGGCACCCGCCCTGTTGGTGACCCTGCGATTCATCCAGGGATTCGCCGTCGGTGGCGAATGGGGAGGCGCGGTTCTCCTTGTCGCAGAACACAGTCCGAACAAGAGTCGAGGCTTCTGGGCCAGCTGGCCTCAGGCCGGCGTCCCCGCAGGCAACCTGTTGGCGACCGTCGCGTTGTTGGTTCTGACGACTACCCTGTCCGACGAGGCCTTCCTGAGCTGGGGTTGGCGCGTCGCGTTCTGGCTGTCGGCCGTCATCGTGTTCGTCGGCTACTACATCCGCACCAAGGTCTCCGACGCCCCGATCTTCCTCGAGGCACACAAGCAGGCCGAGGTCATCAAGGCAGCGTCGTACGGTGTGTTCGAGGTCGTCAAGCGTTACCCACGTGGCGTGTTCACGGCCATGGGCCTGCGTTTCGGTGAGAACGTCATGTATTACCTCGTCGTCACCTTCTCCATCACGTACCTGAAGGTGGAGGTCGGCACCGACACGTCGACCATCCTGTGGTGGATGCTCATCGCCCACGCGATCCACTTCTGCGCAATTCCGTTGGTGGGCAGGCTGGCCGACCGTGTCGGTCGTCGTCCTGTGTACTTCGTCGGTGCCGTCACGGCCGCAACGTGGGGCTTCTTCGCGTTCCCGATGATGAACAGTGGCCACAACGTCGTGATCATGCTGGCCATCATCATCGGCCTGCTGTTCCATGCCTTCATGTACGCCACACAGCCGGCGATCATGGCAGAGATGTTCCCGACGCGCATGCGGTACTCCGGTGTGTCCCTTGGCTACCAGGTCACCTCGATCGTCGCCGGTTCGCTC
>NZ_LVCV01000560.1 GCF_001647195.1 Rhodococcus sp. EPR-157 | reverse complement strand
GTCGCCGTCGTCATCGCTCGTGAGACGAAGGGATTGGCGCTCGAAAGTATCGACATCGCCGACGCCAAGACCCTCGCCACCGAGGCGGAACTCGCGAAGGCCGGCCTGAAGTGACCGATTTGGCCGGGCGTTCCGCGCTGGTGACGGGCGGGGCGTCGGGGATCGGCGCTGCGTGTGCCCGTCGATTGGCTTCGCACGGTGCGAAGGTCACGATCGCCGACGTCGACGAGGTTGCGGCCAAGGAGTTGGCCGTCGAATTACGCGGTGACGCTTGGGCTGTGGATCTGCTCGACGTCTCGGGGTTGGAGGACTTGTCGCTCGACGTCGACATCCTCGTCAACAATGCGGGAATTCAGACCGTCGCTCCGATAGTCGATTTCGAGCCGGCAGCGTTTCGTCGGATTCAGACGTTGATGGTGGAGGCCCCGTTCCTGTTGATTCGCGCAGCGCTGCCAGGGATGTACGCTCGCGGGTTCGGCAGGGTGATCAATCTGTCGTCCGTGCACGGTCTTCGGGCGTCCGAGTACAAGGTTGCGTACGTGACCGCCAAGCATGCCCTCGAAGGACTGTCCAAGGTGACTGCTCTCGAAGGTGGCAAGTTCGGCGTGACCAGCAACTGCGTCAACCCGGGTTATGTACGAACGGCGTTGGTGGAGAAGCAGATCAAGGATCAAGCGGCGGCCCACGGCATCGACGAGGATCAGGTGCTCGAGAAAGTTCTGTTGACGGAGAGTGCGATCAAGCGACTCGTCGAACCCGAGGAAGTCGGATCGCTCGTCGGGTGGTTGGCCTCCGCTGACGCAGGCATGGTCACGGGTGCGTCCTACACGATGGACGGCGGTTGGTCTGCGCGGTAAGTGCAGCGAGACGAAAAATGACGCACGCACGGGCTGTCGAGCCCGTGCGTGCGTTCTTCGTCCGGCGGTGATGCAGCGGGTCAGACCGTTCGGCCCAGCTGGGCCAGCACCTTCGTCTGCCGGTCGGCGTCAGCGGGGACCTGCACTTCAGGCCCGCAGACCCCGTCCATCCGGATGTTGTCACCCATCTCGGCAATGAACGCCTCGACGAAATCGAGGTCTTCGTCGGCGATGCTGTCGTCCAAACCGGTCGGGTGGGCGATGTCCCACGCGTGCACGATGAGGTCGAGGCAGTAGAACGATCGAATGGACGACGCCAGGTCGGTGCGTCCGAAATGCCCGTCGTATTCCAGATTTGCTCGGGCCGGATCGTCGAGTATCTCCTGCATCGCGTCCCGGGTATGCACCCACGCGGCGACCGGGTCGTCGTCGACGGTGGGGCCATCGGGGATCGACAACCCGACGGGTGCCAGACCGCCGCGTTGACTGTCGAGGATGTGGCGCAGGACGTCACGGAGGGTCCATCCGTCGCAGGTCGAGGCAGTGTCCCACTTGTCCGAGGACACAGCGTCGACGCGCGTCGTGAGTGCGGCTGCGAGCCTGCGGTAGCGGTCGGCGGTCGTTTCGGTGGAGGTCATGCCGCCGATTCTCCCGCACGGTTCGCGAATCGAACACGAAAAAGCCCCTGCGACGTATCGCAGGGGCTGTCCCGTTGGCGGAGGATAGGGGATTTGAACCCCTGAGGGCGTTAACCCAACCCGCGTTCCAGGCGAGCGCCATAGGCCACTAGGCGAATCCTCCGTGGGGAAGCATACCGGGTCACCCCCTCCATCTCCCAAACGGGCCCGTCCGTGATCGCTTGAACGGCACATTCATACGATCTAGCAGCTTCCGGGACCTTTCGAGCGGCGGGACCGAGGGGCACCGACCCGTCGGTGTCGCGGGTACGGCTACGCTCTTCAATGGATCCCGCGCGGCGCGCATCCTGTGAACTCCCCCAGGGCCGGAAGGCAGCAAGGGTCAATGGGCTCTGCCGGGTGCGCGGGGTCCCCTTTATTTTGTGGATCAACACAGTCGAGGGACCAGACACCGAGAGGCCGCTCCGCATGCCAGCGCAAACCCAGTTGGGTCTGATGAACCATGAGGAGCTCGCCTCAGAGCACGAGCGTCAGGCTGTGAAGTACGAGCAGTTGAAGGCCGAGAATCTTGCTCTGGACCTCACCCGCGGAAAGCCGTCGCCCGAGCAGCTCGATCTCGCTGCAGGCCTGCTGACGCTCCCCGGCGAGGACTTCCGCGACGGCAACGGCACGGACTGCCGCAACTACGGCGGTTTGGGCGGTCTTCCCGAGCTGCGTGCAATCTTCGGTGAGTTGCTGAACATCCCGGTCAAAAATCTGGTGGCAGGCAACAACGCGAGCCTGGAAATCATGCACGACCTCGTCGTATGGGCGTTGCTGCACGGATTGCCGGACTCTCCTCGCGCCTGGTCGGCCGAGCCGAACATCAGGTTCCTGTGCCCGGCCCCCGGATACGACCGGCACTTCGCGATCACCGAGAGCTTCGGCATCGACATGATCTCGATCCCGATGCTGCCCGACGGCCCGGACATCGCGGAGATCACCAGGTTGGTTGCTGCGGACCCGCAGATCAAGGGAATGTGGGCAGTCCCGAACTACTCGAACCCGACCGGCGCTGTGTACTCCGAGGAGATCGTTCGGACGCTGGCGACCATGCCTACTGCGGCTCCGGACTTTCGTCTGTTCTGGGACAACGCGTATGCGGTGCACCCGATTGCAGAAGAGTTCGCCCCCTCGTACGACGTGCTGGGTTGGGCTGCCGAGGCAGGGAACGCCAACCGGCCGTTCGTGCTTGCATCGACGTCGAAAATCACGTTCGCCGGAGCCGGTGTCAGCTTCTTCGGTAGCTCCGACGAGAACCTGGAGTGGTACCAGAAGCACCTCGGCAAGAAGAGCATCGGACCGGACAAGCTCAATCAGCTTCGCCACCTGCGGTTCTTCGGTGATGCCGAGGGTGTGCGCGCCCACATGGCGAAGCATCGCGACATCCTGGCACCCAAGTTCGCGCTGGTTCAGCAGATTCTCGACGACCGACTCGGTGCGTCCAAGATCGCTTCGTGGACCGAGCCGAAGGGCGGTTACTTCATCTCGCTCGACGTACTCGAGGGAACGGCGGCTCGGTCGATCGAATTGGCGAAGAACGCCGGAATCGCGTTGACGGGCGCAGGGTCTGCATTCCCGTACAAGAAGGACCCGCTCGACCGGAACATTCGCCTCGCCCCCAGCTTCCCATCGCTCGACGAGCTGGAGAAGTCCATGAACGGCGTCGCGACCTGCGTTCTGCTGGCCGCGACGGAAAAGCTGCTCCGCAGCTAGTGGCGCGGTTGAGTGCACCGTCGTGCACTCAACCGCGCCACTGGGCGCGGAGCGCCCTCTAGTGCCCTACGACTACCGCGCCTTCAGGGGCGTCCGGTAGCAGCCCCGGCTTGACGACGATCGCCGAGACGGCCGCGCCGAGCAGGAAGATTCCCGTCGCCCACCAGAACGTCGTGGTGTAGCTGGCAACCTCGGCGTGGGCGGCGAGAGCCTGGGCACTCGCTGCTGTCGCCATGTTGTCGGTGACGTAGTTCGCCGCAGCCGTTGCAGCAATGGTGCTCAGCAGCGCGGTACCGATCGATCCGCCGATCTGCTGCATCGTGTTGACGGTCGCCGACGCCACTCCGGAATCGTCGGGGTCGACACCCGAGATCGCGCCCTGCATTGCCGGCGCCATCGTCGCGCCGAGCCCGAGACCCATGATGACGAGGCCGGGCAGGATGTGCGTCGCATAGCTGGAATCGACGTCGATCTGCGTGAGCAGTCCCATGCCGAGTGCCGCGACGAGGAGTCCTCCAGTCATCAGGATTCGCGGTCCGAATCGTGGCAGCACGATCGCTGTCGACAATGTTGCAGTGACGATCAGCGCGCCGATCATCGGCATGAACGCGAAACCGGTGCTGATCGGAGTGAATCCGAGTGTGTTCTGCAGGTAGTAAGTCAGGAACAGGAACACTGCGAACATGCCTGCGCCGGAGATGAATACGGCGAGGAAGGATCCGGCTCGAGTTCGGTCGAGGATGATCCGCAGCGGAAGCAACGGATGTTCTACGCGCTGCTGAATTCCGAAGAACACTCCGAGCAATGCGGCGCCGACCACCAGGAACGCGATGGTGACAGTGTTGCCCCAGCCGTCGGACTCTGCGTGCGCGAAGCCGTAGACGATGGCGAAGAGTGCTGCCGAAACGGTGACGGTGCCCGGGATGTCCAGGCGTGGCCGCTCGTCGACCTTGTGCTTCGCCAGCAGGATGAACCCGGCGACGAACGCGAAAGCTGCGAAGAACAGGTTGATGTAGAGACTCCAACGCCAGTTGGCCCACTCGGTAAGGATTCCGCCGAGCAGAAGTCCGAGTGCGCCGCCGCCGCCGGCGATCGCACCGAAGATGCCGAATGCCTTCGCGCGTTCCTTCGGGTCGACGAACGTGGTCGCGAGGAGGGACAGAGCCGCCGGTGCCAACAGGGCGCCGAACACACCTTGACCTGCTCGTGCGGCGACCAGCATGCCGAAGTTGACTGCCGCCCCGCCGACCGCGGACATCACGGCGAAGCCGACAAGGCCCACGAGGAAGGTGTTGCGACGACCGAAGAGGTCGCTGAGTCGGCCGCCGAGCAGCAGGAGGCTGCCGAAAGCGAGCGCGTAGGCGGTGACGACCCATGAGCGGTTGCTGTTGTCGAACCCGAGGTCGAGCTGCGCGGCGGGGAGTGCGATGTTCACGACGGTGGCATCGAGCACCACCATGAGCTGGGCGAGACCCAGCGTGGCCAGGATCAACCAACGATTTCGGTGGGACTTGGCTTCGGTGGTTTCCCCCGTTGCCAGTGCTGACGACGTGGTGTCGTCGGGTGACAATGCGGTCATGGTGTTCCTTCGATCGGTTATGTGGAGGTGTACCCTCCGGATAGAACGAAGGTAGCAGCTAAGTGGAGGTATGTCCTCCGCTTATCGGGTGAAACGGACATGCAATGACTGTGAGAGACGACACAGGCGTCAAGAAGCCGCTGCGGGCCGACGCCGAACGCAACCGCCGACGCATCGTGGATGCTGCGCGTGAGCTGTTCGCCTCTCGCGGGATCGACATCACTCTCGACGACGTCGCGGCTCATGCGAAGGTCGGTGTCGGGACGGTGTATCGGCGGTTCTCCTGCAAGGAAGAACTGATCGACGGGGTGTTCGAGCAACGCCTCGAGGACATGCTGGCCTGTGCAGAAGAATCGTTGCTGGTCGAGGACCCCTGGGATGGGCTGGTCCTGTTCCTCACGAAGCTGTTCGAAGGAATATCGGCAGACAAGGGCCTCGGCGACGTCGTGCTGGGGACCGACGAGGGCTGCAATGGGATCGCCAGAATGCGTGAGCGGATCGACCCGTTCGTCGAGCGCATCGTCACGCGTGCCAAAGATTCGGGTCGACTGCGAGCCGATGTCGAGGTCAATGATCTCTTCCCGCTTATCGGGATGGTCAACGCAGCGTCCGAGTTCATGAGCTGCGTGGAGCCCGCCAACTGGAAGCGCTATTTCGCGATCGTCATGGATGGTCTGCGAGCCGATTCAGGTATGTCCGCGCTGCCCGGTCGCGCGCTGACCACGGACGAGATCACTGCTGCGAAAGCCGAGATGCATCGTCGACGTCGGTGAAATGGAGAATCTCCCGACCGATCACCGCACGATAGTGTGATCCGCTCAACCCGACCTTTCGTTTTGTGCGCCTCATCACGTATGGTCCGTTTCGAAGTCTTACTACCGCTCGGTAAGGAGCGGTCGGACGTACGGGGGGTTCTCACGCATGCGGGTGTCACGGATATTCGGTTCGGCAATCGGTGCCGCGGTGTTGGTCGCGACGGTGATGACGCCGCTCGCGTCGGCGCAACCGCCCTCGGGATCGTCGACAGGCTCGACCGGGGAGTCCGACTTCTACACGCCACCGAGTCCGTTGCCTGCGGGCGCGCCGGGTGATGTCCTCCGCACCGAGCCGTCACCACTGGCGATCGCGGTGCCCGGAATCGGCGGGACACTGCCGGGTGTCGCCACACGAATCATGTACCGCAGCACCGATTCCAACGACGCTCCGAATGCGGTGACCGGAACGTACATCGATCCTGCCGCGGACTGGACAGGACCTGGGCCGAGGCCGCTCGTCGTGCTGGCCCCCGGCACCCAAGGGCAAGGCGATCAGTGCGCGCCGTCGCGAATGCTGAACCGCCTCATCACCTACACGCCTCCACTGGGATTCATGGTCGAGTACGAAATTCTCGCCGCGTACTCTCTGCTGTCTCAGGGCTACGGCGTCGTGATCACCGACTACGAGGGACTGGGTACGCCGGGTGCGCACACCTACGTCAACCGAGCTTCCGAAGCGCACGCGGTTCTCGACGCTGTCCGGGCTGCCCAGAACCTGCAGGGCACCAAGATCTCCGCGGACGGACCCGTTGCGGCCTACGGGTATTCGCAGGGCGGCGGTGCGGCCGCTGCCGCAGCCGAACTGGCCGGTGAGTACGCGCCCGAACTCGACCTCGTCGGCACCTACGCCGGGGCCCCGCCCGCGGACCTGAAGCAGACGCTCGAACAGGTGGACGGAACCATCCTGACCGGTGTCATCGGATACACCCTCAACGGACTACTCGAATCCGATCCCGGACTGCGGCCGATCATCGACGCGAACATCAACGACGCAGGGAGGGCGATGCTGAACCTGGTCGCCAATCAGTGTGTCGGCGAGACGATTCTGACGGTGGGGCTGCACCGAACCACCGAGTACACCACCACCGGCGAACCGATGTCTGTTGTGCTCGACCGGTTGCCCGAAGCGCAGGAAATCCTGTCGAAGAACAAGATCGGCGAACGTACCCCGACGGCTCCGGTGCTGATCCAGTCCGGCACGTCCGACGACATCGTGCCGCACGGACAAGCCGTCGAGCTCGGCGGCGCGTGGTGCAGCAAGGGTGCCACGGTTCAGCTCAGTGCCGCGCAGGTACCGGCGATCGTTCCCGGATCGGGTGCAGGACATCTCATCCCGGACCTTCTCGGTATCGGCGAGGCGCAGAACTGGATCAAGGATCGCTTCTACGGAGTGCCTGCGCCGACCAACTGCTGATCGGTTACGGCCCGCGGGTCAGCGCGGGCCGTACATGATCACGGCGACGCCGGCCAGACAGATCAACGCGCCGGTGACGTCCCACCGGTCGGGGCGGAAGCCGTCGGCGACCATGGCCCACGCCAGCGACCCCGCGACGAAGACGCCTCCGTAGGCCGCGAGTATGCGACCGAAATTGGCGTCGGGCTGGAGCGTCGCAACGAAGCCGTACGCGCCGAGTGCGATCACCCCTGCGCCGACCCAGATCCAGCCGCGATGTTCACGGACGCCCTGCCAGATCAACCATGCACCGCCGATCTCGAACACAGCAGCTACACCGAACAACAGAATTGATTTGACGACCGTCACGGTCAGCAGGATCCCACAAATCGTCGAAGTGTAGAAAGATGCAGGCGGGGGTACAAAAACTCGTAGATTTCTACGGTGAGGATCGACGCACATGGGGACTTTCGACGAACAGCGTTCCGTCGCGCGCACAGCTGTGAATGGCTGCCGTCATGCGTGAGTCCTACAACGAGCAGCTCGATTCGGTTCGCTCCGACCTGACCGACATGTGCAGGATGGCCGAGTCGGCGATGGAGTCGGCGACGACCGCGCTGCTGAACGCTGACCTGCACTTGGCCGAGGAGACGATCGGCAGCCGCGACGAGATCGACCTGCTCGCGACCGAATGGGAACTCAAGGCATTCTCGGTACTCGCGCTGCAAGCGCCCGTCGCACTCGACCTGCGGATCATGGTCAGCGGGATCCACATCGTCGCCGACCTCCAGCGAATGGGTGGGCTCGCGATTCATGTCGCCGAGCTTGTCCGGCGGCGTCACCCTGCTCACGTGCTTCCTCCCGAAGTGGAGGCGGTGTTCGCCGAGATGGGGCGCGTTGCCGTCGCGCAGGCAAGATCGACGCGAGAGGTTCTGTTGACGCGGGATCCGGAGCTCGCGGTCGAGCTGAGGACGGCCGACGAGGAGATGGACCAGCTGCACCGCAGTCTCTTCGTGCTGACCTCCGCGCCGGATTGGCCGCACGGGGTTCCCGCTGCAGTCGACATCACCCTGCTCGGCAGGTTCTACGAGCGTTTCAGCGATCACACCGTCGAAGTCGCCAAGCGCGTCATCTTCCTCGCCACTGGAGAATTTCGTTCTGAAGACTCATGATCTGCACGTTCGTCCGACTGATGGCAGGATCACCACAATGAAACGTGACGTCTCGGCCTACCTCGACGTGGATGTCACCGAGGCCAGCACACTCGAATTTCAGATCGCGGTAGCACCGCATCCCGGCGCGGACGTGTGGGAAGCACTGTCGTTCACACTCGACGGGCAACCCGTCGACGCGCAGGAGATCAGTGGCGCGCACGGTACGCGCATCCACAAGCTGCATGCGGGCGTCGGCAAACTCGAAGTGTCCTACTCGGCCACGATCTACGGCAATACCGAACCGGCGCCGGCGTCGGACTACGATCTGTCGCTGTACCTCAGACCGAGTCGATACGCCGAAGCCGACAAGTTCTTCGGTTTCGCCGCAACGGAATTCGGATCCTACGAACCGTCGGAGAAGCTTCTCGCCGAAGTGTCGTCGTGGGTCGGCGCTCGGCTGAGCTACGTGCCGGGAAGCAGTGATCCGATCGACGGTGCCGTCGACACGCTTCTGGCCGGTGCCGGTGTGTGCCGCGACTACACTCACCTCGTCGTGGCGCTCCTTCGCGCTGTCAACGTTCCTGCTCGGCTCGTCGCGGTGTATGCCCCCGGGTGCGATCCGATGGACTTCCACGCTGTCGCAGAAGCCTTCGTCGAAGGTCAGTGGCGGGTTGTCGACGCCACCTGCCTCGCACCCCGTTCGACGCTGGTGCGCATCGCAACCGGGCGCGACGCCGCCGACACAGCCTTCCTCGACAACCACGGCGGATCGATCACGTTGAACAACGCGGTCGTCGGTGCCATCGTCGACGGGCCGTTGCCGTTCGACGACATCACGCAGTTGGTGTCGATCACCTAGGCCTCTCGTGCGTGAGAAGATTCGGTCATGTCTCCCACACTGCACCTGACCGGTGACGTCGAGGCCGACGCATTGCTGGCGGAGGACCCGTTCGCGTTGCTCATCGGCATGCTTCTCGATCAGCAGGTACCGATGGAATCGGCGTTTGCAGGTCCGAAGAAGCTCGTCGACAGGCTCGGTGACCTGAAGGTCGACACCATCGCGGAGGCGGATCCCGACGAGTTCGCCGCCGTCTGTGCCACGACTCCTGCCGTGCATCGGTTCCCGGGGTCGATGGCCAAGCGGATCCAGGGACTCGCGCAGTACCTCGTCGAC
>NZ_LVCV01000559.1 GCF_001647195.1 Rhodococcus sp. EPR-157 | reverse complement strand
GGCGACCAGAAGGCTCGGATCTTCCTTGCTCTTCTCGGAAAGCAGATGGGTGTCACACCCGAGGGTTGGCGCACGGCCGCAGGTGCGTACGGGGACGACGGATCTCGGCGTTCCATTGCCGACGTCGTCGACGAGAAGTCACTCCTCGAAGTGCGTGAGTTCAAGAAGGCCGCCAAGGCTGCAGCGAAGAAGAAGTGACGTCGCAGCGCGAGTGGCTCGAAGGTCTGGACGAGGCGGCACTTGCGCGGCTGCTCGACAACCGCATCGACGTCGCAATCGACCCCCCGCCGCGCACCTATGCAGCACTGGCTCACCTGCTGCAGACTCCGCAGTCGGTGGGCGCGGCCGTGCGTTCGCTCGACCATGGCGCGCGGAGTGTCCTGGCGGCATCGAAGGACATCCGGACGCGCTCGGAGCTCGCCGTCAGATTCGACGAAGGCGGCCAGAACACGGCGGAGGACATCGACCGAGCCCTGGCAGCGCTCGTCGACCGGGCCCTCGCGTGGCCGAGCGGCGACGGGTATCGGACATCTGCGCTCGATGGACTCGAACTCGATGGTGTCCCGAGCCTGGCGTGCCCGTGGCCAGGCGAGTCTGCAGACGTGGACTTCGCGGGACAGCAGCGGGCGATCGCACGCTTCTGCGAGACGGCCGACGCAGTGCTCGACGCGGTCGATTCG
>NZ_LVCV01000558.1 GCF_001647195.1 Rhodococcus sp. EPR-157 | reverse complement strand
GTGGTCGAACTGGTGCTGGAACTGGGCCGGTCGATGGGACTGCTTCAGCATGGACGCGGCGTCGTGCGAAGCACCACAGACTTCCCCGCATGGAAGGCGTCGAGCCGCGCGGAGAAGCTGGTGTCGATGATCGCCGAGTGGTGGTGCCTGGACGGTTCGCCGACCAATCTCTCTGGCGCCAAGGTGCTGAGCGTGTATCCGAGCAATGCGTCCACTGCGATGCTTCGGCACGCTGTTCTCGCATCCATGCCAGCGAAGGGCGTCGCCGACGACGCATCGGCGCTTCGCTATTTCGAGTGGTTACTGCCGGGATTCGTCGACGCAGCCGATCCAGGGGACCTCGAGGCGATCTGGCGTGAACTGTCGTGGCTGGGACTGCTGGCGGGACATGCGCCGACCGAACTGTCGAGCGCGCTCGGCGGTCTCGGCCGTTGCGGCGTGGGCGCTGTCGAGACGGTCATCGCTCCGATCGTGGACCGCATCGTCGACGGGTCGGAGTGTGTGCTGCGGCTGTTGCCCGATCTCACCGCCGTCGTGACCGGACCGGTAAGCGAGCGCATCTCGAACCTCCTCTCCGGCGCTGCCACTGCCGAATCGAAAGATGCGGCGTCGACGTGGCGTTTCTCCCCGGGATCGGTTCGACGATATTTCGACGACGGTGGCACGGCCGAGAACCTGTGTGCCGAACTGTCCGAGGTCGCCGTCACCGACATACCGCAGTCGCTCGACTACTTGATCAAGGATTGCGCGCGGAGACACGGCCACATGGTCGTCCGTTCAGCGTCGAGTGTCGTCGTGAGCGACGACGAATCGCTGATTCGAGAGATAGCGTCACTGGAGAAGTTGAAGGCGCGCATCGTCGCCCCCACCGTCGTCGTGTCGTCACTTCCGGCCCGTCTGGTTCTGGACGTTCTCCGCGAAGCCGGGCATGCGCCGACAGTCGAGGGTGCAGCGGCGGACGTGAAGGTCTCGAGGGCCCACGCGCCTCGGGCGGCTTCCGGTCCGGTCTTCGCGATCCGGGCGGGCACCCCACCTGCCGTCCTCGCCGCGGCACTGGCGTCGGGAACTGCGGTGGATGTCGACGTCGATCGAGTGGCCGGGTCGATCCGAGCATGGTGTCAGCTGGCGCCGCGTGATGTCGATGCATTGGCCCGTGCGGTTGCCCTTGGGGGCACGGTCCGGGTGAATTGCCTGGATACCAAGCGCGGCACGATCATGGACGAGCTCAGCGACGTCGTGCTCGACGCAGGAGTCGTTCACGGATGGTCGGCACAGTCGAACGGGCGACGCAGCATCACCCTCACGCGCATTCGAATGGTCCAGCCCACGGAATGACCCGGGTCTTGTATCGGGCCATCGATGCTTGCGTCGGTGTGCGCCGGTACCCTTCCAGGCGTGGCTCTCTACCGAAAGTACCGTCCTGCGACGTTCGCTGATGTCGTCGGGCAGGAGCACGTCACCGAGCCGTTGAGTGTTGCGCTGAACGCCAATCGGATCAACCACGCCTATCTCTTCTCCGGCCCTCGCGGCTGCGGAAAGACCTCGTCTGCGCGCATCCTCGCGCGATCGCTGAACTGCGCCGAAGGTCCGACATCGACGCCGTGCGGGGTGTGCAATTCCTGCGTCGCCCTCGCACCGGGCGGACCCGGAAACCTCGACGTGGTGGAGATGGACGCAGCGAGTCACGGTGGCGTCGACGACGCCCGTGATCTTCGCGACAAGGCCGTCTATGCGCCCGCCGAATCGCGCTACGTCATCTTCATCATCGACGAGGCCCACATGGTCACGACGGCGGGCTTCAACGCGCTGCTCAAGGTCGTCGAAGAGCCGCCCGAACATCTCGTATTCATCTTCGCGACGACGGAACCGGAAAAGGTCCTTCCGACCATCCGGTCGCGAACACACCACTATCCGTTCCGTCTGCTTCCGCCGTCGACGATGCGTGGGTTGCTGGAAAAGATCTGCGCGCAGGAGAATGTCGAGGTCGAGGCCCCGGTTTTTCCGCTGGTCATCCGCGCGGGTGGCGGTTCGCCGCGTGACTCCCTCAGTGTGCTCGACCAACTGCTTGCCGGCGCTGGGCCGGAAGGAGTCACCTATCCGCGTGCGCTGTCGTTGCTCGGCGTTACCGATGTTGCGCTCATCGACGAGGCTGTCGACGCGCTGGCAGTCGGCGACGGCGGCTCGCTGTTCGGAACCATCGACAAGGTCGTCGACGCCGGTCACGATCCACGTCGGTTCGCGACCGACCTCCTCGAGAGACTCCGCGATCTCATACTGATGCGTGCCGTCCCGGACGCGGGCGAGCGTGGCCTCGTCGACGTCCCCGGTGACGTTCTCGAGCGTCTGCGCGAGGAGTCCGAACGCATCGGGTCGGCGACCCTCGCTCGCTACGCCGAGATCGTTCACACTGGTCTCGGTGAGATGAGAGGCGCCACGGCTCCGCGGCTGCTCCTCGAAGTGATGTGCGCTCGGATGCTGCTTCCGTCTGCGTCGGATGCGGAATCGGCTGTATTGCAGCGGCTGGAGCGGCTGGAGCGACGGCTCGACGTCACCCTTCCCGCGGGCGAGCAAGCCGCTGTCGATCAGGTGACTGTGCAGCGTCGACCCGAGGCGGCACCGCCCGTCGAGGAGGTTGCGCCGAAGTTCGTCCGTCCGTCCCAGCGGCCGGCAGCCGATGCGGCTCCTGCTGAGCCGGTGCCTGTTGCTGTGGTGCCTGCTGAGCCGACGCCGGAACCTGAGCCGACGCCGGAACCTGTGCCGAGGCCGGAAACTGAGCCGACGCCGACGCCGGAACCTGTGCCGATGCCGGAACCTGAGCCCGTTTCGGAACCACAGCCCGAGCCGGCGTTCGACCCCGTGCATGCTGCGTCCGAACCGCAGCCTGAACCAGAGCCCGCGCCGGAACCTGAGCCCGAACCTGTTGCCGCTGCGTCCAACCAACCCGATGCAGCGGCGGTGCGCGCGGTGTGGTCCGAGGTCAGAGTCAAGGTCCGCGAACGTAGCCGCACCGTCGAGGTCATGCTGTCCGGAGCTTCGGTGCGGGCGGTCGACGCCGGGTCGATCACGCTCGGCCACGATTCGGCTCCCCTCGCCAAGCGGCTGCAGGAACCGAGGAATGCCGACGTCATCAGTGACGCACTGCGTGATGTGTTCGGCGTCGACTGGGCCGTAACCTGTGTCGTCGGAGCAGCCGCACCCGCCGACGACGCTCCGGTGTCCAAGGGTGGGCAGGAAGCTCCGAAGGCCCCGCTCACCAAGTTCTCACGTCCGAGCCAGAGTAAGCCGGCGCGGACGACCGATGACGCCTTCGGTTCAGCAGGCGATGGTTCGGGTGGGAGCGGTTCGGGAGGGGGCGGTGGCTCTGCGTACGACGACATTCCTCCGCCCGAGGCCCCGGACTACCCGGACGACCCCGAGCCGGCCGGACCGCCGCCGCCCGAAACCCCGGAGGATGAGGAAGAGCTGCTCAAGGCCGCTGCCGAACCCGCCGACCCGTCGGTTCGACGCGATCCGGAGACCGTAGCGATGGAACTGTTGCAGGCGCAGCTCGGGGCGACTCCGCTCAAGGAGTAGGTGCCGCGGGGATCGAGCACCTTCCACAGAGCTAGCACACCTTTTGCCGAGCTAGAACACCTGCCCGGAGGCGAGCGGGGGTGCTAGCTCGGCACAAAGGGTGACTGCACCCCGCCGGACTGCATCCGCCCGTCAGGCCTGCTCCAGGTTCTCCGGATCCACGAATACGAGCCGGCCGTCGTCGAGCGCGACTGCGAAGCGGTGCGCCTGTGCCCAGCTGCGACCGGTGGCTGCGGTGATCTGCTCGCCGAAGTCTTCCTTGATCACGCCCGACTCCTTGCTCCATTTATCTCGGGGCAGCGTCGGGTCGGAGCTGTACCGCACCTTGACGTGCGCCCCGATCGTGAACGGCTTCTGGGTTTCCATGGTCATCATCTCCGTCGCTGGCCAATGTTCCCCCACTGGTGATGCTAGTTCTACCCCCGCCTCGATCGGCTCAAACGAACACACCGGTCACGTAGTTCGCTCGTTTGGGTCCTTCACCCGGTGATGTAACGCGTTCTAGGCTGAACGAAGCCGAGGTGTATTCCTCGAGTCCAGTGGCGCCTTACGGTGCCGCCGCCGAATGAGAAGTACGTGGAAGGAACGACCGCCCTGTGACTACAGAAGCGTTCATTTACGAAGCCATCAGAACCCCGCGTGGCAAGGGGAAGAATGGTGCACTGCACTCCGTCAAGCCGATCTCGCTGGTCACCGGCCTGATCGACGAACTGCGTCGACGATTCCCAGACCTCGACGAGAACCGCATCTCCGACCTGATCCTCGGTGTCGTCTCCCCGGTGGGTGACCAGGGCGCCGATATCGCGCGCACCGCGGTCCTCGCCGCGAAGATGCCCGACACCGTCGGCGGCTTCCAGCTCAACCGGTTCTGCGCGTCCGGCCTCGAAGCGGTCAACCTGGCAGCACAGAAGGTGCGCTCAGGATGGGACGAGGTCGTCATCGCTGGTGGCGTCGAGTCCATGTCGCGTGTCCCGATGGGTAGCGACGGTGGAGCCTGGGCGATGGACCCAGCCACCAACTACGACACGTACTTCGCGCCGCAGGGCATCGGTGCCGATCTCATCGCGACGATCGAGGGGTTCAGCCGCGAAGACGTCGACGCCTATGCCGTGCAGTCGCAGGAACGTGCAGCAGCAGCATGGACGGGCGGATACTTCGCCAAGTCGGTCGTTCCGGTGACGGACCAGAACGGTCTGCTCATCCTCGATCACGATGAGCACATGCGTCCGGGCAGCACCGTCGAGTCACTCGGCAAGCTGAACCCCGCGTTCACCGGCATCGCCGCGATGGGCGGATTCGATGACGTAGCGCTGCAGAAGTACCACTGGATCGAGAAGATCGATCACGTGCACACCGGCGGCAACAGCTCCGGCATCGTCGACGGCGCGGCACTCGTCCTCGTCGGCAGCGAGCAGGCAGGCAAGGACCTGAACCTCGTGCCTCGCGCCCGCATCGTTGCGACCGCGACGAGCGGCGCCGACACGACGATCATGTTGACCGGCCCCACGCCTGCGTCGAAGAAGGTTCTCGCAACTGCAGGACTGACCGTCGACGACATCGATCTCTTCGAACTCAACGAGGCGTTCGCGTCCGTCGTGCTTCGGTTCCAGAAGGATCTTCAGATCCCGAACGAGAAGCTCAACGTCAACGGCGGCGCCATCGCGATGGGCCACCCGCTCGGCGCCACCGGCGCCATGATCACCGGAACTGTGCTCGACGAGCTCGAGCGCCGCGGCGGCCGATACGCGCTGATCACCCTGTGCATCGGCGGCGGCATGGGCGTTGCCACCATCATCGAGCGAGTCTGAGGAACAACTGATGTCTGAAAACAACATGATCAAGTGGGACCAGGACGCCGACGGCATCGTCGTACTCACGATGGACGACCCGAACCAGGGCGCCAACACGATGAACCAGCTCTACAAGGAATCGATGGGCGCCACCGTCGACCGCCTCGAAGCGGAGCTGGACAGCATCACCGGCGTTGTCCTCACGTCCTCGAAGAAGACCTTCTTCGCCGGCGGAGATCTGAACAACATTCTGGCTACTCGCCCCGAGGACGCACAGCAGGTCTTCGACGAGGTGCAGGGAGTGAAGGCTCAGCTGCGTCGCATCGAGAAGCTCGGCAAGCCGGTCGTGTCTGCCATCAACGGTGCAGCACTCGGCGGCGGACTCGAGATCGCCCTCGCGACGCATCACCGCATCGCGGCCGACGTACCCGGTGTGCAGATCGGTCTGCCCGAGGTCTCGCTCGGCCTGCTGCCCGGAGGCGGTGGCGTTGCCCGTATCACGCGGCTGCTCGGTATCCAGAACGGCTTCATGACCGTCCTCGCACAGGGCACCCGGTTCCGTCCGGCGAAGGCTCTCGAGGTCGGTCTGATTCACGAATTGGTCGGCAGCATCGAAGAATTGGTGCCCGCCGCAAAGGCGTGGATCAAGGCCAACCCTGAGGGTGGCGTCGCACCGTGGGACGTCAAGGGTTACAAGATCCCCGGCGGCACGCCGTCGAACCCCAAGCTCGCGCAGGTCCTGCCGGCGTTCCCGTCCAACCTGCGCAAGCAGATCAAGGGCGCACCGATGCCGGCTCCGCGCGCGATTCTCGCTGCTGCAGTCGAAGGTGCGCAGGTCGACTTCGACAATGCGTGCACCATCGAGTCGCGTTACTTCACCGAGTTGGTCGTCGGCCAGGTCTCGAAGAACATGATTCAGGCATTCTTCTTCGATCTGCAGGCGATCAACGCGGGCAAGTCCCGTCCGGACGGCATCGAGAAGACGACGTTCACCAAGGTCGCAGTCCTCGGCGCAGGCATGATGGGCGCAGGCATCGCGTACGTGTGCGCGAAGGCGGGCATCGAGGTCGTCCTCAAGGACGTGGCGCTCGAGTCTGCGCAGAAGGGTAAGGCGTATTCCGAGGCCATCGAGGCCAAGGCTCTCTCGCGTGGCAAGACCACGCAGGAGAAGTCCGAC
>NZ_LVCV01000557.1 GCF_001647195.1 Rhodococcus sp. EPR-157 | reverse complement strand
CGTGTAGGCCGTCGGCGTAGCCCGCAGACCTCGCTCACCCCACGCACGACAGGACAACACTTCATGTCGAACATTTCAGCTGTCCGGGTTGCTCTCACGGCATCCGGAACCTGGACCGAAATCACCGATGCTCGACCGACCGAGACGTTCACACGCGTTCGTGCCTCGGATCTCCGTGAAGGGCAGCAGGCCCGCTCTCGCGCGCGAGCCGAGGTCGTGGAGGCAGGCAAGGACGCCGACAGCGTCGCGGTCTTCCTCGACATCGAAATCTACATCGCCGACGACGCACGGACGGCGCGTCGAGAGTTCGTGGCGCTGAACGCACCTGACGTGCCCGATTCCATTCGGTACGTCGGTACGGCGTCGGGGTTGGCAGGGCTTGTCGCCGACGTGAAAGCCGCCGACGTGGCCGACGGCGTGACGCTGATACCGATCGGACCGGAGCAGCGAAACCTCGAGCGGATCGCGAGTGGCGTCGTTCCGTGGCTCGAAGATCGCGGCGTCACGTTCTCCGGCGACGCTGTTGCGTCGGCCACCGGATCGCGCGTGCCCAGCAGAGTTCTGGCTTCCTGACGCCGGATCACGTGACATCTACCGCGAGCCCTGCAGTGATCCGGAGGAGTTCGGAGTATGTGGTCCGGAACACCGTGTTGGGGTGTCCGGCTGCAGCCCACAACTCGGGGTAACCGGACAGGGTCTCGTCGATGAACGTCGGCAGATTGGTCGGGTGACCGACCGGCGCGATACCGCCGATCGGCTGGCCGGTGGAGTGCTTCACCAGTTCCAGGGGGGCGCGCGTCAGGGTGCCGTCGAGGCGCTTGCCAGTTGCTTCCAGGTTCACTTGATGCGCTCCGGACACGAGCAGCAGCACCGGATCGTCGTCGAGCAGGAAGACCAGCGACTTCACGATCGCGCCGACGCTGACACCGTGC
>NZ_LVCV01000556.1 GCF_001647195.1 Rhodococcus sp. EPR-157 | reverse complement strand
AGCAGAAGGTCTTCCAGGAGATCGAGGATCTGGTCGATCCGACCGCGCTGCTCGGTTCCAACACCTCGACGCTGCCCATCACGAGCCTCGCTCAGGGTGTGAAGCGTCAGGAAGATTTCATCGGGATCCACTTCTTCTCGCCCGTCGACAAGATGCCGCTCGTGGAGATCATCCGCGGCGACAAGACGTCGGACGCCGCGTTGGCGAAGGCATTCGACCTGGTGCAGCTCATCAAGAAGACCCCGATCGTCGTCAACGACAGTCGCGGATTCTTCACCTCGCGCGTCATCGGCACGTTCATCAACGAGGCCATCGCGATGCTCGGTGAGGGCGTCGAGCCGGCGACCATCGAGCAGGCAGGTCTGCAGGCCGGATACCCGGCAGCGCCGCTGCAGCTGTCCGACGAGCTGACGCTCAACCTGATGCAGAAGATTCGCAAGGAGACCTACGACGCGCTCGTTGCTGCGGGTCAGACCCCTCCCGAGGATCCGGCGGGTGCGGTCATCGACAAGATGGTCGACGAGTTCGAGCGTCCATCGAAGACGAAGGGTGCGGGCTTCTACGAGTACGCGGACGGCAAGCGCACCGGCTTGTGGCCCGGACTGCGCGATGCCTTCAAGTCGGGTTCGGCGGACGTTCCGTTCGAAGACCTCATCGAGCGGATGCTGTTCATCGAGGCCATCGAGACCCAGAAGTGCTTCGACGAGGGTGTCCTGAACACCACCGCTGACGCCAACATCGGCTCGATCTTCGGCATCGGCTACCCCGCCTGGACCGGTGGCGTGCACCAGTACGTCGTCGGCTACAAGGGTGGTCAGGCAGGGTTCGTCAAGCGTGCCGACGAGCTCGCAGCGAAGTACGGTGAGCGTTTCACCGCCCCGGATTCCTTGCGCTGACTGCAAGTTCGGTAGGGGCGCTCCGCGCCCAGTGGCGCGGTTGAGTGCACTCCAATGCACTTAACCGTGCCACTGGCGGCGGAGCCGCCTCTGGCTTTCGGCGGCGGAGCCGCCACTGGCTTTTTCTCTGTTTCTGCGACTAAGCCCCGCGGTGGGCGATGAGCCTCTCGGCTCCGTCGGTGAATTGCTGCCGCATCAGCGTGCACGCCCGCTCGACGTCGCCGATGCGGAGTGCCTCGATCAGCTCCTCGTGATTTCGTACCGCCGCTCGCCCCCACGTCGGATCGGACGCGTACAGCCGCGTCGGCGTATACCGGGTCGCGTTGTTGAGGAACCACGCCAGCTTGTTCGCGTTGGTGAGCCGGTTGAGCACCCGGTGGAACTCGAACTCGCTGAACTCGACTTCCTCTGCCTGCCCCTTCTCGACCGCGGCGGACAGAGATGCGTTGAACGATTCGAGCTCCGAAATCACCTCGGCGGTAATTTTCGGGGCCGCACGCCGTACGAGTTCGACGGCAATCTGCCCCTGCAACCAGAAGATGTCGACGATGTCTTCCGGGGTCAGCGGCGACACGACGTATCCGCGGTGCGGGACCAGCTCGACCATCCCCTCACCGCGCAGTGTCAGTAGTGCCTCCCGCACCGGGGTGACGCTGACCCCGAGCTCGGCTGCAGTCTCGTCGAGCCTGATGTAGCTACCCGGAAGAACTTCGCCGGACATGACCATGTGCCGAACATGGTTTGCGACGTCCTCGGACAGCTGTGGGCGTCGGCGCAGAGCGGATTCGCCTTCCGATGAAGAGCGACGCCGCTGAGTCATATCGGTCAGCAAATCACACGGGTGGTGTGCCATGCAGGCGGCGCCCCGAGAGCGGATGGATGCGATCGGCGTGACGCCGCATTCATAGGGAGGGCTTCGGGCCGATGACCGTCCGTGCCAGCGGCTCCACCACGCGCGCTGCCACCGGCCCCAGTACCGCCATGAGCAGCACGTAGGCGGTGGCCAATGCAGCTAATTCGCCTTCGACCGCCCCTGCGGCGACCGCGAGGCCCGCGATGACGATGGAGAACTCGCCGCGCGCGACCAGCGCTGCGCCCGCTCGCAGACGGCCAGGCAGCCCGATCCCCTGACGCCCCGCCGCCCAGGCTCCAGTCAGCACCTTGGTGAACGTGGTGACGACGGCGAGCACGATAGCCCAGCCCAGGACCGGGGGGATGGTCGCCGGGTCGGTTGCCAGGCCGAACACGACGAAGAACATCGCCGCGAACAAATCACGCAGGGGTTCGAGCACACGGGTGGCGTTCATGGCCGTCGACCCGGAGATCGCGATTCCAAGGAGGAATGCACCCACCGCCGCGGACACCTGTAGTTCGGACGCGATGCCGGCGACGAGCAGCGCCGCACCGAGGACATTGAGCAGCATCACTTCGCGGTCCTGGCTGTCCAGCAGTGCCGAGACGAATCTGCCGTACCGTAGCGCCACCACCAGCACGATGGTGACCACCAGCAGCGAGACAGCGAGGGCTTCGAGCCCACCGAGTAGACCGGCCCCCATAAGCACTGTCGTCAGGATCGGCAGGTACACGGCCATCGCCAGGTCCTCGAACACAAGGATCGACAGCACCACCGGTGTTTCACGGTTGCCGAGCCGTCCGAGATCGGTGAGGACCTTGGCGACGATGCCGGAGGACGAGATGTACGTGACGCCGCCGAGAACCAGCGCTCCGACGCCACCCCACCCGAGCATCAGGCCGACGACGGCTCCCGGTGTGAAGTTGAGAACGATGTCGACAATTCCCGCCATCCACGATCGCCGGAGGCCGGTGACGAGTTCCGTGGCGGTGTATTCGAGCCCGAGGAGCAGAAGGAGCAGGACGACACCGATTTCGCTGGCAAGTTCGGTGAATTCGTCGATGCCACCGAGCGTGAGGACACCACCGTTGCCGAAGGCAAGTCCGCCGAGTAGGTAGAACGGGATCGGTGAGACGCCGATCTTGCCGGCGACGCGCGCGAGGATTCCGAGTGCGAAGAACACTGCGCCGAGCTCGGTCAACGCAAGTGCGCTCTCCGCCATCGGTCGACCCCGTCTCTTCTCGCCCCGTCCGTCTCAGTTGTTGCCGAGAATTTTGGTGGCTGCGTCGAGACCGTCGGCTGTGCCGACAGCGACCAGCAAGTCGCCTGCAATAAGCGTGAAGTCCGGTTTTGGTGATGGTTGCACCTGACCCGCGCGCATCACCGCAACGATGGAAACGCCGGTTCTGGTGCGCATGGTGGTGTCGCCGAGAGCTCGACCGTCGTACCGCGAACCTTCGCGGATCGGGAGCTGGCGGGTGTTGATGCCGGGGAGATCGCGATGCTCTTCCCCGAGTTGAGCAATGAGTTGCGGCGTGCCGAGCAGATTGCCCAGCGCCGCCGCTTCCTCATTGCTCAAGGTGATGGACGCCTGTGTTGCGTCAGGGTCATCTTTGCGCGACACGATGAGCTCGTTCGCGCCGTCCTTACGGGTGATGACTCCGATGCGGCGCCCGGATGCGAGGGCGAAATCTTTCCGCACCCCGATCCCGGGCAGCAGGGTCACTTCGACGTTCATGGGGAAATGCTAGCCCCGTCGAGTGTGACCTGTACCGCACAAGCCCTGTATCAGGACGCGACGGCCGCCAGCAGCGCTTCGCGCTGGTTCGCGCCGAGGCCGCCGATGCGGCGGGTATCTGCGATGGACAGCTGCTCGAGCAGCTGTGCGGCGCGCACCGAACCGACACCCGGAAGTGCCTTGATCAGGGCGGACACCTTGGTCTTCTTGACGATTTCGTCGTTCTCGGCCTTCGCGAGAACGTCAGCGACGCTGAGCTCGCCGGACTTGACGGCGGCCAGCAGCTTCGACCGGGCGGTGCGCGCCTCGGCAGCCTTGGCCAGAGCCGCGGTGCGCTGTTCCGGAGTCAATACTGGTAAAGCCATGGCCTTATCTCCTCGATAGTGGTGACCCGTCGCTTTGGTGACATGGTCGGGACCCTCTTGCATCGTGCCTGGTGGCTCCGACAATCTTTTCGAACGACACGCATGTCATTCGAACTGGAGCCACCGTACCTTCTCAGTCAGGCTACGTGCTTTGTGATTGGGGGTGTGCCCCGACCAGCACTTCGGCCTTCTCGGCAGGCCTGCGATCATGTCACTGTCCGTCCTCGCAGCCGTCTCACCGGGGCTCCGCTGAGGCAAGTAACCATCGATCGCCGACGCGCTCGAGACCGATCACCATGCGCGAGGAATCGGTGCGGCCGTCGGGTACCGACAGGTTGCGGACCTCCTGATCGAGGAACACCGCGACGAGTGCATTTCGGTCGTCCATTTCGACGATCCCTGCGGTGACAACGTGTCCCGTCGAGGAGCCCTGCCCGCTCGTCAGCAACCCCTGAAGTTTCCCGGACACGTCGCGGTACGTCTGCGCGAACTCGTCGGTGGATACGGCCGTGACGCGGTCGAGGTTTGCGCCCGAGTCGTCGAAGTCGTACGTCGCGAGTTCCTCGGTGAACTGCGTCGCCGACGCCAATGCCGTCGCCCGTAGGTCGTCGAGCTTGCGGTCTCCCAGGTGGAGGTAGCCGAGAACGGCCACACCGGTTGCGAGAGCAAGGATCACGAGCGCGGCCACGATCTTCCGTACGGTCACTTCTGCACTCCTTCCAGGAGCTTCTTCCAGTAGTCGAGCGCCTCCACCCCGGTCGGGATGAGAAGGGGATCGTCGACGACAGGTGGCCCGGTGACGTTGCCCGGCGAGGTCGCGCCCGATAGACCGAGATCGTTCGGTCGTGGGGCGTTCGCAGAACCTCGCTGCGCGAGGTCGTCCCCGGGTGGGCAGTAGAGCGACAGGTCGGGATCGCGCGGAGATTCGTCGCCGACGGTTCGGCGCTCGGTGTCGTACCAGCAGACCGGGCCCTGGGTGGCCACGAGCGTGAAATCTCCACGGTCGCCGTGCACGATGGACGTCAGCTTCTCCAGAGTTTCCGGCGTGGTCGTCAGGAATGCAGACAGCGCGGGTGTGCGGTCCCCGAGCGCATCGGTGACGGTCACGAGGTTGGTCATCAACGCGCCGACGGTCCCGCGCGTGTCGTCGAGCAGTCGACTGGTTGCGAGGAGCGCGTCGGGTGATCGATCCACGAGATAGATCAAGGACGGCTGCTGCGCGAGAAGCTGCTGAGTGACGTCCCGTGTCGCTGCGGCCGCGCCGGCGACGCCGTCCGCCTGTGCCGCGGCGGCGTCGAGCATCGGCAGCGAGGAATCGACGATGTTCGCGAGCGCCGGGGCGTGGGACTCGAGCAGGAGACCGAGCGTGTGCACGTCGTCGAACAGTTGATTCAGCGCGGCGCCCGTGCCGGTGAGCGCGGTTCCGACGGTCTCGCTCAGAGTCGTGATGGACTCGGGGTCGATCGAGTCGGCGAGCGTTGCCATCTGCGTCAACAATTCGTCCAGCTGTAGCGGGTGAAGCTCGGGCGGGACGTCGAGTGTGTCGCCGTCTGCGAGAAACGGACCATCCGCGGTGCTGGGCATGATGTCCAGGCTCATGATTCCCAGTGCGTTGCTGGTGGTGACCTTCGCCGTCGATCCGACGGGTATCCGTGTGTCTGGATCCAGCGCGAGATGGGCATTCGCGCCGTGTGGCGTCACAGAGATGTCGGTGATCGTGCCGACCGCGACACCGCGATACGTGACGCCCGCGCCGACGCCGAGGTTCATCGCGTCGGTCATCGGTGCGACCACGTCGATCGATCCGCGAAGAGACTGCGAGCCGAGCGCATAGTTGCTGCCGACGACCACAGCGAGGACAGCAGTGACGACGAACAACACCAGCTGAATCCGCACGCCCCTGCTCATGCGGGTCCCCCCGGCACGAGCAGTTCCTGCAGTGTCGCGGGAACGTCGGCGACGCGTCCGCCCGTCATCAGCTCTCCGACCGTCTCCGGTAGGTCGAGGGCGCCGTCGAAGACGAGGTAGTCGCCATGGACTGCGCCGTTGAAACCGTCGATGAACTGGTTCATGTTGGCGAGCGTCGGAGTCACCGAATCGTTGAATCCCTGAATCGAATTCACGATGTCGGCGAGATCGTGCACGCCCGTCGTGAGTCGATCCTGATCGTCCACGAACAGATCCTGCGCCGACGATGCCAACGACGAGGTGGACTCGAGAATCGAGGCAATGTGGTCTCGCTGGCGTACGAGCAACTCCATCGTCGGCGCAGCCACCGTGAGACCGGTGTCGAGCGCAGCCCTGTTGTCCGCCAGCGTCGCAGACACCGCCCCCGCCGCGGCAAGTACCCGATCGAATTCGCCTTGGTGATCAGCTGCGTTCGCGGCAATTCTGTTGGCGCTGCGCAGAAGGTCGCGAATCTCCGGGCCGCGGCCACCGAAAGCGTTGTTGATCTCGGTCATGACCGTCTGGAGCTGGTCGAGTCCGCTGCCGTTGAGGACCAGACCCAGAGTGGCGAGAGATGATTCGAGTTCCGGTCCGATGGCGGTGTTGTCGAGAACAGCACCGTCGGTCAACGTGTGCTGGGCAGGATCCTGCGGAAGCGTCAGCCGTACATAGGGTTCCCCCAGTGCCGACGGCAATTCGAGCGAGGCGGTCACGTCGGCGGGTAGTGGAACCGACCGGGACAGACTCAGTCCGACAAGCGCGTGGGTGCCGTCCGTCGACAGGTCGTGTACCCGTCCCACCAGTTGCTGGCCGACCCTGACCTCGGTGCCGAGCCGGATGCGGTCGGCGCGAGGGAAATTCGCGACGACGTGATAATCGTCGCCCTCGGCCGATCGGCCGATGGGTAGCTGGCCGAGTCCGAGACCGCATCCGGAGAGAAGGAGGCAACTCGCGATCAGTGGGACCAACTGTCTCATCGCCCTCCTCCCAACAACTGCGCGAGCCCGAGTGGATTCGAGGTGCTGATCGGAACAGAGATCGGATTGGTGATACCCGCTCCGGTGCATATCGGCAACGCCAGTTCACGACACAGTGGGACGGCGACGGCGAACTGGTCCAGGTCGGTCGAGACGTTCAACCGGATTCGAGCGCGCTGGTCATCGCCGATGGTGTTGCCGATGTTCTCCATCATGAGCGGAAGCAGGTCCACGAGTTCGGCGAACTGTGCATCCTGGGCGGCGAACTGCCCGGTCAGTGTGCTGGCGTTCTGCAGCACCGCACGGAGGTCTTCGCCCCGGTCGACCAACAGACGGTCGAGGTGATCGAACATCGAGCGCAGTTGCGCGATGGGTTCGCCGATGTCGAGGTCCTGCTGCTGTATCTCAGCACCCAGCTGCGACAGGGAATCGGTCACCGACTCGACGGCGCCTTGACGGGAGGCGACGGCACCGATCAGTCGGTCGATGTTGTCGATGAGGCTGCCGAGTTCCTCGCTGTTTCCGCCGACCACGGCTGTCGCTCGTGAGATGTTGCCGATGGCATCGTTGATCTCCGGCCCGAGGCCCACAGTCCCGTCGGCGACGATGTCCAGTGCGGACCCGATCCCGCTCGAGCCTGCGGAGGGCTGTGTGCCGAGGGCGCTGGCGACGGTGTTCACGCTCTCCAAGAGCTGATCCCAGTTGATCGGTGAGCGGTTGCGCTCGACGGGGATCACCGCCTCGCCCAGAGTCGGACCGCCCCGGTATGCGGGCCCGAGTTCTACGAAACGGTCACTGATTACCGACGGATTCATGACGAACGCTCCCGCATCCGCTGGGATGTCGACTCCGGAGGCCACGCTCATCGTGACTCGGACCGACGTTCCCTGAGGGTCGACTGCATCCACCGTGCCGACCGGAACACCGAGAACATGCACGGGGCTGCCCGGGTAGATTCCGTTGATGTAGGAAAAATCCGCTGTGACGGTGATGCTGTCGTCGGAGGCGAAGAAGACGAACCAGGCGCTGACAACGGACCCGACGGCGACGAGGGCTGCGAGAATCTTCATCCGCTGCACCCCTGCATCCCGGGAGCGGAGCCTGCTGGGTCACCGTCGAATATGCCCAGTGCGCAGAGCAGGTTGTCGGGCAGCGGCCCGGCAGGGGCCGAGACATCGACCCAGTTCCCGTTTCCGGTGGCATCGGTGACGGCTCGGAGCCCAGCTGGGAGCGTCGTCAGCAGAGTGTCGATGTTGCGTCCGTTTCGGTCGAGTGTGTCGGTGACAGAGCGCATGTCGATGAGAAGCTCATCGAGTTCGGTGGCGTTGCCATCGAGGAAGACCGTCGCCGATTCGACAACCGTGCGCAGGTCGGTCACCAGGGCGCTGATGGCATTTCGCCTATCCGACAACGTCTCGAGAACCAATCGCGCGTTGCCGAGCAGTATGCCGATCGATTCGCTTTCGGCCGCGACCGACGTGGTGAGCGATGTCGCGGCTTCGAGCAGACGGGCAATCTTCTCGTCGTTGCGTGCCAACATCGCCGAGGCGGCGCTGACGCCGGTGAGCGCGTCGGACACGACGGCACGATCCGAGGGCACTGTCTCGCGCAGGGTGGATACCATCGACGCGAGCGCTGTGACGTCGAGTTCGGTGGCGACCGACTGAACCTTTGCGCCGATGTCGTCGAGCGAGTAGGGGACGGAGGTGCGCTCGGTCGGAATGGTGCTGTTGTCGCCGACGGACCCGGTGCCGTCGGGGACGACGTCGAGATACCGCTTGCCGAGGATGGTCCTGAGCTTCACAGCGGCGGTGGTGCGGTGCCCCAGCGTGCGGTCGCGGTCGAGTCGGAAGTGCACGTCGACGTGGTCGCCCGCAAGGTCGATGCTGTCGACGCGACCCGCAGGGACACCGGCGACGAACACCGGATCGGATGCCGCCAATCCTCCTGCGTGGGCGAATTGAGCTGTGTAGGAACTGGTTCGAACCAGATACCATCCTTGCGGAACAAGCAGGGCGGATGCAAGAAGTGCAATGACAGCCACAATTCCGATCGACCCGAGACGTGCGGTACTCATCGGCAGATCTCCGTGTGCGTGCCGCCGAAGATGTTCACCTCGGCATCACCGGCCTTCAGGGTGAAATTGCAGGTGTACAGATTCAGCCAGCCGCCGTAGTCACCCAAATGGTTGATCGACTGTGCCAGTTCGGGGAGCACCGTCATGGTCCGATCGAATTGCGCTGTCTCGGGAATCCATGAACGAGTGGTCGCGGTCAGATCGGTGACGGTCCGGTCGAGCGAATCGGATGTGCTCGTCAGGAGGTCGGCAAGAGCATGTACCGCGCCGGAGCCGTCGTCGAGCACGGTGATCACGGCGGCGTTTCGGTCGGCGACGACCTGGCTCATCTCGGTCAGCCCGATGATCAGTCGGGTGATGTCGCCTCCGCGCGAATCCATCACCTGTAGAACCGAATCGAGGTCGGTGATCAGATCGTTCAGAACCTGTTCGTTGTCTGCCAGGGCATTCGTGACGGACGCGATATGGCGAAGCAGCGAGTCGACGGTTGCTGCCTCGCCGCTGAATGCATCCGTGATGGAGCGAGCCAACGCATTGACCTGTGCCGGTTCGATGGCGTCGAACAGGGGTTTGAAGCCGTTCACCAGCGCAGTCAGGTCTACCGGCGGTGAGGTGCGATCGATCGGAATGCTGTCGCCATCGTCGAGTGTTCCGGCCGGATCATCCGGAGTCACCAAGGCGAGGTACCGTGCGCCGAGCATGTCGCCGTACCGAATCGCGGCGGTGACGTTGGCGGCGATCGGCACCGACTTCTGGACGTCGAACGTGACGACGGCAGTGGATCGTGAACCGACGGTGGTGAATTCCACGCCGCCGACCTTGCCTATCCTGACCCCCGCGAGGGTGACGTCGTTGCCGGCACGCAATCCTTCGACTCCGGTGAACTCGGCTGTGTGTGTCGTCGTGTCCCCGGCCACCGGGACACTGAGCGTGTTGGTGACGACGATCGTGGACAGAATCCCGGCCGTCGTGAATGCCATGAGTGCGAACAGTGGGCGTCGTAGCGAGGTCACCGGATCCTCACTTCCGTGCCGCGGAGCAGGGGAGCGAGCAGTATCGTGCTGGCCGGATTCAACGGTTGCGGGGTTGTGGTTGCGGTGTCCTGAATTTCGGCCAACGCGCAATTCGGACCGTCGAGTCCGGGGTACTTCGGGCAGTGCGCAGCGGTATACGGTAGCGGCGAGGAGAAGTCGGGGACAGCGGTGATGTCGAACCGGCCACTCGCGAAGATCCTCGCACCGGCCGCTCCGAACGGCTCGAACATGTCGAGGGTCGCGCCCAGCCCCGAGGAGTTCTCCGCGGTTGTCCTCAGCACCGGTGCACCGTTGTGGATCACTGTGATCGAGTTCGACGTGTTCTCCTGGGCGGCAATCGACGCCGAATTGCCAAGTGTTGCTGCGTTGGTCAGCAGATTTTCGACTCCGCGAGATCGGGCGAGCATGGTCTGCGAGAGAGTCGTCGTCGCCTCGACGGTGGCAAGGATATCGGGCGTTGCCTCCGCGAGGGCCTCGGCGAGTGTGCGCGTCTGTGGAGTGTGATCGATGACCGACTGTGCGCGAGGTTCGAGCACCGCGGTGAGCGAAGCAAGCCGATCGATCGTGGCGCCGAGACTATCGCCCCGGCCCCGCAGGGCAGTGCTGCTCTCGGTGAGGGCGATCTGTGCCTTGGCCGGTTCGAGGCGCTCCAGCAGGCCCGTGACGCGACGGTAGACCTCGCTCAGCTGAACTGCCTCGGTCGATGTATCCATCGCCAGTTCGTCACCGGACGCAAGTTGGGCGGGATCGGATCCGTCGTCGACGAGCCGTAAGTACACATCTCCGAACAGAGTTCGAGGTACGACCCGCACCATCGAGGATGCGGGCACATCTGTGGCGTCGATCCGCATCGTCACCGTCGATCGTTCGATACCGCTGTCGATATCGACGACTGTTCCGACCTGAACCCCGTTGTACTGCACACTGATCTCGCCGATCAGCAATCCGGCGGAAGCTGGGATATCGACATGCACGGCGGTACCACGGTCGAAAGCGCCACCGCCGTAGGCGACAGCGGCGACAGCGGCCGCGACGATCACCACGCTTGCCGTGATTCCGCGAACGACGAGGGAAGCGCGGTTCGGCCCGAGCCTCCGCGGGGGAGCTGTCACGATGCACCGAGTCCAGGAACCGTGGGAACGATTCCCCACAGCACGAAGGTAAGGAAGACGTCGGTGATTCCGATCGCGAGGATGGAGGTGCGCAGTGCTCGCCCGGCGGCCCGGCCGACTCCCTCCGGACCACCAGAGGCGTGAAAACCGTAGGAGCAGTGCACGAGTGCAACGATGATGGCGAATACCGCGGCTTTGACGACCGAGTAGATCAGGTCCGCCGGAGTGAGAGCCAGGTGAAAGTAGTAGTCGTAGGTTCCTGCCGAACTGCCGCCGAATGTGACGACCACCAAGCGTGTTGCGACGAACGTCGAGATCAGGCCGACCATGTAGATCGGCACGATGCAGACTACGGCTGCGATCACTCGTGTCGTGGCAAGAAAGGGAATCGGACGTACGGCCATCGAGTCGAGTGCGTCGATCTCGTCGGAGATGCGCATTGCTCCGAGCTGCGCGGTGAATCCGGTGCCGACCTTGGCGGCAAGGGCGATGCTGGCGATGACGGGTGCAAGTTCACGGGTGTTCGCGATGGCAGACAGCAAGCCGGACAACGACGTCAACCCGATCAACTCGAGACCGCGGAACGTCTCGACGCCGACCATCATTGCGGCGACGGCGGACATTGCAAAGACAATTCCGATCGTTCCCCCACCCGCGAGCAGCGAGGCGTACCCGAAGCTGACTTCACCCACATGCTGCGCCACGTGCTTGGAATACCGCCGCAGTGTGAAGGGAATGGCCGCGACGGTCTCGGCGAAGAACGTCATGTGACGGCCCAGTTCGGCGAATGCCGTGGTGGCAGCGCGGCCTCGCCTCTTCAGGCGATGAAGGCTGTCCGAGCCTCTCAGCACGTAGGCCATCAGTAAGTCCCGACCGCGGGCACGACGACCGCATAGAGTTGGGAGAGAACGGTATTGACCACGAACACCATGACGAACGCGAGCACGACGGCCTCGTTGACGGCGTCGGCGACACCGCTCGGACCGCCCTTGGCGTGCAGACCTTTGAACGACGCGATCAGCGTCGATGTCACCGCAAAGCACACCGATTTGACCATTGCCATCACGAAGTCGGACACCCGCCCGTACTCGCTGAACGTGGCGAGGAACGCACCCGCGGATTGATCGGCGACGAAGACCTGATAGAAGAAGCAGGCGCCGACGCCGACGGCGGTGACCATGCCGCACACGACCACCGCGACGAACATCGACGCGATGAGCCTGGGGACGACGAGACGCTCCACGACATCGAGGCCCATCACCTCCATCGCAGCTATTTCCTCGCGGATGGTTCGCGAGCCCAGGTCTGCGCAGATCGCCGAGCCCGCGACTCCTGCCAGCATCAACGCACAGACGAGCGCTGCAGCCTGACCGACGACCACGAAGGCGACGACGGCACCGGAGTAGGCACCGGCGCCCAATCTTCCGGCGAGTGAGCCGACCGAGACTGCGATCAGTACCCCGATCGGGAGCATCAGCAACAGAGCCGGAACGGTGCACACCCGTGCGACGAACAATGCTTGCGTGACCGTCTCTTCGAGAGACAACCGTCGTCGCAAGATCGTGGTGACTGTCCGCGACAATGCCGTCACCGAGAACGCGAGTAGGCCGCCGACCTGGTTCGCGAGATCGCGCGCCGGCGATGTGGCGGTGGGAAGTTCGAAACTCACCGGTCAGGCGGGCGTGGTCGAATGCGATTGACGCAGAGCAACCTTCACGACCTTACCGCTTGCGTTTCGGGGGAGCGCATCGACGATGACGAGCTCCCGTGGGTGCTTGAAGCGCGCCAGGTGATCACCGAGCCATACGACGAGTTCGTCCAACGTGAGGTCTTCGGAATCCTTCAGTGCTACCACGGCGACCGGTACTTCGCCCCACTTGTCGTCGGGACGTCCGATGACGGCTGCTTCGAGAATGCGTGGATGCCCGAACAGTACGTTTTCGACCTCGGCGCAGTAGACGTTCTCACCGCCCGAGATGATCATGTCCTTCTTGCGATCGACGACGAACACGAACCCCTCGTCGTCCTGACGGACCAGATCGCCGGAGTGGAACCAGCCGCCGTGGAACGCGTCGGCGGTGCCGTCCGGGTTCTCCCAGTATCCCTGCATCAGAGTCGGCCCGCGATAGACGATTTCACCGATCTCGCCGGGCGCGACATCGTTCATCTCGTCGTCGACGACGCGTGCCGCAATCGTGGGGATGACGCGCCCTACCGAACCCAGTTTGCGTAGAGCATCCTCGCCGTCGAGCACACAGGTGATGGGCGACATCTCGGTCTGGCCGAACACCGCCACGTTCTGTGCATTCGGGAACGTCGCGGCCATGGCCTCGAGCACGGTGTCCGACGCCGGGGCCGCACCCCACGAAATGACTCTCAGGTTCAGGTCTCGAGGGTTGCGTGATTGCTCGGCGCACATGGCCTGCCACTGCACGGGAACCAAGAACAATGTGGTGACGCGCTCGGCGGCGAGCACGTCCAGGAGGGTTGCCGGATCGAATGCGCCGACCGGATACACGACGGTCGGGATACCCAGTTGCAGGCTCGGCGCCAAGCTGCCGAGAGCGGCGATGTGGAACATCGGTGACGCGCAGAATCCGACCTCGTCGATTCCGTGCATCTGCAGCGCCCGAATGCAGGTCAATGCTTGGGCTTGCATGTTGGCATGCGTCAGGACGGCGCCCTTCGGCCTGCCGGTGGTACCCGAGGTGTACATGATGAGCGCGGGGGCGTCGTCCGGGACGTCCACGGGCTCCGCAGGCTCGGAGTCGGCGAGAAGAGCCTCGTACTCCTTGCCGACGACTATCTTCTCGGTGAGGGAATCCACCTGTGCGACTACGGCATCGGCGAGCGGTGACAGTGTCTCGTCGGTGACGAGGAGGCGCGAGCCGCTGTTCTGTGCCAGGAACGCGACCTCGGGCGGTGTCATGCGGAAGTTCACCGGAACCGCCAGTGCGCCCAACGCATTGATTGCCAGCACAGCCTCGAGGTACTCGGGGCGATTGAGCATCAGAATCAGTACGCGGTCGCCGAAGCCGACCCCTCGTCGGCTCAGGACGCCGGCAAATCGATCGACACGATCGGACAACTCCGACCAGGATGTCGACGCGCCCTGAAAGCGCAGGGCGACGGCATCCGGCTGCATCAGCGCGTGGCGTCGTACCTGGTTGTTCCAGTTGTTGCGGCGAGAACGCTGTGGTTCGTACAACACGGTCATGCCCCCTTCTTCTGCGGCGACGCGAGTGCAGCTACCCGCTGCATGAACTCAGGTGATGTAAGCAATTCGATCTGTCCCTCGGTTTCTCGGCGCAGCGCATCGTCGAGAAGCGCCAGCGTCGAATCGGTGATGGATCTCTTGGTCAGTTCGAGGGCTCGCCGAGGGCTACGGACGAGCCTCGCGGCCACCGCGTCGACGCGGGTTCCGAGCTCGTCGGCGGGCAGAACGTCGTTGATCAGGCCGACTGCGAATGCCTCCTCGGCCGGCATCCGCTCCGCGAGAAGCATGAGCGCGTTGGTTCGCGCGCGTCCGATCGCCGCCGGAACGAGCAGACTGCTCGCCCCGTCGGGCATGAGACCGATCTTGCTGAAGGCGAACAGGAAATATGCGTCCTCGCTCGCGTAGATCAAGTCCGATGCCAATGCCATCGACGCACCGATCCCGACTGCCGGGCCGTTGACCTGCGCAATGACGGGCACCGGGCAACTGGTGATCGCGCGGGCCAATGCTCCTGCACGGTGCATCGTATGTTCGGCTGCCTGCCGCGCCTCGGCGTCGCTGGCGGGTGTGGCGGTAGCAAGTTCGACGACGTCGGCGCCGGTACTGAAGGAGCCTCCGCTACCGGTGAGCACTACGACGCGAACATCAACGTCGTCGAACTCGAATGCCGCGATCAGCGCTGCGCACGTGGCGTCGTCGAGCGCATTCATATGCGACGGTCGATCGACGGTGACGCGGAGAATGCCGTCGGAGAGTTCGGTTCGAAGTCCTGGAGCTGTCATGGTGCAGCCGTTTCGGTCGGAGTTGTGCGATGTTGTGCGATCAACGCGAACACGAGCGATATGCGAATTGCCGCTAACTTAGCACTCGAATCATCGTTGATGTCAAGGAATCCATGACATTCATCGAACTCGTGCGAGTACATTCGCCGAGACATACTTTGCGGTCGACGATGAAGCAATGGTCTGCGGGTAACCTGGCCGAGGGGCGCAGGTGGCGAACGAGAGAGGTGGAACCATGACCGATGCCGGATGTGGGATAACCTCGAATCACTCCGCAGGCTCCACTCCTGCCCTGCCCGGTCATTCCGCAGGCTCCACTCCTGCCCTGCCCGGTCATTCCGCAGGCTCCACTCCTGCCCCCCGCCGGCGGCCCAAGGATCGTAAAGCTCAGATCCTGACCGCCGCGGCCGAGGCATTCAGCGAACGCGGGTATCACGCCGTGGGGATCGACGACATCGCGGCAACACTCGATATCTCGGGGCCCGCGCTGTATCGACACTTTCCGACGAAGTACGCGCTGTTCGTGCACACGGTCATGGGGCTCTCCGGAACATTGCTCACTGCAACAGATCTCGAATTCGATTCCGAGGATCCGCGCGAACGGCTCGACGCCGTCATGATGGCGATCATCGACACCACCATCGACAATCGACGTACCGGTGGGTTGTATCGATGGGAGGGGCGCTACCTCGCTCCCGCGGACCGGCTCGCGCTGCGGCGCTCGGTCACGATACTGAACCAGCGTGTTCGCACTCCGCTGATGCAGTTGCGTCCGGAACTATCGGAGGCGGACGCGTCGACCGTTGCGGCCGCTGCGATCAGTGTGGTCGCCAGCATCACCGCGCATCGGTCGGTATTGTCCGCCAAGCAGATCGAATCGCTGCTGCTGTCCACGGTTCGTGGCGTTCTAGCAGTGAATTTGCCGGAGCTCACCGATGGTCCACCGGCGGATATATCCACCGGCGGATACGAGTCGAAGAGAGAAGAGTTGCTTCACGAGGCAATTCGGCTGTTCTATCGCCACGGCTACCACAGCGTGAGTATCGAGGACATCGGTGCCGCCGCAGGAATCAACGCGTCGAGCGTGTACCGGTACTTCGCCAGCAAGTCCGATCTTCTTGCCGCCGCGTTCCAACGCGCAAGCGACGGGTTGACGGTGGCGCTCGACGAGGCGTTCGCGCAGTCGACGACTACCGAGGATGCGATCGAGACTCTCGTCGATCTGTATCTCGAGTTGTCCTTCGAGCGAAGCGAACTCATGGCCGTGTATTTCGCGGAGATCGGCAATCTGCCCAAGGAACAGCGTTCCGCGCTGCGCAATCTGCAGCGGTTGAACATCGAGAAGTGGGCGCAACTGCTCAGCGACGCGCGCCCCGACATCACGGCGGTGCAGGCGAGGTTCCTGGTGCACGCGGCCCTGGGGTTGGTATTCGACATGGGCCGCCTCGTACACTTCGATCTCTCGCCTGGCCCGGCGGGTCGGGTGCGTCAGCTGATGCTCACAACTCTGATGGGTCAGTGAGCGGCAGCTCTTCGCTTGTCGAGAATCTTGGTTACACCCAGCTGCGCGACGACGACCAGGGCGCCGACGATCAAACCCAGCAACGCCGACGCGAGCGTGTTGACTATCCACGCAAGGATCGAACCGATTCCGGCGATGTCGCGTACGGCCTCTTCACCGTGGTGGACCAGTTCGTAGAGCGGATGGAATCCGAGTTCGTCGATCCCGACGAGAAGGATGTGGCCACCCACCCACAGCATCGCGGCGGTGCCGACGACGCTGAGAACCGACATGACCTTCGGCATCGCCTTGACCAGACCGCGACCGAATTTCTCGACTATCCCTGACGATTTCTCCGCGAGGCGAAGTCCGATGTCGTCCATCTTCACGATCAGTCCGACGACGCCGTACACGACGATGGTGATGACGACAGCGACGACCGCAAGAATGATCAGCCGATTCCAAAAGCCCTCGGATGCAATCGTATCCAACGCGATGACCATGATCTCGGCCGACAGGATCAGGTCGGTGCGCACCGCACCGGAGACGACGCTGTCCTCGTCCTTGGGCTCGTCGGCGGCCTCTGCATGGTGTGCGCCGTGCCCGAAGATGACACCCCAGATCTTGTGGACTGCCTCGTACGCGAGGTAGCAGCCGCCGAGCATCAGGATCGGCGTCAAGAGCCAGGGGAGGAACTGACTCAGCAACAGTGCGATCGGGAGGATGATCAGCAACTTGTTGCGGAGCGAGCCGATCGCTATGCGCTTGATGATCGGCAGTTCCCGTTCGGCGGCGAGGCCGCGTACGTACTGCGGCGTTACCGCGGCGTCGTCGATCACGACGCCCGCGGCCTTGGCCGTCGCCTTGCCCGTTGCTGCCCCGACGTCGTCGATCGAGGCCGCTGCGAGTCGCGCGAGCGCGGCAACGTCGTCCAACAAGGCAACGAGTCCACCCGCCATCACTGGCCTCCTGAATTTGTCATGAGCATTTCAATGAACGATACCGCTTGCTTAGGTAATGCTTTGGTCAAGTCGAATTGTTAGCATGCGTCATATGATGCTGACCCGAAAGAAGGTCCTGGGGCTGTCCGTCGCGTTGCTCGTGGCGGTGGGAGGTGCGACTGCGAATGCCGCGCCGATCAACGTCCCGTGGTCACCCGATGCAGCGGCCGACAGCGAGATCGAATTCGAGTCCGACGGGACCACCTACTACGGAAGCATCCGCGAAGCGGTCGGTGAACGTCGAGGCGCCGCGCTGATACTCCCGGGCAGTGGGCCGATCGATCGCAACGGCAACTACGTCGACGGCGGCATCACGCCGAACACGCTCGCGTACGTCGCCGAGGTACTGGCCGAACGTGGCGTCACCACGTTGCGTTTCGACAAGGTCGGAAGCGGACGAACCGGCTTCGACCCGGCCGACCCGCCCAGTTTCATCGAGCAGGTAGACGGAGCCCAAGCCGCAGCCGAATTCCTCACCGACCACACCGGAATTCGCGGCGACGACTTCGCGGTGTTCGGACACAGCGAAGGTGGCCTCACCGCGCTGGCACTGACCGAACGCATCCCCGATATCGGAAAGCTCGGACTGCTCGCGCCGCTGTCCCTTCGATACTTCGATCTTCTTCATGCACAGCTGAACCGCAATTTCGACGCGGCCGTCGCCTCGGGGCAGCTCCTCCCGGCTGACGCCGATGGACTGCGTGGCCGTCTGGACGAGACTATCGCCGCGTTGCGTGCGGGGCGTTCGCTGCCCTATCCGGACGACGAGGTGCTGGCCGCGGTCGGGTTCAGTGGAAGCAACGCGCAGTTCCTTGCCGAAGCGGACGCGGTGGATCCGGCGGCTGTGGCGCAGACTCTTCCACCGGGTACCGATGTGCTGCTGACGTGCTCCGAGAAGGATCTCAACGTCTCGTGCGGGCAGACGGACCGACTGTTCGACGCGCTCGCCGGGACCGACGTCGACTACGCGCGGTTGATCAACGCGTCGCACATGCTTGCGGAGTTGGGGCCGTTGCCGGCCACCGGCCTCGACATCAACGTTCCGCTGCCCCTGTCGTCAGAGTTTCGCGGGGTGCTCGACGGCTGGGCGGGTAAGGCTTTCGGCTGACGTCTCCGACGAGTAGGGGCAGTTCAGGGCGCCCAGGTCCTTCGGACGGTAGTTGCCCGGGTAGCCGGGGTAGGTCTTGTTCTTGGCGTCGTCGGTGCTGCGCGAGTGTTTACGCGTAGGCAGGAAGCGCTCGCCTCGTGCTCGCAACCGCAAGCTTGCATCGGCCATGCGCCTCAGGCCGGGGGAGCCGGCGGGAAAGCCGAAGGCGGAGGCCATCCTGTCGTCCATCAGCGCGTAGACACCCTGTCGTACCGCTGGGTGCATGGCCGTGGGGAACCACGAGCAGAACAGCTCGAGGGTGTACGTGCCGACCTTGTGGTTGTCCTCGGTGAAGCGGAACGTGCGCTCCTCGTAGTCGAGCTTGAACTTCGCGAACTCGGTGAAAGACTCCGGAATGTTCTTGATACCCATCCGGATTCCGACTTCACGGTAGAAGTGGAAAGCCGCGAGGCGCTCGTTCGGGTGCAACCTGCGCCATCCGTAGCTGTCGATCCAGTCGATCGGTTCGTAGATGAACGTGGTCAGGACGTACAGCATGTCGTCGTTGTCGATGGCGTACTTCCCGTGCATTCGATTGACCGTGCGAAGCGCCTCGCGGCCACGTTCGGAGTCGTACCCGTGTTCGAGCATCTCGGCCATCAGAAGCGAGGTGTCGTCGTACCGCTTCTGTGGACGGTCCCGAAATTCGCCGGTCTTTTCGAGAAGCTCGGAAATGCTGGGCACACAATAGGTTCGGAACAGTGCAAACTCGAGCGACCGCGTGTAGTCCCACGGGAACTCGTAGCCTGCGGTGATGCGGTGGATAGTGTGACAGTCCGCCACCGGGTCCAGCTCTTCGATGCGTCGAAGCCAGCCGTAGCGGCCTCTTTTCGGCGTGATGTCCATGTCGTCAGCCTCGGCCGTGCCGCAGCTTGAGCATGAGCGCGGAGATCTTCAGATCGCGTGCTTTGCGCTGCATGGTCAGCAAGTTCAGGGGTGCCGCGAACTTCTGTACGGTAAGGGATTTGACGGTGCTGAATTCACGGAGACCGTCGGCGCCATGGATTCGACCGAAGCCGGAGTCGCCGGTACCGCCGAACGGAAGGGCAGGGATTCCAGCGAATCCGAGAACCGAGTTGACGGTGACGACACCGCAGTCGAGTTTGTCTGCCGCACGGCGGCCCGCAGCTGTGTCCTTGGTGAACACCGACGCGCCGAGACCGTACGACGACGCGTTCGCACGCTCGATACCTTCGTCGAGGTCGCGGACCTTGTTCACCACCACAGTGGGTCCGAACGTTTCCTCGGTGATGGCGGTCGAGTTCTCCGGCACGTCTGTCAGGATGACCGGGTCGATGTACGGACCGTGCAGCGATTCCAGTCCACCCAGTACCGCGCGCCCTCCCTTGGCAAGGGCGTCCTCGATCTGCGACCGGACGATGTCGCTCTGCTTGCCGAGCGTCATCGGGCCATACGACGAGGTAGCCGCGCCACCGGGTTTCAGTGCTTTCACCGATGTCGTGAGCTTGTTCACGAAGGCGTCGTACACCGGTGCTGCGACGTAGATGCGTTCCACTCCCGCGCATGTCTGACCGGCGTTGCCCATGGCGCCGAACGTCGCGAACTCGACGGCCGCGTCGATATCCGCGTCGGCGCCGACGAGCATGGCATCCTTGCCTCCGCATTCAGCGACAAGTGGAGTCAGCGATGCCGCACACGTGGCCATGACTTTCTTCGCTGTCGCGGTCGATCCGGTGAATGCGATCTTGTCGACGCCTGCGGTGCACAGTGCCGTCCCGGTCGACCCGTCGCCGGTGACGGTCTGAAACACCGGATGCGCCGCGGCGAGCGAATTCCACTTCTCGGCAAGCCAGACTCCGACGCCCGGGGTGAGCTCACTCGGCTTGAACACCACGGTGTTTCCCGCCGCGAGCGAGTACGCGATGGACCCCATCGGTGTGTAGAGCGGGTAGTTCCACGGTCCGATCACGCCTACGACTCCGAATGGCCGGTAGCCGACGAATGCCTGCTGGTTCGCGCTGATGAGGCCGGAGGACACCTTGCGCTGTTTGAGCACCTTCTCTGCATTTCGGGCAGCCCAGTCGATGTGTTCGACGCCCAACATGACCTCGAGCATCGCGTCCTCGGCCGGCTTGCCGCTCTCGGCGGCGATGACGTCGGCGAGGCTCTTGGCGTCCTTGGCGATGGCGCTCTTGAACTCGAGAAGCCACCGCTTGCGACCGGTGAAGCCCTGGACGTCCCACCATCTGGCCGCGGATCGGGCGCGTTCGACTGCCGCACGAACCTCGGTCTCGCCGTCGATGGGGTAGCTGGCGAGCACTGTGCCCGTCCGTGGATCGAGGCTGTCGAAGGTGCGAGCTTCTATCTCTACGACCTGGTCCGTCATGGGTGTGCATCCTCCGCAGGCTCGGTATTTCGATCAGTCCGATACATCGCATCACATATATTTGATGTGATTTACTGTTGTGAAGCTCACACTATGCGTCGTGACCTGTCGATGACAACCCCTATGGGCACCGACGGATCCCTCTACCGTCTGGAGCAACCATGAGTACGGACTTCACCCAGGAACAAGCGTCGTTCGCCAAGGCCGTCGCAGCATTCTGCGCGCGGGAGGCAGGGACCCGCGAACAGCGGGATGCGCTCACCGAACACGGCACGCACTCGCACAACCAGGCCCTCTACGAGAAGATGGCCGAACTGGGGTGGCTCGGGGCGACGATCCCCGAGGAGTTCGGCGGCGCCGATGGCAGCACGGTCGACATGTGCATTCTTCTCGAACAGGCGGCGAAGGGAATGGCTCCGATCGGCGGAATCGGACCCACGCTCATCACCGGAGCCGCGTACGAGAAGTTCGGTACCCCCACGCAGAAAGACGCAGTGCTCGGCGGAATCGTCGCCGGCAAGAGCTACTCGATCTCGATGTCCGAACCGGAGGCCGGTTCGGATGTCGGAAATCTGAGCTGCCGCGCCGAGAAGACGAGCGACGGGTGGCTGATCAACGGCCAGAAGACGTGGTGTTCCAACGCGCACTTCGCGGACCGGATCTTGTTGGTGGCCCGAACTGGCCGCGGTGAGGGCAAGCACGGGGGGATGACGATGTTCGATGTGCCCGCCGATGTGGACGGCCTCAGCATCGTCGGGATCGACACGATGGGCGGCAAGGAGGTCAACGACCTCTACTTCACCGACTGCGTACTGCCCGAGGATGCGGTTGTCGGAGTCGAAGGTCAAGGGTGGTCGCAGCTCATGACCGGGCTCAACATCGAGCGATTGATTCTGGCGGCGATGATGCTCGGGACCGCGCAGAGAGCATTCGACGACACTCTCCAGTTCATCACCCAACGTAAGCAGTTCGGCCGGCCAGTCGGAACTTTTCAGGCCCTCAGACACCGGGTTGCGGACCTCGCCACCGAGAGCGAATGCGGTCGATTGCTGGTCTATCACGTCGCCCGGCTCGTCGACGAGAACCCCGACAAGCTGTTCCCTCGGGAAGCGTCCATGGCGAAGCTGAAGCTCACCGAGACGGCCAAGAAGGTCGCGCTCGAGGGCATGCAGATGATGGGTGGGTACGGCTACGCCACCGAGTTCGACATGGAGAAGCACGTTCGAACCACGCTGGTGTCGTCGATCTACGGCGGTACCAACGAGATTCAGCGCGACATCATCGGCAAGACCTACGGGCTGTGACGGCACCGGAACTGGCGACGGAGGGTCCGGCGGTGAAAGGGCCGGCGGTGAAAGGGCTGAGGCGTCGACCGCAGTTGTCCGAGGACGTTGCCGCGCATATCCGCAGCCAGATCATGTCCGGGGTGCTACGACCCGGCGTGTTCGTGCGGATCGACGACACGGCTGTGGAACTGGGTGTCAGTGCCACGCCGGTGCGGGAGGCGCTGGTGTCCCTGCGTGGGGAGGGTCTCGTCGAGCAGGTGCCCAATCGCGGCTACCGCGTCGGGGAGCTGGACCGTGACGACATCGAGGACATCTTCTGGCTGCAGGGCGCCATCGCGAGCAAGCTGGCCCGCCGAGCGGCACGAGTGATCACCGAGTCGCAGATCGAAGAGCTGACAGGTCTCAATGCTCGGCTTCGTGAGGCCGTCGTGCACGCAAATCCCGATGCAGTCGAGACGTGCGTGTTCGAATTCCACCGGTTCGTCAACAGAGTCGCGGGCGGGCGAAAGCTGGCGTGGTTCCTCTACGGTGCGATTCGCTACACGCCGACCAAGCTGTACTCGGCGTCGGAGTCGTGGGGTCGAGAAGCCGTCGCCGGTCACGACGCGTTGATCGACGCCTTCGCGCGCGGGGACGTCGATGCCGCCGGTGAGCTGATGGGTCGGCAGTTCGCGGACGGGGCGGAGCATTTGGTCGCCTACCGCGAGCGGGTGGGACTTCGGTCCTAGCGCCACTGGTGCCTCCGGCCCCAGTGGCGCGGTTGAGTGCACCAGAGCGCGCATTGCCGCGCCACTAGGGCGACGCGTAAGGAGCGGCGGCCAGCAGCAGATCCGTGCACTGGGTGACAACGGCACCCTCGTCGAGATCGAGTTCGCCGCCGAGCCACGCCGTCAGTACCTGTGCGAAACCTCCTACGACGAAATGGGTTGTGAGAGCTTGCTGCCGGTTCGCGGAGGTGCCGTAGAACTGGTTGGCCTGGGCGGCAAGAAGGGCCGCGAACATCTTCGTCGACTCGGCTCGTTTCGCGGCCAGGACGTCGTTGCTCAACGTCGCCGAGAACAACACACGCCCGCGGCGTGGATCCTCGGCGACCGATCGAACGATGGCATGGACTGCGGCGTGGACGCGTTCGCGTTCGGTGTCGGCCGACGCGGAGACTGCGGCGAGGGCGGTCGTCGTGATGTCACCGATGACCCGGTCGTACACGGCTTCCATCAGCGCGTTCTTGTCGGCGAAGCTTTCGTAGAAATACCGCGAGGCGACTCCGGATCGGCGGCACACACCTCGCACAGTCAGCTCGGGTTCGGTCGTTCCCAGCAGGTCGAGACCCGCCTCGACGAGCATGCGACGCCGTTCGGCGACCCGGGCCGAGCCGTCGACTCCGCCGTAGGTCCGGGGTGATTCGGGCATGGACAACATCTTGACATCGTTCGTCGGACTCACCTAACGTCATCTGTACACGAACGTATGCAGATATCCGATCAGAAGGATTCGCCATGGCAGTCGACAACGAACTACTCCGGAAATCGATGACGGGTGTCGGTCTGCTCGCCGGCGGTGCCAACGTGATCATGCAGCTGGCGCATCCGGCGGTCGGGTACGGGGTGTACGAGAGCACGGTCGAGAGCGGCCAGATCAACCGGCATCCGGTGAAGAGAACTCGTACGACGCTGTCCTATCTGGCGGTAGCGGGGATGGGAGAGGACGACGTCAAAGCCGCGTACCGCAAGGCAACAAATCGTTCGCACGCTTCGGTGAAGTCCACCTCCGACAGTCCGGTGAAGTACAACGCCTTCGATCCGAACCTGCAGCTGTGGGTCGCGGCATGTCTGTACCGAGGGTTCGAGGACGTCCACAACGCGTTGTACGGCAAACCGGATGCGGAATCTCTCGACGAGATGTATCAGCGATGCCACGTGTTGGGTTCGACGCTGCAGATGCCGCGCGACATGTGGCCGTCCGACCGCGTCACGTTCGAAAAGTACTGGAACACAGCACTGAACGACGTGCACATCGACCCGACCATCCGAAAGTACCTCTACGGCATCGCGTCGGCGACGTTCGTCAAACCGAAAGTCCTACATCCGTTCATCGGCCCGTTCATGCGCTTCGTGACCGCAGGATTCCTGCCCGAGCGGTTCCGCGACGAGATGGAACTGCCGTGGGATCCGGTCAAGCAAAGGCGTTTCGATCGGCTGATGGGCGGCCTCGCAGTGGTGAACAGGTTCACGCCCCAGGTGATCCGGAACATGCCGTTCAACATTCTGCTGTGGGACGTCCGGACCAGGATCAAGCAGGGACGTTCGCTTGTCTGATCAGTGGCGCGGTTGAGTGCACTGGGGTGCACCTAACCGCGCCAGTGGGCCGGAGGGCCTCACCGCACTGGGCCGGAGGGCCTAACTGAGGTGATGCGGCTGCGGGTGCTTCTTGTGGCCTTCGTCCGAACGCATCTCGTCCTGGTGTCCGCTCTTCTCGGCGACTGCCGAGGTACCGGCCGGAACCAGTTGTATTACAACGGACTTCGACGTCGGGCAGTTGCTGTCCGTCGCGGTGGAATCGAGCGGCACCAGAGGATTGGTTTCCGGGTAGTACGCCGCTGCGCACCCGCGTGGAGTGTCGTACTCGACGATGCGGAAGTTCGACGCACTCCGGTCGACATCGTCGTCATCCCACTTCGTCACCAGGTCCACGAAGTCGCCGTCACGGTAGCCCAGCGCTGCGATGTCCTCGCGATGGACGAAGACGACGCGGCGGCCGCCCTCGATACCGCGATACCGGTCGCTCAGTCCGTAGATAGTCGTATTGAACTGATCGTGACTGCGGAGGGTCTGCAACAGCAGGTGCCCGTCGGGAACGTGCAGAACATCGATGGGCGAGGATGTGAATTCTGCTTTGCCCGAGGGTGTCTCGAACGTCCGTGAGTCCCGCGGCGGGTGCGGAAGAATGAAGCCGCCGGGCCGACGCACATTGACCTCGTAACCCTCGCAACCGCTGACGACGCGGGCGATGTGTGTGCGAATGTTGCGGTAATCCTCCCGCATGTCCTTCCAGTCGATGCCGTAGCGATCTCCCAGGGTCGCCTCGGCGATTC
>NZ_LVCV01000555.1 GCF_001647195.1 Rhodococcus sp. EPR-157 | reverse complement strand
ACCGAGATCCACTGTGGCCCCGATTTTTGCATGTCCTTCTCGGTGCGCCCCAGCGTCGGCAGAATCAACGCGGTATCTCCGGTGACCAGGTGTGATCGGTTGATCTTGGTGGAGATGTGCACGGTCATGCGCATCCCGCGCAGAGCTTCGAACGTCACTTCGGTGTCGGGCGTCGCCTGGGCGAAGTTGCCGCCGAGGCCGAGGAAGAAATGTGCTTTGCCGTCGCGCATCGCTCGAATGGAATCGATGGTGTCGAGGCCGTGTTTGCGAGGCGGATCGAAGCCGAACTCGCTGTGGATGGCGTCGAGGAAGTGCTCCGGAACCCGTTCCCAGATTCCCATCGTGCGATCGCCCTGCACATTGGAGTGTCCACGAACTGGCAGCAGTCCGGCACCGCGCTTGCCGATGTTTCCCTGTGCGAGAGCGAGATTGGTGACTTCCTTGATGGTGGCGACGGCATTGCGGTGTTGCGTCAGGCCCATCGCCCAGCAGAACACGGTGGCCTTGGAGTCACGCAGCATCCGTGCGGCCTCGGTGATCTGTTCGACGGTCAAACCCGTTGCGTCGGTGACCACATCCCAGTCCACCGACGCAACATGCTCGCGCCATTCGTCGAATCCTGCGGTGTACGTCTCGACGAACTCGTGGTCGATGCTGTCCCACTCGAGCAGCAACGATCCGATGGCTTGGAACAGCGCAAGATCGCCGTTGATCTTGATCGGCAGGTGGTAGTCCGACAGGTCGGTGCCGGGCCCCACCATGCCCCGTGCGGTCTGGGGATTCTTGAAGTTCAGTAGGCCCGCTTCCCGAAGCGGGTTGATCGAGATGATCTTCGCGCCGTTCTGCTTGGCCTTCTCCAGCGCGGACAGCATCCTGGGATGGTTGGTGCCGGGGTTCTGGCCGGCCAGGATGATGAGCTCGGCGTCGTACACGTCGTCGAGGGTGACGCTCGCCTTGCCGATGCCGATGGTCTCCTGCAGGGCGAACGACGTCGACTCGTGACACATGTTGGAACAGTCGGGAAGGTTGTTGGTTCCGAACGCGCGGGCGAACAGCTGGTAGACGAACGCAGACTCGTTGGAGGCTCGCCCCGACGTATAGAAGAGTGCCTCGTCGGGACTGGCGAGGGAATTCAACTCGTCCCCGATGAGACGGAAGGCGTCGTCCCATTCGATGGGTTCGTAGTGCGTCGCGCCGGGAAGCTTGACCATCGGGTGCGTGATGCGGCCCTGCTGACCGAGCCAGTGCTCGGTGCGGGCGTCGAGCTCGGCGATGCTGTGCCGAGCGAAGAATTGCGGAGTGGCACGCGTGGTCGTCGCCTCTTCGGCAACGGCCTTGGCGCCGTTCTCGCAGAACTCGGCGGCATGGCGGTGGCCGGGGTCGGGATCCGGCCACGCGCAGCTCATGCAATCGAAGCCCTCGGCCTGATTGAGGTCGAGGAGCGTCTTCGCGGTGCGCACCGCACCCATGTGCCCGAGTGATCGCTTCATCGAAACTGCGACGGCGACCGGTCCCGCCGCGTGAGTCTTCGGCTTCTCGATGTGCAGATCTGCCTCGTCGTAGTCGCTCACGCGGTGCCTCTCATTGTGGATGAGTTACTTGCCCAGAAGGCGAGAAACCAAGTCTACGTACGACTGCTTGGCCGAATCCTGGCCAGTGCCTTCGAGTTTTGCCCAGGCGTCGTACTTGGCGCGGTTCACCATGTCCAGCCTGCCTGGCCGCTTACCCTCCACGTCGCCCTTCGAACCCTGCTTGTACAGCGAGTACAGACTGAGCAGATCATCGTTGCTCGGCTTGGTCGTGAGGGTCTTGACGTCGACCTGGGCTTGCTGGAACGACTCGTCGAGATCGGACATCGTGTGTGCTCCTTGGCTATCGGAATGTGGTCGGTTCGATCATGGCATGTTCCGAGGCCCCGGCGACGAGCCTGACGCAGTGCGCAACGAATTTCTCGCGGGGCGTCGTGATGGAGCCGTCGAGGTAGCCGACGAACAGCGCCGTGAGCGCCCCGACCACGCCGACGGCAATCAGATGCCTGTCATCGGGGTCGTCGGTGACCAACTGGGCTTGCACGAGCTCGACGAAGCTGGGAAGCAATGCTGCGCCGCTTCCGCCGATCGCCGACTCCGAGAACGGGGCGAGCAGTAGAACTCGTCCGACGCTCGGGTTGTCGAGGACCAGTTCGACGAACGCGCGGACAGGTGTCTCGACTCGGTCGCGCTGGTCCGAGGATTCGACGGCATCGACGATTGCTTGTCGGGCTTGCTCGCCGACGTGGGCGTACACCGCTCGTACGAATGCATCGCGATCGTCGAAGCTCTCGTAGAAGTAGCGCTCGGTGAGACCTGCCGAGCGGCAGACCCCGCGAACGCTGACGGCGGAACCATCGGGGGAGCCGAGCAACTCGATTCCTGCGGCCAAGAGCGACTCGTGGCGCTGGCGTCGGCGCTCGTCGATGTTCAACGGCTTCGCCTGAAGTATTGACTACGCATGTTGTCAGATCCTAGTCTGACAACATGCGTAGTCAATCGGGTGACGAGCGACCGGTTCCACTGGGACCGGATTCGCTGACATGGAAATACTTCGGTGATTGGCGTGGAATGCTGCAGGGCGTATGGGCGGGGTCCATGCAGAACATGCACCCTGGTCTCGGCGCGGGAGTCGAGCAGCACTCGATCTTCTTCGACGAACGGTGGCAACGTCTGTATCGCTCGCTCTATCCCATCGGGGGTGTGGTGTTCGACGGCGATCGCGCCGAAGCGACTGCGCTGCAGGTCCGCGGATATCACGAGAACATCAAAGGCGTCGACGCCAAGGGGCGCCGCTACCACGCGCTAGATCCCGACACCTTCTACTGGGCGCACGCGACGTTCTTCATGGGAACGATCCTCACGGCGGATCACTTCATGGGCGGAGTGAGCGAAGCACAGAAACGTCAGCTGTTCACCGAGCACATCCAGTGGTACCGGCTCTACGGCATGAGCATGAAACCGGTGCCGGAGACGTGGGAGGACTTCCAGCTGTACTGGAAACGCATGTGCAACGAGGTCCTGGAGGACAACAAGGCGACACGTGACGTGCTCGACCTGTCGAAACTCGGACCCCCGCCGTACGCAGCGTGGATTCCGAGCCGTGTGTGGTCGGTACTGCGAGTGCCGATCACTCGTGGGTTCGTCTGGCTCACCGTCGGGCTGTACGACCAGCCGGTGCGCGAGTTGCTGGGCTACGACTGGTCCGAGCGCGACGAGCGCGTCTTCGGTTGGGTGGGTAAGGCGGTGAACCTGTCGTTCGCGTTGGTTCCGCGCCGCTACCGTCTGCATCCGCGTGGACGGGCCGGCTGGGACCGTGCGAACGGTCGCGTGCCCGTCGACGCTGCACTGCCGCAGACCCCAGCGCGAAATCTGCCGCCGATGGAAGCGCGCGACGATCCGAAGCACTACAGCCCCAAGGTGTAGTCGTGTCACCCGATTCTGCAGCGCTACGCGCTAGTGGCGCGGTTGAGTGTGTTGCCGCGCACTCAACCGCGCCACTGGAGGGCTAGCCCTCCCACCACGGGCGAAGCGGAACATTCGCCTCGCCCTTGGGGCCGAGCTTGACGCCCAGTACCTGGTGCAGCTGAACGACATTGCGCTCGAACCCGAGCCGAGATCCGGCCATGTACAGGCCCCAGACGCGTGCAGTCCCCTCGCCCGCCTCGGCTACGCAGGCGTCCCAGTTGTCGACGAGATTCTTGCACCAGGCTTTGAGAGTAAGTGCATAGTGCTCGCGCAGGTTCTCTTCATGGCGCACCTCGAGGCCGACGTCCTGCATCTCGGTGATGATGCGCCCGGAACCGGTCAGTTCACCGTCCGGGAAGACGTAACGGTCGATGAACGACCCGGCGCGCGCATGACTTCGATTGTCCGGCCTGGTGATGCTGTGGTTGAGTACTCGGCCGCCGACCCGAAGCTTGGACTTGATCGCGTCGAAGTACGACGGGTAATTGTGGACGCCGATGTGCTCGGTGAGCCCGATGGACGACACCGCGTCGAAGTTCGTTTCGGCGATGTCCCGGTAGTCGGAGAAGCGCACCTCGGCGAGATCGGACAGGCCTTCTTCGGCAATTGCTTTCTGCGCCCAGGCGGCCTGCTCCTTCGACAGGGTCGCGCCGATGGTCTTGACGCCCCGTCGCGCTGCGTAGCGGACCATTCCACCCCAGCCGCAGCCGATGTCGAGCAGTCGATCGCCTTCCTTCAAGCCGAGCTTCTCGAACACGAGGCGATACTTGTTCTCCTGCGCCGCCTCCAGCGAGTCGTTCTCCGAGGTGTAGGCAGCGCAGGTGTACGTCATGGATGGCCCGAGTACGTACTCGTAGAACGTGTTGGACACGTCGTAGTGATGCGAGATCGAATCGGCGTCGCGAGTCTTCGAATGTCGGAGTCCCTCGGCTATCCGACGCCACCGCGGGACGACCTCCTGAGGGGGAGGGGCAATGGGACGCAACAGATCCCAGCCGAGTGACCGCGTGATCGACGCCAGTGTCAGGGCGCTCGGGCGTCGAAAATGCAGTTCGTCGCCCATGATCCGCAGCAGATCGTACGGGTCGCCCGGATGAACGCCGACGGCGTCGAGGTCACCGGAGACGTAGGCGCGTGCCATCCCGAGATCGCCGGGGGCGGTTGCCAGATACGTGGTTCCGCGTGGGCTTTTGAGGGTCAGGCCGATTTCGGCATCCTCGGGTCCAGCCGCACTTCCGTCGTAGGCGGTGAACCGCATCGGGATGTTGCCGTCGGAGAGCAACTCGAGGATTTCCGAGATGGTGAGCTTGTGAGTTCGGGTTTCGCGCGTAGTGGGTTCTCTGAACGTTGTCATTTTCTTTGCACCGCCTTCGAGTACATATCCAACAAACGTGAATCAGGGTCGTGACGCTTCTTCAGTTCGACGAACTTCTCACCGCCGTACAGCGCGGCGAACTCCGACTCGGTGTAATACGCGTCCGAGTAGAGCGACTTGTGCCCCTGGAAATCGGTCACCTTGTGCTCGATCGCCCGGTTGGCTGCACCTTCAGGGGCTCCTGGAACTTTCGGAACCGAGGACCAGAACCCGATGTTGACGTAGGTCCTCTTCGGCTCGAGCGGATAGAGCGGCCAGGGGCGAGCCGCGTCGGCGCCGGGTAGTGCCGGTTCCCGAAGGCGCAACGGACACAACCACAGTGGTTCGATGGGTATGTCGGTCAGGAACCAACGCAGGAACGCGGCGGTGTTCTCGATGGGCACTTCGACGTCCTGTACGACGCGTTCCCGTGGCGGATTGCCCTTGCGTGCCTCGAGGCGATCGGCGATGTCGTACTTTCGGTCGAGCGCGATGAGCTTCCAGTAGAAACTGGAGCGGCGGTATTTCTTCGGCCAGAAGCGTCGGATTCTCGGATTCTGCGTGCCGAACGCGCGTGAGCACCAGAACCAGTCGGTGTCCCAGCGCCAGAGGTAGTCATGGATCGTCAGTCGGTCGGGTTCAGGCGTGGCGCCCCTGTGTTGGATCGAGCGATAGTAGATGTCCTGCCCCGAGTGATAGTCGCTGACAGGCCCCGGTTCGGCCGTCTGAATGCCGAGGGTGAGGTAGCTTTCGTCGGCCGAAAAGACGACTCCGTCGAGATACTGCACTTCGGTGCCGTCGTACGAACGGTCGCGCACGATCTCGTCCATGACGCGCTGCATCACGTCGAGATCGTCGAAGCGGACGTGGCGCAGGGCGACGAACGGCAGGACGGACTCCAGCTGAATTTTCAGTCGAGTCGCGTATCCGAGAGTTCCGTACGAATTGGGAAAGCCCCAGAACAGGTCTGAATTTTCTCCGTCGGGAGTCGCGGTGACAATCTCGCCGCGGCCGGTGAGGATATCCATTTCCAACACCGACTCGTGCGGCAAACCGCTACGGAACGAGGTGCTCTCGATGCCGAGTCCGGTGACTGCCCCGCCGAGTGTGATCGTCTTGAGCTGTGGGACGACCAGCGGCGCCAAGCCGTACGGGAGAGTGGCCGCGACGAGGTCCTCGTAGGTGCACATGCCGGCGACATCGGCGGTCTTGTTCTGCGGGTTGACGGAGATGACGCTCGTCAGGCCGGACACGTCCAAGCCGGGTGCGCTCGTCGCCGAGCGGGCGCGGAACAGGTTGGACGTCTTCTTCGCCAACCGAACGGTTGCGGTCGCGGGTATTGCCCGATAGCTGTCCAGCAGAAGTTGCACCCCTGCACGGTGCGCGGCGAATCCGCTCTCGCGGGGTGCGGGCCTTCGTCTCGGGAGTGCTATCGCGTAAGCCACATGGAGACGCTATATCCACTGCTCGCGCGGGGCTACCGAGAATGGCACCTGGAGCATGAAACTTCATGGAAATGTTGTCGTTGATATGCGCAAATCGGTCAAATGCGTGGTGCATCCAACTTGTTTTCGCAGCTGGGACAGTCCGCGGTGAAGCGCATCACATCCAAGACGTCGTTCTTTCTCGATCGGTCACCCCGGAGTGCAGGATGGGAACCAGGTATCAACGATTCAAGGAGACGCACACGTGGCACAGGTAAGCGCGAGTAGTTCGATCACCATCGCTCAGGCGCCCGATCAGGTTCTGGCGGCACTCGCCGACTACGAGACCGTCCGTCCGCGGATTCTTCCCGAGCAGTACCTCGACTACACCGTCGTCGAAGGGGGACAGGGCAACGGCACTGTCGCTCAGTGGACGCTGCAGGCCACGTCGAAGCGGTCGCGCAACGTCAAGGCGACCGTCACCGTCGACGGATCGAGGATCGTCGAGCGCGACGCGAACTCCTCGATGGTCACGACCTGGACCGTCGCCCCGTCCGGAACCGGTAGCGAGGTGACGACCACCACCGAGTGGAAGGGTGCGGGCGGGATCGGCGGGTTCTTCGAGAAGACCTTCGCGCCGTTGGGTTTGAAGAAGATCCAGGCGCAGACGCTGTCGAATCTGGAACGTGAAGTGCGTTAGTCGGTAAGGCTGGATGACCCACCACTGTTGACGGGAGTGGAGCCTGCGGAATGACCCACTAGTGTTGCTGTGGAGTACCCGAACCGAGAGGACACCACTGTGCAACCCGGTGAGCAGCCCGACATCGCCTCGATCATGCAGCAGGCCCAGCAGATGCAGCAGCAGCTGATGGCTGCGCAAGCCGAGATCGCCGAAGCCGAGGTGACCGGCCAGGCTGGCGGGGGCCTCGTCACGGCGACGGTCAAGGGGACAGGTGAGCTGGTTTCCCTGGTGATCGATCCGAAGGTCGTCGACCCCGAGGATGTCGACACTCTTCAGGATCTGATCATCGGGGCCATCGCCGACGCCTCGAAGTCGGCGTCGGCTGTCGCCGCCGAGAAGCTCGGACCGCTGGCGGGTGGGCTCGGCGGCGGATCGCTCGGGCTCCCCGGCTTCTAGAGAGTTCGCGCGTGTACGAAGGTCCTGTCCAGGATCTGATCGACGAGCTCGGCAAGATGCCTGGGGTCGGCCCGAAGAGTGCTCAGCGCATCGCATTTCACCTGTTGGGCGTCGAACCGCCCGAGGTGGACCGGTTCATCAATGCGCTGCAGCGTGTCCGTGACGGGGTCCAGTTCTGCACCGTGTGCGGCACGGTCGCCGACAAGGAGTTGTGCCGAATCTGCGCCGATCCTCGGCGTGATCGCAGCATCATCTGCGTCGTAGAGGAACCGAAAGACGTTCAAGCCGTCGAGCGCACTCGAGAGTTCAAAGGCCGGTACCACGTCCTCGGTGGTGCGCTCGATCCATTGAACGGCGTCGGGCCTGATCAGTTGCGCATTCGCGAGTTGCTGGTGCGCGTCGGGAACCAGGAGGACGGGGTCGATGTCGCCGAGGTCATCATCGCGACCGATCCGAACACCGAGGGCGAAGCGACCGCGACCTATCTCGTCCGGATGATGCGCGATTTTCCCGGCCTGTCGATCACCCGGCTGGCCTCCGGCCTGCCGATGGGCGGGGATCTGGAGTTCGCGGACGAGCTCACGCTCGGCCGTGCGCTGACCGGACGGCGGGTTTTGTAGGGCTCGGGTTTCGGTGGGCGGCTCCGCCGCCAGTGGCGCGGTTGAGTGTCCTGACGTGCACTCAACCGCGCCACTACGGTTATCCACACCCTGTGCACAACCTGCCTGTTTTCGGGTTTTGTTCGTGCCGTCGTTGTGCATCATTTCCAAGCATGAACCCGAAGCGACCGACGCCGGCTCAGGACATTCTCGATCCGCAGCACGGGGTGCTGACGACGGTCCAGTTGCGGGCGTGCGGGTTCACACCACAGGCCATCCGACATCAGGTCGAGTCGGGGGCGTGGCTTCGCGTGTTCAGGAACGTCATCGCGGTCACCAATGGGCCGTTGAGCCGCGAGATGACGCTGCGCGCAGCTCTGCTGTACGGAGGCCGTCGTTCGATGATCAGTCACGACACGGCTGCGTTCGAATGGGGCATGACGCGCTCGGACGACGGGCCAGTCCACGTGACCGTGCCGCGAGGGTGCTCGGCGATCCATCAACCTGCGGTGGTCCGGAGCAACCTGGTCAGGCCGACATCATCGCACAACGCCCAGATCCACCCTGGCGTCGTGATGCACCGCTCGTTGGCAATCGAGCATATCGGTGTCGATTTCGATCCGCCGCGAACGAGTAAGCCCGACACCGCAATGGATCTGGCCGTCGCAGCCCCATCCCCTCGCGAGGCGTCGGCGATCCTGGTGAGCGCGCTGTCTGCCGGCGCGGTGTCGATAGCAACGATGCGCCGGAAGATCGAACTGAGGCGCCCCAGGCGATATCGCCAGGCCCTTCTCGACACGCTCACCATGCTTGCCGACGGCGTGCAATCGGTGCTCGAGTACAGGTATGCCGTGGACGTGGAGAAGGCCCACGGACTACCGACCGGCCGACGGCAAGCACCGGTCCACGTCGGCGGACGTCTTCTTTACGAGGACGTCGAATACGGGCCAGGCGGGCTGATAGTCCGGTTGGACGGGCAGCAGTTCCATTCGGCCAAGCAGACACGCTTCCGAGATCGCCGCAGAGACAATGCTGCCGAACTCGCCGGACGCGCAAGCCTGGCGTTCGGCTGGGACGATGTCGCTCACGATCCGTGTGGCGTGTACCGGGATGTGCGCAACGTCCTGGTCCGAGAAGGTTGGGACGACGCATCGTATCCGTGCGAGCGTTGTGTAGTGGCACGGAAAGGCGCATCGGAATGCAC
>NZ_LVCV01000554.1 GCF_001647195.1 Rhodococcus sp. EPR-157 | reverse complement strand
CCACAAGCCCCGCCACAGCCACAAGCCCCGCCACAGCCACAAGCCCCGCCACAGCCACAAGCCCCGCCACAGCCACAAGCCCGCCTCGGCACTACCGTCGCAGACGCTCGCGCCTCAGCTGAGCGACCTCGGGCAGGTCCAGCGGCTCCAAGGCCCTGCCGATCGCCTTCTCCAGCAGATAGTCCGCCAGCTCCGGGTTCCTCGCGAGAACCGGCCCGTGCATGTACGTCCCGATCACGGAACCTTGTACGACGCCTTCTCGGCTGTCGCCGACTCCGTTTCCGACGCCCGTGGTGACTCGTGCCAGCGCATGCGCGTCGGAACCCAATGTCGTTCCCCCGCGGTGATTCTCGAAACCGGACAGCTTCTGAGTCAGCCCATCCAGCAGCGGCTCGGTGATGACCTCGCCGATCGATCGAGTCTCCTGAGGTGACGTCGTCACGTCGAAAAGTGATACCCCCTCGACTTTTTCGCCGGAGGACGTCTCGTACCAGTGGCCGAGGACCTGAATCGCCGCGCAGATGGCCAGCACCGGGACTCCGCGAGCGGCAGCCTTCTGCAGTCCCGGATACTTCGTCAAGTGCCGAGTCGCCAAGCGCTGCGCCGAATCCTCGGCGCCGCCGAGGGTGTACACGTCCAGCGAGTCGGGGACCGGATCGTTCAGGGTGATGTGCACGACCTCGGCGTCGATGTCACGCATTCGAAGCCGTTGTCGCAGAATCAATGCGTTGCCATTGTCGCCGTAGGTGCCCATGACGTCGGGCAGGACCAACCCGATGCGAACGGTGGACTCAGGCATCGTTCGCCTCCCGTGCGAGTGCGCGCCCCAGATCGCGAAACGCGGTGTAGTTGGCCAGGACCTCGACGCGCCCGGGAGGGCAGGATTCGATGGCCTTCAACGGATCTGCGACGGTTGTGTGCTGCGAACCGGCGTACAGCAGCCGGACTCCCAGATCGGTGGCACGCTCGCCGGCAGCGACGACAGCAACGTTCTCGAAATGCTCGAACCGTACGTCCCACAGCCATGAAAGGTCCTCGCCATCGGGAACCTGACCGTTGACTGCGATGACGAGCCCATCCACTGTCGGGTCGATCATCGACAGCGCTTCTTGCCAGCCGGCGGGATTCTTCGCGAGAAGCATTCGGACGGAATGCGATCCGTGTTGGACGGTGGAGTACCGCCCGGCGACTTCGTTCACTCCGGACGCGGCGATGACGGAATCGGTAGGGACTGCTCCCAGCGTCACTGCGGCTGCGACAGCTTGGGCTGCGTTGCCGCGGTTGGCTTTTCCGGGAAGAGCGAGCGTCATCGGGATGGTCAGGCCGTCGGGGCCGTAGAGATTTTCGTCGTCGAGCCACCAGTCGGGAGTCGGGCGCTTGAACTCACTGCCGGTGCTGTACCAGTGTTCACCGTCCCAGACGATGGGTTCACCGGTCCGAGGGCAGCTGACGGAGTCGCCTGCCCAGCCGCCGCCCGCCGCCACCCACACCACGTTCGGGGCGTCGAATGCAGCGGACGTGACGAGCACGTCGTCGCAGTTGGCGATCACGACTGTCTCGGGATGACGGGCCAGGCCTGCGCGCAGCTTTCGTTCGATCATGTTGATCTCGCCGACGCGGTCCAGCTGGTCGCGACTGAGATTGAGCAACACGACCGCGGCAGGCGACACAGCGTCGCACACGTGCGGTACGTGAAGTTCGTCGACTTCGAGCGCCGCGAGCGGGGCGTCGAAATGCGCGTGCAGGGCAGCGACGATGCCTGCGTCCATGTTCGCGCCGTCTGCTTGTGTCGCGACGTCGCCGAGGGTGGCCAGTGCGGCGGCCGTCATGCGTGTCGTCGTCGACTTTCCGTTGGTGCCTGTGACCACCACTGTGCGACGACCGGAGCCGAGTCCCGTCAGGATGTCCGGGTCGATCTTGAGAGCGACGAGCCCGCCGATCATCGAACCCCTACCTCGACCTGCCTTGCGTGACGCCCACGTCGCGGCCTCGGCCGCTCGTAGTGCCAGCCGGCCCCGCGCGCCGATTGCCGCTCTGCGCTCACCCGCTCGAACCATGCGCCGAGTCTGGCACAAACATCCGGCTCGACTCTCCTCGGAATGTGGCGGCACCCGCTATGTTGACTGAAACAAGTTCTAGAAAGGAACTCGCATGGCCCCATCTGCCGATGTCGTCCGCAAGACCGTCGACGCCTACGTCGAGGCCGTCGCGCACGGCACCGTCGACGACATTCTTGCCCTGTATGCCGAGGGAGCGACCGTGGAAGATCCGGTCGGCACCGAGGTCAGGACAACCGAACAGGCGATCAGAGAGTTCTATGCGGTGCTGGAGCCGTTGGAGCAGTCAGCGGAACTCCTCACGTGCAAGATCGCTTCCAACTCGGCGGCTTTCCACTTCAGGCTGGTGTCCAAATTCGGCGAGAACACGTTCGAAGTGGCACCCATCGACGTGATGGAATTCGACGACGACGGCAGAATCACATCGATGCGTGCCTACTGGGCACCCGAGGATCTGGTCCAGACTTCTGGAAACTGACGCCGGTATGGCAGTAACCGATCTCATACCCGCAGCGGTTCCGCCAGTGGCGTAGCCGACGACGCTCGCCGCGCGGTGGCCATCCCGCCCAAGCAGCCGGCGATGACGACCGCGGCTCCGATCAGCGACAGAATGCTCGGGGTTTCGCTCAGGAAGATCCACGCGCCGGCGATTCCGACGACCGGTACGAGCAGCGAAAACGGCGCGACGACGCCGGCCGGGTGACGGCTGATCAGGATCGTCCACAGACCGGAACCTGCGATGGTTCCCAGCAGCACGATGTACGCGAGGCCTGCAAGGGCGGGCCAGCCGTCGATGCTGAACGAGTCCGCGAGCGCCCGCCAGCCCGTCGCCGGGCCCTCCACCGCAGCCGACAGAGCGAGCATCGGGAGCGGCGGGACCACGCACATCCACAGCATCAGCCGCATCGGTTCGGTGGACTTGGCCAGCCGGTTGCCCAGATTGCCGACCGCCCAACCCAGTCCGGCCATCAAGGTCAACACGACGGGTATCAGGGACGCGGCCTGGGTCCGGTCGTATCCGATAAGGGCCATCCCGGCGACGGCGACGGTGATCCCGAGGATTTGACGCCTGCTCACGTTCTCGCGAAGGAGCAGCGCACCGAGAACGATCGTGAACGGCGCCGAAGACTGCAGCACGAGCGAGGCCAACCCGGTCGGCATTCCAGCGTTCATGGCTGCGAACAGGAAGGCGAATTGCAGGAAGCCGAAGCCGAAGCCGTACAGCAGAAGCCACTTCAGCGGAACGTTCGGGCGTCGGACGAACAGTACGACGGGCACGGCGATGACCAGGAATCGCAGCGCAGCGAAGAAGAACGGGGGGAAGTGGTCGAGGCCGACACGGATGGCGAGGAAGTTCAGTCCCCACAGCACGGCGACGGTCAGTCCGAGGAGGCGGTCGCGAGTGGTCATGGCACCAATCGTGACGGGCCTTAACTATCAGCACAATCGAATATATCCGTATCAACAGTTAAGATTTACTACATGAATGTGGAGCGGCTCAGAATCCTCAGGGAGCTTGCGGACCGCGAAACTGTCGGAGCGGTCGCGATCGCGCTGTCGCTGACACCGTCGGCAGTGTCGCAGCAACTCAAACTGCTCGGCAGAGAGGCAGGTGTCCCGCTACTCGAACCCGATGGTCGACGCCTGCGTCTGACCGACGCGGGCGCCGCGCTCGTGCTTCGCGCCGACGAGGTTCTGGGAGCACTCGATCGCGCCAGTGCCGAGATGGCGTCCTACAGCGCGTCGCCGAGGGGACGCGTGCGCGTCGCTCTGTTCCCGTCCGGTGCCGCGTTGCTGTTGCCGGGCGTTCTGGACAGGATGCGCGAGAGCGGAACTCGAGTGGACGCGAGCGACGAGGATCTACCTGCCTCGTCCGTTCCGGCGCTCCTGGCGGACTACGACGTCGTTCTGACGCATCGAGACGAACGAGCTGCGGCGACGGCAGCGCCGCGCATCGAGGTTCGAGCGTTGATGCGCGAACCGATCGATCTCGTGCTTCCGCCTGAACATACTCTGGCAAAACAGCATTCGGTCGATCTACGCCAGCTTGCCGACGAACAGTGGATCAGTGTCAGGGGTGGATTTCCGGTCGACGACGTCTTGCTCTCGGTTGCGGCCGCCACAGGAGTCCGACCCCGAGTTGTCCAGCGCATCAACGACTTCCGTGTCACCGAGGAACTCGTCGCCCGGGGACACGGCGTCGCGCTGATGCCGCGCTATGCCGTCGTTCATCCGGCCTTGGTTCGTCTCCCGCTCTCGGGTGTGCGGGCTGGGCGAATCTACGAGCTCGCAACGCGACCAGGCGCCCACGCACTGGCGGCTGTCGCCGCAGTGGTGGACGCCTTCGTCGACGAGGCCGCCTGCGTGAGCGGTGACGGAGCGTGAGCTACGTAAGGGCTTTCGACTTGAGCTGGTTGAACTCGTCCTCCGTGATCGTGCCCGCGTCGAGCAGTGCCTTGGCGTGCGCGATTTCCTCGGCGGATGTCCGCCCCGCGACCTGCTTGATGTACTGCTCCTGCTCGTCCCTCGCGTGCTGCACGGCCGCGACCTGACGCTTGGTCATGTCACCGCCCTTGGCGATCAGGTAGACCAGGGCCGTCAGGAAGGGTGCAACGATCAGGAAGAACACCCAGATCGCCTTGACCCAGCCGGAGGTCTTGTGGTCCCTGAAGAGGTCGCCGATGATCGAGAACAGCACCATGAGGTACGCGATGAACGCGAAACTCACGATTATCAGCCACAAAAAATCCCAGAACGAGTCCACGTTCGGTGCCCCATTTCATCGGTGTGAAAACCTACGAGTAATTCTGGCATCCGATGCAAAGCAAGATCATCATCCGAAACAGGTGAGATCACCCGCGTCGGATGATGTGCGCGCGTGAGCTTCACAGGAAGACTGTGCATACGACAGCGAGCTGAATCTCGCGTTCGCAGCCCCCGGGGCGGTGGGAACCACGCGGGCCCCTTTCCCGGCTCGAGGAAGCGGGAAAGGGGCCTGAGTGGACTGCGACGGGCCGCGTCGTCTACTTCAGTGCGCGGTTCACTGCCGACACGACTGCGCGTAGTGACGCGGTCGTGATGGAGGTGGCTATTCCTGCGCCCCACACGGTGACTGCACTTCCCGTGGGGCCGGTGACGGATGCTTCCACATAGGCGGCGGCCTGCGCGTCGTCACCTGCGGACATAGCGTGCTCCGAATAGTCGAGGACGCTGACGTCGTAGCCGACGGTGGAGAGCGCGTCGACGAAGGCAGCGAGTGGTCCGTTGCCGGAACCACTGATGTCCTGCTCGACGCCTTCGAGCTTGACCGTGGCGACAATGCTGTCCGTGCCGCCGTCGGTCTCCGCGGCGATGACGCGCTGCTTGATGCGTTCGAGCGGCCGGATCGGACTCAGGTATTCCTGGGCGAAAACGTCCCACATTTCCTTCGGTGAGACCTCACCACCCTCACCGTCGGTGATGCGCTGCACGGACTGGGAGAACTCGATCTGCAGCCGACGCGGAAGCGCCAGACCATGATCGGCCTTCATGATGTATGCGACGCCACCCTTGCCTGACTGCGAATTGACCCGGATGACAGCCTCGTAGGTGCGGCCGACGTCCTTCGGGTCGATCGGCAGGTACGGAACCTGCCAGGTGATCTCGCCGATGTCCGAACCCTGCTCGTCCGCAGTGACTTTCATCGCGTCGAGGCCCTTGTTGATGGCGTCCTGGTGGCTTCCCGAGAAAGCGGTGTAGACGAGGTCGCCGCCGTACGGATGACGCTCGTGGACGGGGAGCTGGTTGCAGTACTCGACGGTCCGCCGGATCTCGTCGATGTTCGAGAAATCGATCTGCGGATCGACACCGCGGGTGAACATGTTGAGTCCGAGCGTCACCAGACACACGTTGCCGGTGCGCTCCCCGTTGCCGAACAAGCATCCTTCGATGCGGTCCGCGCCGGCCTGATAGCCGAGTTCTGCTGCGGCGACGCCCGTACCGCGGTCGTTGTGCGGGTGCAGTGACAGAACCACACTGTCGCGGCGGTTCAGGTTACGGCTCATCCATTCGATCGAGTCGGCGTAGACGTTCGGTGTCGCCATTTCTACCGTCGCAGGCAGATTCAGGATGATCGGCTTGGCAGGCGTGGGATCGATGATCTCGACGACGGCGTCGCACACCTCTTTTGCGTATGCCAGTTCGGTTCCGGTGTAGGACTCGGGGGAGTACTCGTACCGCCAATCGGTGTCCGGGTAGTTCGCGGCGACCTCGAGGCACTTGCGCGCGCCGTCCGTTGCGATCTTCTTGATGACGTCCCGATCGGCCTTGAACACCACGCGACGCTGCAGAATGGAGGTGGAGTTGTAGAAGTGCACGATGACGTTGCGTGCGCCTTCACAGGCCAAGTAGGTCCGCTCGATGAGTTCGGCGCGGCACTGCGTCAGCACCTGGATGGTGACGTCGTCGGGGATAGCTCCGTCTTCGATGATCTCCCGAACGAAATCGAAGTCGGTCTGGCTGGCGGACGGGAATCCTACCTCGATCTGCTTGTAGCCCATTCGGACCAGCAGATCGAACATTCGACGCTTGCGTGCAGGGCTCATCGGATCGATGAGGGCCTGGTTACCGTCGCGTAGATCCACGGCACACCATTGCGGCGTGCGGTCGATGATCTTGTCGGGCCAGGTTCGATCCGGCAGCGTGAGCGGCTCGACTTCTTCGGCGAACGGACGGTACCGGTAGGTCGGCATAGAAGAGTTCTTCTGGGTGTTCCATGCGGGCTGGTCGCTCGGTCCAGGACGGGAAGGCGGGGTGATGGTGCGCGATCCGGATGTGTATGCGTCGGCTGGTGACATTGCTCTGATCTCCGAGGTTACTTCGCTGAAATGGATTTCGACCGGCGCGATGAAACCCCGCGACGGGAAGCCAGTCTGATTCAGACCCCGTCGCGGCGATCGAGAAGAAGCGCGCGCTGCATGTGTGCGAGTGTACTACCGACCATGTTGGTTTCACGTCCGGGTTGGTCGAACCTCAGTCCGGAAGCCTGCGCAGTTCGACGACTGTCAGACCCAGCGCATCGAAGCGCGCGAGCATTCCGCGCAGCGCCGTCTCGTCGTCGATGGGTCCGAACAGGCGCGTGAAAGTGGTCGGAATGCGTGCGACGGAGAGGTCTGGGAATGCGGCCTTCGCGCGCTCGGAGAGGTCGCCCTCGACGGTGAACTCGTATCGGATTCCGTGCGAATGCATGTCGGCGGGTCGAGCCATGGCGTTCGCTCCTGCAGTTGATTCCCCCAGGGGCGTTCCGCAGGTTCCACTCCCGGAATGGGGGTTGTTCTGCAGGTTCCGCTCCCGGGTTTGGCTTGTCGGTGTGTTCAGTACCAGCGTCCGCGTCGAACCGGGCTGCGGCATCACCCGCAGGTGATGAACCCGGTGACGCTCCGGTCGCGAGTTCCTTACAGCAGACCCAGCTCGTGTGCTGCCGCGATCGCGTCCCGTCTGGAGCGGACCTCGAGCTTTCGGTATATCCCACGAAGGTGCGTCTTGATGGTGTTGACGGAGACGAAGTGATCGGCGGCGATCTGTTCCGCGGTCCGCCATGAGGGGAGTTCCCGAAGCAACTCGAGTTCGCGGCGGGTGAGCGTGCCGGTAGCGGGCCGATCGATCGTCCGAGCTTCGTGAGGGACACAGGCACGGGCGCGATCGGCGAATGGCTCGAGCAGACCGAAGCGTCCGTGGTTGTGCGTCAGAATGTCGCGTACCGGGGTACCCGCCTCGACGAACGGCAACAGTATCGACTCCGGTTCCGCCGCAGTCAACGCTTGGACGACCATGTCGAACGCCCGAATCGGGTGTCTTCTGGCCGCGGCGACGCTTGCGGCCGTCAGGAGCGCACGAACGGAGTTGACTGGATTGATGCATCGCCTCGTGCCGTCGACGATCGACGACAGTTCGTTGTCCGCGGCGTCGAGCCGCCCGTGCAGTCGATGGATCTCGGCGGCGAGCAGCCCGACGTCGCCGATCTTGCCGAGTCGACGCGTCGTGACGTCGACGAGTTCGGTTGCGCGATGGACCTCGCCCGAGGCCAGATAGCGTCGTTGCACCATCGGAGCGAGCAGGGCCTCGAAGCCGGGGACGGCCGGCCGGTCGAATTCCAACCACTCGCGGTCGTGGTGACCGGACCGGTCGCCCAGCATCTCCAAGGCCCACCTGGCACGGCGCCCGTAGTCGGCGACGGCCGGATCCGGCGACTGGCCGATGGCGACCCAGACGTCCTCCGGAACGGGTGGTGGGGCGGGGTCGGTGCGAATAGTCGCCACGAGCAGTTCCAGGGACTGCACCACGGCATAGACGGGAGTGTCGGTGAGTCCGTGCCGGTCGGCGATCTCGCGAGCCTCGTCGACCATGCCGAGGGTATCGTCCAGTTGTCCTGCGAGGAAATAGGATCCGGCGACGATGGACAGGCCGCTCAGAGCAGTGAGATGCAGATTGCCTGCTCGGGCGTTGGCCGTCGCGTCCATGAGGTGGTGGACGGCGTCGGTGGCGAGGCCGACGTGCAGTTCGGCCAGGCCGACGACCATCAAGGTGTAGGAATCGAGTTCTGGTGAGCCGGACTTTCCGATGTCGAGGTTCTTCGCCCGAGCGAGCGCCGCCGCGATGTTGCCGGTGCGAATCGCAGCGTGGACTTCGAGAGCGCGCCGCAGCATTTCGGCGTCGAGATCCTTGCGTGAGGTCCGATCGGTGACCGGTGCCGTCGCCGATCGGCGAAGCGCGGACAGTATCGACACTGCCGGAGCGGTATTGCCATCCATGAGAAATGCTGCAGCGGTGACGAGCTGAGCGATAGCGTGTTTTCTGACGCGAACCGGGCTCCGTTCGATGGCCGTGAGCACCTGGGCGCCGTTCCCTCGCAGCACCATTCCGAGGCCCGACTCGCATAGGATCTCGACGATCGTCGGAGAGTCTCCCGCGTGGACGCTGTGTTGGAGAGCTTGCAGCGGTTGTCGGTAGTCGTTGAACCAGGACGCTGCGACGCGTTCGAGATTTCGGATCTGCTCCGCACCGAGTCGGGCCATCTCGGCGCGGAGGTACCCGCGCATCAGCGGGTGGTAGCGGTATGCGGGCTCCGGACCGGGGATCTGATCGATCAGGAAGTTCTGTGCGAGAAGGCCGTCGATGATGTCTTGGGCGTGACTCTCGCCGGTGAGGCGCTCCGCGAGATCAGTTGTGAACCAATCGGGTACGGCCGTCTCGACGAGAAACATCCGAACGGTCGGCGGGAGGTAGGACAGCACCTCCCCCACTAGATAGTCCGCAACCGTGTGCTCGGTTCCGGTGAAGTCCTCGATCAGTTCGGAAGGGCGGAGAGAGCCTACGAGTGTCATGCCCGCGAGTCGAAGGCCAGCCGCCCAGCCTTCGGTGCGGTTCATCACTTTCGCCAAGTCTTGATCGTTCAGAACGGTCCCGGATCGCGCCAGCATCTCGGCTGCCTCGTCGGAGGTGAAGGCGATGGTAGAGGCCGAGATATCGTGCACGAGGCCGTCGAGGCGCAGCTTCTGGAGCGCGAGTGGCGGTTCGTATCTCCCCGCTAGAACGACCCGCACGTTGCGAGGAGGCCACCGGAGAAAATTCCCGAGCAGTGCAAGTGTCTGTCGATCATGCAGCAGATGGCTGTCGTCGAGGATCAGCGTGATGTGCTCGTCCACGGACTCGAGTGCCTCGACGAGCAGCGCACTGAAGTCGGCGTACGACGGGTCGCTGGGCGACGGGAGGGTCGCAATTGCCGAATCCAGGGCGGGGGAGCCGGCTTGTGCGAAAGCAGAGGCGATTCGGGAGCGGAGGCCGACGAGGTCGTTGTCGGTCTCGTCGACCGTCAGCCAGGCGATCGAGCCGCTGTCGGTGCCCCGCTTGGAGTCGATCCAGTCGACAAGGAGCATGGTCTTGCCGGATCCCGCGGGTGCGGTCAACAACGTGACCGTATTGGTCCGCCCGCCGCGATCGAGGTCGTCGAGCAGCCGTCGTCGCCGAATGGTCGCCTCGGCGAGGGCCGGGATGCGACTTCGGGGTGTGGGCACAGACAAGGGCAACGTGGTCATACACGACCCTCTCCCGACGAAAGGCGCAGGCGATGCGTTGGACTGCCCAATGGTATTCCCTTCCTTGCCATTTCGGGTGCCGAAAGTCGAATATGATGCCGGTCGGTACGGTTCGGAGGGGTAGCGGCGGCGTCGCGTCGTAGTAGTTCTCGATTTCGAGACCGAGCCCCCGATCGAAGCCGAGAAACCGGATGCCGAACTGGGGCGAAGCGGGACCACGCGTCATCGGTGCAGCCGAGTCGGGTGCTGTCTGGTCGTGGGGGGATCGACCGATCACTCGTCGACTGTCGTCGCCCAAGACCGAATCAGCGCAGGTGAGAGGCGTCGCCGTCGTACCCGCAGCGCCTCGCAGGCGGGCAACTCGGTAAGGTAGTCAAGCCAGTCACACCACAATGCAGCGGAGGTACACACGCGTGGCTCTCATCGTCCAGAAGTACGGTGGATCGTCGGTGGGCACCGCCGAACGCATCCGACGCGTCGCTGAACGAATCGTCGAGACGAAGAAGGCGGGCAACGACGTCGTAGTAGTGGTCTCCGCAATGGGTGACACCACCGACGAGCTGCTCGACCTGGCGCAACAGGTGTGCCCAGCCCCGCCTGCCCGCGAGATGGACATGCTGCTCACCTCCGGCGAGCGCATCTCCAACGCGCTGGTGGCGATGGCCATTCATTCGTACGGCGCCGAGGCGCGGTCCTTCACCGGTTCGCAGGCCGGCGTCGTCACCACGAGCGTGCACGGTAACGCCAAGATCATCGACGTCACG
>NZ_LVCV01000553.1 GCF_001647195.1 Rhodococcus sp. EPR-157 | reverse complement strand
ATCTACACCGACGTGGACGGAATCTTCACCGCCGATCCGCGCATCGTGCCGAATGCCCGACACCTCGACACCGTCTCGTTCGAGGAAATGCTCGAAATGGCGGCCTGCGGCGCGAAGGTTCTGATGCTGCGGTGCGTCGAATACGCGCGCCGCTACAACGTTCCAGTGCACGTCCGTTCGTCGTACACCACGAAACCCGGAACCATCGTCTCCGGATCTATGGAGGACATCCCAGTGGAAGAAGCCATTCTCACCGGCGTCGCACACGATCGCAGCGAAGCGAAGGTCACCGTCGTCGGATTGTCCGACGCTCCCGGCTACGCCGCCAAGGTGTTCCGTGCTGTCGCCGATGCCGAGATCAACATCGACATGGTGCTGCAGAACGTCTCCAAGATCGACACCGGCAAGACGGACATCACCTTCACGTGCCCCAAGGCCGACGGTCCGACGGCTGTGGAGAAGCTCACCAAGCTCCAGTCCGAAATCGGCTTCGCGCAGGTTCTCTACGACGATCACATCGGCAAGGTCTCGCTCGTCGGCGCCGGAATGAAGAGTCATCCGGGCGTCACCGCGACGTTCTGTGAGGCCCTTGCTGACGCGGGCATCAACATCGACTTGATCAGCACCTCCGAGATCCGAATCTCGGTGTTGTGCAGCGACACACAGCTCGACGAGGCAGTGCGCGTTCTGCACGCAGCCTTCGATCTCGGCGGCGAGGAAGAAGCCGTCGTACACGCAGGAACAGGACGGTAGTCATGACCGTAGTAGCAGTCGTAGGAGCCACCGGGCAGGTCGGCGCCGTCATGCGAACCTTGTTGGAGGAGCGCAACTTTCCGGCCGAGACAGTGCGGTTCTTCGCATCCGCTCGATCGGCGGGCAAGAAGCTTCCGTTCCGCGGCGAGGAGATCATCGTCGAGGATGCGTCCACCGCGGATCTCGCCGGGATCGACATCGCGTTGTTCTCGGCCGGTGCGACCCTCTCGCGTGAGCAGGCACCGCGCTTCGCGGCGGCCGGCGCCGTCGTCATCGACAACTCGTCGGCGTTCCGTAAGGACTCGGACATACCGCTGGTCGTCAGCGAGGTGAACCCCGAGGCGGCGAAGAACCCGCCCAGGGGAATCATCGCGAACCCCAACTGCACCACGATGGCTGCAATGCCGGTCCTGAAGGCGCTGCACGACGAGGCAGGCCTGCAGCGCTTGATCGTCTCCAGCTATCAGGCGGTCTCCGGCAGTGGCCTTGCCGGCGTCGACGAACTCGCCACCCAGGCGCGCGCGGTCATCGGTGACGTCGAAAAGCTCGTGCACGACGGATCCTCGGTCGACTTCCCGGCTCCGAACAAGTACGTCGCACCCATCGCGTTCAACGTCCTGCCCCTCGCCGGTGCGCTCGTCGACGACGGCTCCGGCGAGACGGACGAGGACCAGAAGCTCCGCAACGAGTCCCGCAAGATCCTGGGGTTGCCTGATCTGCTGGTCAGCGGTACGTGCGTTCGCGTCCCGGTGTTCACCGGTCACTCGCTGTCGATCAACGCGGAGTTCGCTCAGCCGCTCTCGGCAGAGCGCGCCAGGGAGATCCTGGGTTCGGCTCCCGGCGTCCAGCTGGTGGATGTCCCGACGCCGCTGGAAGCCGCAGGCAAGGATGTGTCCCTCGTCGGCCGTATCCGCCAGGATCCGGGCGTCCCCGACGGGCGCGGGCTTGCGCTCTTCGTCTCGGGCGACAACCTGCGCAAGGGTGCTGCCCTGAACACGATTCAGATCGCGGAATTGCTGGTGTAGGCGGCTCCGCCGCCAGTGGCGCGGTTAAGTGCGTAGGGGTGCACTCAACCACGCCACTGGCGCGGAGCGCCCCACGCCACTGGCGCGGAGCGCCTGGTCACCCGAGCCGCAGACCGTCACCGGATCCGTCGAAGACATGGGCGTGGGCGTCGTCGAACCGAATGCTGACAATCTCGCCCTTCTGCGGCGGATCACGCCAGTCGGCGCGCGCGACGATCGTCTGCGAAGTGCCGTTGATATCGGCGCGACCGAACACGAATGCTTCCGAGCCCAGTTCCTCGACGACGTCGATCTCCAGCTTCAATCCCGAGGACACGATCTCGACGTGCTCTGGCCGGATCCCGAAGACGACCTCGGATCCCGTGGACGCCGCGAGGGTCCCGCGCGGGATAGGGACCACCTGGTCACCGATCCGCACGCCACCATCGGTGACCGGCACCCGGAACAAATTCATCGACGGTGAACCCATGAATCCAGCGACGAACACATTTTTCGGCGTCCGGTATAGTTCGCGCGGGGACGCGCACTGTTGCAGAACGCCGCCCTTCAGCACAGCCACCCGGTCACCCATCGTCATCGCCTCGACCTGATCGTGCGTCACATACACCGTGGTGGTGGCAAGGCGACGCTGTAGCTGCGCGATCTGAGTACGCGTCTGTACACGGAGTTTCGCGTCGAGATTGGACAGCGGCTCGTCCATCAGGAACACCTGTGGTTGCCGAACGATGGCGCGCCCCATCGCGACTCGTTGACGCTGACCTCCGGACAGTGCCTTCGGCTTGCGGTCCAGATACTGTTCCAGATCGAGCAGTCTGGCAGCTTCGAGCACGCGGGCGCGGATTTCTTCCTTGTTCGCCTTCGCGAGCTTGAGCGCGAAGCCCATGTTCTCGGCGACGCTCATGTGTGGGTACAGCGCGTAGTTCTGGAACACCATCGCGATATCGCGGTCTTTGGGTTCGGAATCGGTGACGTCCGTGCCGCCGATGAAAATGCGGCCGCTGTCGACTTCTTCGAGGCCCGCAAGCATCCGCAGCGAGGTCGACTTGCCACAGCCCGACGGGCCGACGAGTACCAAGAATTCGCCGTCGGCTATTTCCAGGTCGAGCGAGTTGACGGCTGGGACGTCGGAGCCTGGAAAAAGCCTGGTGGCGCGGTCGAATGTGATCGATGCCATGACGAAGAAGATCCCTCCACCGGCAGGAACGTGCCGGACGATCCGAGTGTGGGGTGTCGACGGGTGTCGACGAGGGCCCATAGTATGGGCTCGATCACATCGATGGACGGGAGGGTG
>NZ_LVCV01000552.1 GCF_001647195.1 Rhodococcus sp. EPR-157 | reverse complement strand
CGGCGAACTCGACTACCTAGGTCCGACGATCGAAAGCGTGCAGGGGCAGCCGTGGACGCTGCGGTACACCAATTCGACGAACGGCAATCCTCTCGCCGCCGATATCGACACCTCGCTGCACGGGATGAGCGAGAACGACCGTCACCTGACGCCGACGTCGTTGCACCTGCACGGAGGTATCACGCCACCGGACAGTGACGGGCACTCCGAGATGCTGGTGAGACCCGGGGAGTCCCTGACGCACAGCTTCCCTGGCCTGAACGACGCTGCTGGTCTGTGGTACCACGATCATGCGATGTCGATGACGCGCATCAACGTCTACGCCGGGCTTGTCGGCACGAATCTAGTTCGGGACCAATTCGATTCGGGACTGGCCGACAACTCGCTCGGATTGCCGTCCGGTGAGTTCGAGGTGCCGTTGGTGTTGCAGGAAAAGATCATGAATCCCGACGGTTCGATGAGCATCCGTTCGAATATCACGGTGCCGCAGGGCAAATGGGAGGGTGGCGGGACCGGCGACGTCGGAGTCGTCAACGGAATGATCTGGCCGACGATGGAAGTCGCACGCGGTCTCTATCGGTTCCGTGTCGTCAACGCCGGTTCCTACAGTGTGTGGAACCTGTTCTTCTCGAACAGGATGAAGTTCTGGGTGATCGGGAACGACGGGGGATTGCTCGACGCACCTGTCCATACCGACAGCATCCGGTTGGCGCCGGCCGAGCGGGTCGATGTGCTCGTCGATTTCGGTGCCGTGGAGCCCGGCGCCGTCGTCGAACTGCGCAACGACGAGCCGCCACCTGCCCAGGCCGCCTCGCTCGGTGCAGTCCCGATGCCGCTGTTCTGCCAATTCAGGGTGGCGTCGGGCCGCGGGTTCACAGGCGACGTCATGACGATGTATCGCGGTGGCAAAGGCCAGGCCGCATTGTTGCCTCCCGTGCCGACTCCTACTTTCACTCGAACCGTCACGGTCAACCAGCCGTCGGCCGGGTTGTCGATGGCGCCTCCGATGATGACGTTGAACAACCTGCGGTACAGCGATCCCGATATCGAAATGCCCGCCCAGGGCGCCGTCGAGCAGTGGAACATCGTCAATACGACACTCGAACCGCATCCGATCCATCTGCATCTCGTGCACTTTCGAACCCTCGGCCGGGCGCCGGTCGATCTCGCGGCGTACCAGCGCGACAACCCCCGACCGGGCATCGGCGTGAAATGGTCACCAGACGTAGAGCGCTACTGCACCGGGCCGACGGTTGCGCCCGCGCCGTGGGAAGCCGGCGCCAAGGACACCGTCAACACCTACCCGGGTACCGTGACGCGAATCCTTGTGCGGTTCCCGCGTGCCGAAGAACTCGGATTCGACCCCGACGCAACGTTTTCCACCGTATCGAGCCACCAAGTATCGAGCCATCACGCATCGGGCAATCATGGAAGCGGCTCGGAGTTGCAGGGCTACATGTGGCACTGTCACATGCTCGACCACGAGGATCACGAGATGATGCTGCGATATCGCGTACTGGGCTGATCGCACGCTTGGGTGGGGATGTCCATTCGCTGACCTCAGGCGGCGTCGGGTGCCGATCGCAGCCCCGTGAATTCCTTTTGTCATAGAAACGAAAGGAACGCACCGAAATCGATAACGGTTGGAATTCGATTGGACTACGTGTTGTGCACGATCCCGGGAGGTGTGGCTCAATTGATTCCTCTGTGTGGTGTCGGGGCCGAAGGTGGGGGTTGCGTGGACTACAAGCTGCTCGGCCCACTCCAAGTCCTGCGCAACGGTGAGCCCCTGCCGCTGGGAGGGCCGAAACAACGCGCAGTTCTTGCGGTTCTGCTGCTTTCCCATGGGCATGTCGTCGAGTTCGGCGCGATGATCGAGGCGGTGTGGAACGGGGATCCACCCGTCAAAGCGATCAGTTCGGTTCGTGCCTACGTGGCCAATTTGCGGCGGGTGCTCGGCCCCGAATCGTTGGTGACGACGTCGTACGGGTACCGACTCGAACTGGGGACGGGGGATCTCGATGTCGACCGCTTCGAATCACTGGCCGCAGCGGGACGCATCGAATCTCAGAACGGGAATCATGCTCGCGCGTGTGAACTGCTGAGCGAGGCGATGGATGTCTGGACCGGGCAGCCGCTGGAGGACCTGCGCGATCTGGCTGTCTCCGTGCATGAGACGCACCGCTTGGAGGAACTCCGCGCAGATATCGTCGAAGCGTACTTCGACTGCAGGCTCATGCTCGGACACCACGTCGACATCGTGGGACAGCTCGAGGATCAGATCGTGACATCACCGCTGCGGGAGCGGTTGTGGTGGCAACTGATGCTCGCGCTGTATCGCGCGAACAGGCGGGCCGATGCGCTCCGTGCGTTCGGACGGGTGGAACTGCTGCTGAAGGACGAGCTGGGTATCGAGCCCGGAGCAGCCTTGGTCTCGCTCGAAGCAGAGATCAGGCGACAGTCCGCGACCCTGGGGTGGCTCGAACCGGACGATGCCCCCGGTATCGTCGGGCCGCCCGACTCCTGCTTGTTCGGTCGGGACGCGGAGATGCAGAGGATCGACGACGCCCTCCTCAGCGCGCAGTGCGGCGTCGGGCGCGTCATCGTTCTGGCAGGGGAAGCGGGGATCGGGAAGACCGCGATCGCGGGTGAGGCAGTTCTACGGGCCGAGTCCGTCGGGTTCACCGCAGCGTGGTCGTGTCCGCCCGAGGGGATTCGTCAACCGCAATTGTGGTCGTGGGTGCAGGTGTTGCGCGCACTGGGAGACAATGCTGGGCGAGGGCAGCTCGCACGGGCGGCAGAGGTCATCGCGCCGCAGCTGCTGGAACTTCTGCCTGGGTGGCCGGTGCCGTCGAAAGCCAAGGAGCGCTACCGCGCCGACTTCCTGATTCTGGACAGCGTCGTACTCGCGCTTCATCGACTCGTCGAGGGTCATCCCACCCTGGTCGTACTCGACGATCTCGATCGAGCCGATCGCGCCAGCCGCGAGGTACTGCAACTGGTAGTCGGCAATCTACGTCAGCTTCCTCTCGTCATCGTCGCGACCTGGCAGGACAACGGTTCCGAGACTCGTTCTCGGCGTGGCTCTTTGGTTCGATTGACCAGCAAGTGCGACTCGACGCTGGTGCGGATCAGCGCGCTCGACGTCGACGCCACCGCGCGGATGGTTGTTCATGCCGGTATCCGGGAGCAAACGTTTCAGCTGGCCGAGTACATACATCGTCGGGCTGGCGGGAATCCTTACTACACAGCAGAAGTGATACGTGAAATCGGGATCGACGGCGTGCGTCGAGATGTCGTTCCCGATTCCGTTTCTGCGGTGATCCGCTCCCGAACTTCGACGCTTCCAAGCGAGACGCGGAAGGAGCTGCGTCTGGCGGCGGCACAGCCAGAAGAACTGATCGCGAGACCGTCGACGCATCTCGAACCAGCTCTTGCGGCAGGGCTTCTCGTGGAACTGCCGGACTCGAACGCTGTGCGCTTCATATGTCCTCTGGTTCGTGATGCGCTTGCCGCGCAGTGCACGCGCGCCGAACTTGCGGACGCCGTACGCGTCGATGCCACCCGCCTGGTGCGGGTGGCATCGACGTCTACCGACAATCGGTGGCAGCGGATGACCAGTTAGCTACGGCGTGATGGTCGTTTCGTCGTCCACTACCTGCGTA
>NZ_LVCV01000551.1 GCF_001647195.1 Rhodococcus sp. EPR-157 | reverse complement strand
GTCTTCTGTGCCGAGACGAGTTCTGTTCCATCCTCACTGGTGTACGTGCCGGAGATCTGGTAAGCCGGGAATCCGGCGAGCGTCGAGACCCTGCCCTCGCCCATCGGCGCGAAGTCGGGCAGATTCTGTACCTCACCCGCTGCATAGCCGATGAGAAGTTGCGGATCGACGTTGCCCTCGAGCTTGGACACGATCGCAATCATCGACGGCGTGTACTCCGCACTTTCGGGTCCGGTGTAGATGATTGCTCCGTATGCCCAGTCCGGCGTCTGTTCACCTGCATCCTCCCAGCCTTCCGGGAACGGCAACACGATCTGAGGTGGCTCGGGA
>NZ_LVCV01000550.1 GCF_001647195.1 Rhodococcus sp. EPR-157 | reverse complement strand
CGGTGGTCGTGGTCGCGGCGGCCGATGTGGATTCGCCCGATGCCGAACCCTCGGAGTCGCTGCTGCATGATGCAGCGAGACCGATCACCACAGCCAATGTTGCGGCGGCAGCTGCACAGCGTGCGCCTCTACTCGAACGGTTCATGTGTCCTCGATTCTCTCAAACACTCCCGGTAACCCGACCTCGATCGAAGGCAGAGCCTAGGGCGGCAGTGTTGGAAATCGATTGGAACGCAGTGATCGAAGCGAACCTTCCGGCACGGTGTGAGGGCGAGCGCTGAAGGGTCAGCCGGACTATTTACAAGCAGTCTGGACTGTTTGTTGATTTGGGGCTATGGTCGTCGGTGTGACCCAGAGCACCGAGGCCCCAGAACGGCGAACTCAAGCCGAACGCACCGCAGGAACCCAGGCGAAACTCCTGGACGCTGCCATCGAATGCCTCGTCGAGATCGGCTTCGCCAAGACCAGTACCCAGGAAATCGCCCGCCGGGCAGGTGTCTCGCGAGGCGCGCAGCTACACCACTTCCCGACGAAGGAATTGCTGGTGATCGCGGCCGTCGAGCATCTCGTAGACCGGCGCCTCGACGAGATTCTTGCAACCGACCCTGACCCGGAGCGCGGCGTGGAGGTGCTCAGCGAGGCGTTCTCGGGCCCGCTGTTCCATGCGGCCCTCGAGCTGTGGGTAGCGGCCAGAACCGATCCAGCGCTGCACGAGGCGATGCTTCCGCTCGAACGACGCGTCTCCGAGGCGATCATGGGAGGTGCCACCGCAATCATGGGTGGTCGAATGTCGAGCGAATCGATCGAGCTCAGCATCGAACTCGCGCGCGGACTCGCAGTGTCCGCATTGTTCAGGACAGCGGAGGCCGATGCGGCACTACGCAGTCGTTTGTTGCCAATCTGGGAAGCGAAGGTGTCGGAATGATGACACTCCCCGAGTCCGTTCGGGTTCTGGTAGTCGGTGCGGGATTCGCGGGTATCGCGGCGGCGTCGAAAGTCCTCGCCGAGGATCCCGGCGCCGATGTCGTGATCATCGAACGAGCCGGCGATGTCGGGGGAACGTGGCGAGACAACACGTACCCGGGCTGCGCGTGCGATGTGCCGACATCGCTGTACTCGTTCTCTTTCGCACCGAGCCCGGACTGGACGCACACGTTCGCCCGGCAGCCGGAGATCTACCGATACCTTCGAGGGGTGGTCGATTCCACCGGCCTTCGAAAGCGAATTGTCACCGAGTGCGAATTGCTCTCCGCCGCCTGGAATTCCGCAGAATCTCACTGGGTGGTTAGGACGTCGAAGGGATCCCTGACAGCGGACGTCCTGGTAGCCGCGACGGGTGCATTGTCGACACCCAAGCTTCCCGACGTGCCGGGAATCGACAGGTTCCGAGGCGCGATGTTCCACTCGGCAACGTGGAATCACGAGCACGATCTGACCGGTGAACGTGTCGCGGTCATCGGAACCGGCGCATCGGCGGTGCAGTTCGTCCCGGAAATTGCCGACCGAGCAGCTCGACTCACAGTATTCCAGCGGACGCCCGCCTGGGTGATCCCGAGACTGGATCGCACGCTCGGGCGTCTGGAGAAGGCGTTGTATCGACGGGTTCCGTTGTCGCAGAAAGTGGTCCGTGGTGTCATCTACGGTTACCGTGAGGCATACGTCACTGCACTCGCCCACCATCCGAAGGTGCTCCCTGCGATCACCACCATAGCGAAGGTCCATCTTCGCCGTCAGGTGAAGAACACGGCCAAGCGCGCTGCGTTGACTCCCGACTTCATGCTGGGCTGCAAGCGGATCCTGCTGTCCAACGACTGGCTGAAGACGTTGGATCGTCCGGACGTCGACCTCGTGGCAAGCAGATTGACCGGCATCACCGAAGACGCGGTCGTCGATGCAGACGGCCGCTCCTACCCGGTGGACACCATCATCTTTGCGACGGGCTTCACTCCGACCGAACCTCCCGTGTCCCACGCGCTGGTCGGCACGGACGGTCGAACCCTCGCCGAGTACTGGGGTGGAAGCCCCAATGCGTTCCGCGGGACCACTGTTCACGGATTTCCCAACTTGTTCCTGATGTACGGTCCGAACACCAACCTCGGCCACAGCTCCATCGTCTACATGCTCGAGTCTCAGGCGACCTACGTCGCGGAAGCCCTGCGGCAGATGGCCGAACGTCGATTGTCGGCGGTAGAGGTGACGGAACAGTCTCAACAGCAGTACAACTCATGGATCCACGACTCGCTTGCGGGCACCGTGTGGAATTCGGGTGGGTGCTCGAGTTGGTACCTCGACTCGGAGGGGCGTAATCCCGTGATGTGGCCGACCTACACGTTCACCTTCCGTAACTCGACTCGAACGTTCGATGTATCCCACTACCGGGGAATTCCAGCCAAGGAAGGGCAGCAGGTATGAGCGACTTCGATGTACTGGTGATCGGCTCCGGGTTCGGTGGAAGCGTCGCTGCTCTTCGCGCCACCGAAAAGGGCTACAGGGTAGGCGTTCTCGAATCCGGACGTCGGTTCGCCGACGACGAGCTTCCGAAGACGAGTTGGCGGCTGCGCAAGTACCTGTGGGCGCCGGCGATCGGTTGCTACGGCGTACAACGGATCCACCTGCTTCCCGATGTCCTCGTGATGGCGGGTGCTGGAGTGGGCGGTGGCTCGCTCAACTACGCGAACACGCTGTACCAACCACCCAAGCGCTTTTTCGAGGACCCGCAGTGGGGTGACATCACCGACTGGCACCGCGAGTTGAGCCCGTACTACGACCAGGCCAAACGCATGCTGGGTGTGGAAACGAATCCGACGATCACACCGTCGGACAAGGTGATGAAAGAAGTTGCCGAGGACATGGGCGTCGGCGACACCTTCACGAGTACACCGGTGGGCGTGTTCTTCGGAACGCCGGGCGCCCAGTCTGCCGACCCGTTCTTCGGCGGAGTCGGACCGACGCGAACCGGGTGCACCGAGTGCGGATCCTGCATGACTGGATGCCGCGTCGGCGCAAAGAACACCCTCGTCAAGAACTACTTGTACCTGGCGGAACAAGCAGGGGCCGAGGTGTTTCCGCTCACCACGGTCACCGCGGTGCGGCCGCGAGCCAGCGGTGGCTACGAGGTGGTGACACGCAGAACCGGGGGAAAGCTCCGACGCGCGGAGACCGTCATGACGGCAGATCAGGTGGTCTTCGCGGCCGGCACCTACGGCACCCAGAAGCTCATGCTCGCGATGAAGGAGACCGGCCAGCTGCCTGGTGTGTCGGACCGGATCGGCAGTATGGTGCGTACCAACTCCGAAGCCGTGCTCGCCGCCACTGCGCGCGGCAGGGAGATCAACTACACCGAAGGCGTGGCGATCACCTCCTCGTTCCATCCCGACGATCACACCCACATCGAGCCCGTCCGATACGGCAAGGGCAGCAACGCAATCGGTCTGCTGCAGACGGTCCTCAGCGACGGTGGTGGACGGACGCCTCGAGTCCTCAAGACGCTCGGCGTGGCGCTGCGTCATCCCGGGGCGGCTCTGCGCAGCCTGTCGGTGCGGCGCTGGTCCGAGCGCACGGTCATTGCACTCGTCATGCAGACCGACGACAACTCCCTCGAACTGGGCTCGAAGAAGGGGTACTTCGGTCGGCGCCTCACCAGTCGTCCCGGGCAGGGGAACCCACCACCCCAGTGGATTCCGCAGGGACACGAAGCCATTCGACTGCTCGCGGACAAGATCGGTGGCGACCCGGGAGGATCGATAGCCGAGATCGTCAACATCCCGATGACCGCTCACTTCCTCGGTGGATGTGCGATCGGGGCAGCACCCGACCACGGCGTCGTCGACGCGTATCACCGGGTCTTCGGGCATGAGGGCTTGCATGTGGTCGACGGATCGGCGGTGAGCGCCAACCTCGGAGTCAATCCGTCCCTGACCATCACTGCGCAGGCAGAACGAGCCATGGCGCTGTGGCCGAACAAGGGCGAGCAGGACAAGCGTGCGCCGCTCGGCTCCGGCTACCGTGAGATCGCGCCGACGCAGCCCAGGCGTCCTGTCGTCCCCGCCAGTGCGCCAGGTGCGTTGCGGCTTCCCCTTACGGTGAAAGGATCCTAGAACCATGTGGAGCGTGAGCGAGTCCGAAACCACCCGCACCGACTGGCCCCAGAGCCCGCCTCCGCCGTGGCCCGCGGACGTGAGAGCAACCATCTGGTGGCACCGCGCCACGCCGTCGGGACGTGCTCTGCTGCCGCAGAAGGTCGTGCCAGTGACGTTGGTGATGGTCGTCGACTATCTCAGCTCCCCGGTAGGGCCGTATCGCGAGATCCTGGCGAGTCCGGTCCTCCGACGCCCTGGCCACGGGCTGGGCGCGATGCCGAGGATGTCGGTTCCGTTCATTGCCGTCGACTCGGACGTGTCCGTGCACGGTGGCCGCACGCACTGGCATCTGCCGAAGGTGCTCGCGAATTTCGGAGGCGAAGTCCTCGCTCGATCCTCGGCGTCCGGTGACGGCTGGGCGGTACACGCAGACGCCAAGGGCGTTGGACCCGCATTTCCGATCAAGGGCGCCCTCGGGTTCGCGCAGCCAGTCGACGAAGAACTGGCTCTGGCCGGAGCGAAGCTGACAGGGAAGGCACGGCTGTGTCGGGTCGAGGTCGACGCGCACGGTCCGTCGCTGGGTTCGTGGCTCCGCTCGGGCACCCATTTCGGTCTTCAAATCGTCTCGGGGAAGATGGCGACAGGACCGTCGCGGCTGGTCAGCGACGTAGAAGTGTAGCTGCTCCGCCCTTTTCTTGACTTACTCCAGAAAAGGGGCATACTCGAGTCATGCCATTGGACAATGTGACGAAGGACCCGGTAGCGCAATTGCGTTCCGTGGGTCTGCGTGTCACAGGTCCGCGTGTGGCGGTTCTGAATGCGGTCGCAGCCCGGCCGCATTCGGATGCCGACGACGTGGCCGCGGTGGTACGAGCCGAGGCGGGTTCGGTGTCGATGCAGGCCGTATACGACGTGTTGCGCGCATGCGTCAATGCAGGTCTGCTGCGTCGCATCGAACCGGCCGGCTCACCGGCGCTGTACGAAACTCGCACGGGCGACAACCATCACCACCTGGTCTGTCGTGGATGCCGGAAAGTGGTCGACGTCGATTGTGTCGTCGGCGCAGCGCCGTGCCTCGAATCGTCCGAATCCGCCGGGTTCGTCGTCGAGGAAGCCGAAATCGTGTTCTGGGGATTGTGCTCCGACTGCGCGTCGGCCAGCGATTCAACTGTGCCGGTTCCGGCTATATCCACTACCTAGACAACCAGACCCATCTCTTTAGGAGGCTTTGTATATGACCGAGCCAGCCACCACCAGCAATTCAGGAATTCCAGTACCCAGTGACGACCAGTCGCTGACTGCGGGCACGCAGGGCCCGATTCTTCTGCACGACCACTACCTCATCGAGAAGATGGCGCAGTTCAACCGTGAGCGGGTACCGGAGCGCGTCGTACACGCCAAGGGTGCAGGTGCATTCGGTGAACTCGAAATCACCGGCGATATCAGCAAGTTCACCAAAGCGAAGGCGCTGCAGCCCGGTGCGAAGACCGAGATGCTGGCGCGCTTCTCCACTGTCGCAGGCGAGCAGGGAAGCCCCGACACCTGGCGCGACCCGCGCGGCTTCTCGCTGAAGTTCTACACCGAGGAAGGCAACTGGGATCTGGTCGGAAACAACACCCCGGTCTTTTTCGTCAAGGACCCGATCAAGTTCCAGGACTTCATCCGCAGCCAGAAGCGTATGCCCGACTCCGGTCTGCGCGATCACAACATGCAATGGGACTTCTGGACTCTGTCTCCGGAGACCGCGCACCAGGTCACTTGGCTGATGGGCGACCGCGGCATCCCGAAGTCGTACCGGCACATGGATGGATTCGGTTCGCACACGTTCCAGCTGATCAACGATGCGGGCGAGCGTAACTGGGTCAAATTCCACTTCAAGACCGATCAGGGCGTCGATTTCCTGACGCAGGAGAAGGCCGACGAGCTGGCCGGAACCTCACCCGATCACCACCGTCAGGATCTCTTCGGCTCGATCAAGGAAGGCAACTTCCCGAGCTGGACCTTGAAGGTGCAGATCATGCCCTACGACGACGCGGAGAACTACAAGTTCAACCCGTTCGACCTCACCAAGGTCTGGTCGCAGAAGGACTACCCGCTGATCGAGGTCGGCAAGATGACCTTGAACCGCAACCCGGAGAACTTCCACGCGCAGATCGAGCAGAGCTCGTTCGAGCCGTCGAACCTCGTTCCCGGAATCGGTGCCAGCCCGGACAAGATGCTGCTGGGCCGAATCTTCTCCTACGCCGACGCGCATCGCTACCGGATCGGCGCGAACTACGCCCAGCTTCCCGTCAATGCACCCAAATCACCGGTCAATTCGTACTCCAAAGACGGTGCGATGCGGTACTCGTTCAACTCGGCGGACACTCCCGTCTACGCGCCCAACTCGTACGGCGGCCCGCACGCGAACACCGAGAAGTACGGCGACGACGGTTCGTGGGATTTCGAGCCGCGGTTCGTGCGTACCGGCTACATCGAGCATCCGGAGGACGGCGATTTCGTGCAAGCCGGCACCCTCGTTCGCGAGGTCATGGACGATGCTCAGCGAGAACGGTTGGCAGGCAACATCATCGGACACGCCCTCAACGGCGTGACCGAGGATGTCCTGGCGCGGGTCTTCGAGTACTGGAAGAACGTCGACGCCGACCTCGGCAAGAAGGTCGAAGAAGGAGTGCGCGCAGGCCAGTCCGGCTCCGCGCCGACCACCAGTCAGTCGCCGACCACCCCCGGTGACGAAGCCGAGAAGGTCTGAGGAGGAATGACTATGAGTAACCCCATCTCGAGCACGCTCGACGCAGGCCAGCAGAAGATCGCCGGAGATGCGTTGCAGGGCACGGTAGTCGATTTGATCGACCTGTCCTTGATCGCGAAGCAGGCGCACTGGAACGTCATCGGACGGAACTTCCGCTCGGTGCACCTTGGCCTCGACGAACTGGTTGCGGCGGCCCGTGAGTTCACCGATCAGGCGGCCGAACGCGCCACGGCAATCGGTGTCAGCCCTGACGGTCGCTCTGCAACCGTCAGTGCCTCGGCAGGAACCAAGGGATTCGGCGAAGGTTGGACCAAGGACGAGCAGGTCACTGCTGCGATCGTCGACAATCTCGCTGCAGTGATCGATCGTCTCCGCGATCGCATCGCCGATACCGAGGCGGCCGATCCGGTCACCCAGGACCTGCTGATTTCCATCACGGCTCGCTTGGAGCAGCTGCACTGGATGTGGCAAGCCCAGGTCGACTGAGTTGTCGAGCGAAGGCCCCTTCCGGCAGGGAGGGGCCTTTCGTGTTTCGTGGCCCGACAGGCCGGGTAGCCGACGACAATGACACCGACCTCAGGCGCAGTTCTGTTCGATATCGACGGCACACTGGTCGATTCGAATTACGTGCACGTCGACACCTGGTCGCGCGCGTTCGCCGACGTGGGTGTGGAAGCGCCGTCGTGGAGGATTCACCGATGCATCGGTATGGACGGCGACAAGTTGCTCGAATCGCTCGTCGGCTCCGCCGTCAGTGCTGCCGCGCTCGAAGCGAAAGACCTGCACAGCCGCTACTACGGTGAAGCGAGCGGGCGTTTGCACATCCTTCCCGGCGCTCGGGAACTGCTGCAGCGCGTGAGTGATACGGGTTTGACTGCCGTGCTCGCTACTTCTGCGCCCGAGAGTGAACTTGCTTACCTGCGCGACTTGCTGGACGTCGAGGACATCGTGTCGGTCGTGACTTCGTCGGAGGACGCCGATGTCGCGAAGCCGAACCCGGAAATCGTCCAGGTCGCATTGGATCGAGCAGGTGTCGAGCCCGCCGACGCGGTCATGATCGGCGACAGTGTCTGGGACATGAAGGCGTCGCGCGCGGCGGGGGTCACTGGAATCGGCGTTCGCTGTGGGGGCGTGCCGGACGCCGAATTGCGTTCGGCAGGAGCCGAAGCCGTATTCGACGACCCAGCCGATCTCATCGAACGCTTCGGTGAGAGCCCCATTGCGAGGCTCGCCGACCTATGAGTCGCCTGGATGGCCACGATCAAGAACTCAGGAGCGAAAGCATGACGAATTTCGGCTACACACTCATGACCGAGCAGTCCGGTCCCAAAGAACTCGTGAAGTATGCGGCCGGCGCCGAGAACGTCGGTTTCGACTTCGAGGTGATGAGCGATCACTACTCGCCGTGGTTGTCTTCGATGGGCCACTCACCGTACGCCTGGACCACTTTGGGAGCTGTCGCGCAGGTCACCGAACACGTCGAACTGATGACCTTCGTGACGTGTCCGATCATGCGGTACCACCCAGCTGTCGTCGCGCAGAAAGCCGCGACGCTCCAGATCCTCGCCGACGGTCGGTTCACGCTCGGCCTCGGCAGCGGTGAGAACCTCAACGAGCATGTGGTCGGTGAGGGGTGGCCGTCGGTCGACAAGCGTCAGGACATGTTCGTCGAGGCCCTCGAGATCATCGAGCTATTGCACAAGGGCGGGCTGGTCACGTACGAAGGCAAGCACTTTCGTGTCGACTCGGCACGAATCTGGGATATGCCCGAGGCAGGCGTCCCCATCGGCATCGCGGCCGGAGGGGAGAAAGCGATCGCGCGTTTCGCGGACTACGGCCATCATCTGATCGCCACCGAGCCGAATCCCGACCTGGTGAAGGCATGGGCCGACAATCATCAGGGACCGGCGAGGGCAATCGGACAGATCCCGATTTCGTGGGACCCTGACAAGGACGCTGCCATCGAGCGCGCGCACGACCGGTTTCGCTGGTTCGCTGGTGGATGGGCGGTCAACGCGGACCTGCCGACGACTGCCGGGTTCGCCGGCGCCACGAAGTTCGTCAGGAAAGAGGATGTGGCAGAGACGATTCCGTGCGGCCCTGACCTCGATGCGATCGTCGAGGCCGTCAAGCCGTACTGGGAGGCCGGCTACACCGACATCGCGCTCGTACAGGTCGGCGACGAGACGCAGGAGCGATTCCTGGCGGAGGCAGCGGGACCGCTGCTCGAAAAGTTGCGAGCCGCATCAGCAGGCTGAAAGCACGCTCCACCTGTAATAGTGGACGCCGACGGTAGTAGCTTCGTCGGCGTCCAGGAGCGAGATGAACCGTGGGACACGAGACCGGACAGCGGGCAGTCCGAAGGCACTCGGGCTGTGGCGGCTGTGCTGGGTGGCGGCCATCTGCGGAGTGGTGATCGGGTTCGTCGGCGGAGCGTTCCGATGGTGCCTGCGACAAGCGGACGAACTGAGGCTCGAGCTTCTGCAGTGGGCTCACGCTGCGCCGGCGCCCGCCCTGCTGATTCCCATCGCGATCACTGCCGGTGGAGCAGGCCTTGCCGCGTTGATCGTGAAGTGGACGCCTCTGGCCGCCGGCAGCGGTATTCAACATGTCGAGGCCGTCGCCAGGGGAGAGGCCCAGTCTCCGCCGCTCCGGGTGATCCCGGCGAAGTTCTTCGGGGGGCTGCTCTCGATCGGTTCGGGACTGGTGCTGGGCCGTGAGGGACCCACTGTGCACATGGGAGCGGCAGTCGGGGCGGAGGCGGGTCGGAGAGCGCGGCTGAACAGCGAGGACTCTGTGTCGATGCAATCCTCGGTTGCGGGCGCCGGTCTCGCCGTAGCCTTCAACGCCCCCATCGGGGGAGCCGTGTTCGTCTTCGAGGAAGTAACGAAGTCGTTCCGCCTGCGGACCGTGCTGCCCACTCTGATCGCGGTGGCCTTCGGGACAGGCTGTTCGCGAATCATCAACGGGGACAGACCCGACTTCTTCGTCGGCGGCATCGACACACCGTCGATCGCGCTACTGCCGTACTTCGTCGTCTTCGGATTGTCGGCAGGAATCCTCGGGGTTCTCTACAACAAGATGATTCTCGGATCGCTCGACGTCGCCGAGAGCTTCGACGACGTGCCGCCGACGGTCCGCGCCGTACTGATCGGCGCAGTCGTCGGCGCGCTGATGACGATGGACCAGGCCTACGCCGGTGGGGGCGACGCACTGGTGCAGTCGCTGATCGGGGGCGGAAATCCGGCGGTCGCGATACTCGTCGGGTTCCTGGCCATCCGCTTGATCACCGGGCCGCTGTCCTACGCCTCGGCGACGCCAGGCGGACTGTTCGCGCCGCTGCTCGCACTCGGCGCTCTCTGGGGAGCTCTGATCGCAGGGATCGCCGACGCCGTCGCGCCGGAGCTGTACACCCCGTCGCTTCCGGCGATGATCGTCGTCGGAATGGCCGCGCTGTTCGGTGCCGTGGTGCGAGCACCGATCACCGGCATCGTCATAGTCATCGAGATGACCGCGGTGACGTCGGTGACCGTCCCGATGATCGCTGCGACCGCTGCTGCCGTCCTCGTCGCGCAGGTTGCCGGATCACCGCCGATCTACGACAGTCTGCGCCACCGAATGCTGGGCGACGCTTGAACCCTGTGTGTCGCTTGCTCACCAACCGGCGACGCGCCCTCGAAGCTCTCGGTCATGGCGCTATTGTCTTGCGAAACTGAAAAAGAGACCCGCCTGAGTGATCAGGCGGGTCTCATTTTCGATGCTGTCGGGGTGGCGGGATTCGAACCCACGACCTCTTCGTCCCGAACGAAGCGCGCTACCAAGCTGCGCCACACCCCGTGTACCGCGAGCAGAAGTCTAGCTTACGACTGCCTCGGAACGCGAAACGCCCTCGTCCGACCCCTCTTTTGGGCCAGTGCGTGGTGCCGGTGTGAGCGTCAGGAGAGTTGCTTCCGGTCGGCAGCAGAATCGCGCGGGAGCGTATGGCGAGGTACCGATGCCCGCGGACACGTGTAGCTGCGTGTGCGTACCCCACTTCGACGGACCCTTGACCCGGGAGCGATCGATGTCGCAATTGGTCACCAGGGCACCGTAGAACGGCAGGCACAATTGGCCGCCGTGGGTGTGCCCGGCGAGAACAAGGTCGTATCCGTCGTCGGCGAACTTGTCGAGCACCCGCGGCTCCGGCGAGTGCGTGATGCCCAGCCGTAGATCGGCGAGTGGATTGGGCTGGCCGGCGATGGTGTCGTAGCGGTCGCGTTTCAAGTGCGGATCGTCGACGCCGGCCGACGCGATGCGGACACCGGCGATCTCCAGTTCGCGGCGCACGTGCGTCACATCGTGCCAACCGCGCTCGGTGAACGCCGCACGTAGATCCCGCCAGGGGAGGGATTCGCCGAGGACGCGGGTGTGGTTCTTGTTGAAGTACTTCAGCGGATTCTTCGGTTTCGGGGCGAAGTAGTCGTTGCTGCCGAAGACGAACAGTCCGGGCCGCGACAGGAGTGGACCGAGTGACTGGACGACGGCGGGGACCGATTTCGGATGTGACAGGTTGTCGCCCGTATTGACCACGAGGTCTGGTTCCAGGCGATCGAGCTCGCGAAGCCAATTCTGCTTGAGGCGCTGACCGGGCATCATGTGCAGGTCGCTGATGTGCAGGACGCGGAGCGATGCCGAGCCCGGCTCCAGAACCGCCATGGACGTCTCACGCAGTGTGAACGCGTTGCGTTCGATCAGAGTGGCGTATCCGAGTCCGAGTGCCGCCGCTCCTGCGGTGGCGAGGGCGGCGGTCTGTACGGGAGCGTTCGCGGCAGTGCTTCGGGCGCGCGACGCTGCCGCGAGAAGACCCGCCGACAGAAGCGGTGATGCATTCTTTTTCACGGACACACCGACCACGATACGGCAGGACGGCTAATCGACGTGCGCGCTCGAGTCGAGCGCGCGTAGCGTTCCGGTACATGTCCGAACTCAAGTCTCAGCTTCGATCCGACCTCACCACGTCCATGAAGGCGAGGGACAAGCTGCGCACAGCCACGATACGCATGCTTCTCGCTGCGATTCAGACCGAAGAAGTTTCCGGTAAGGAAGCTCACGATCTGACCGACGAGCAGGTGCTGAAGGTACTCGCGAAGGAGTCGAAGAAGCGCGGAGAATCGGCGGAGGTCTACACCGAGAACGGTCGCGGCGAGCTGGCTGCGAACGAACGCGCCGAAGCTCAGATCATCGACGAGTACCTTCCGACCCCGCTGACCGATGCCGAGTTGGCCGATGTTGCGGATACAGCTATCGCACAGGTCGCCGAGGAAATCGGACAGCGCCCGGGCATGAAGCAGATGGGCCAGGTCATGAAGGCTGCGTCGGCTCTCGCCGCAGGAAAGGCGGACGGTACTCGGGTCTCGAAGGCTGTGAAGGATCGTCTGTAGCCCTGAGCGCTCCGCGCCAGTCGGCCCGGAAGCGCTACGCGCCAGTGGCACGGTTGAGTGCATCCCAGTGCACTTAACCGTGCCACTGGCGGCGGAGCCGCCAACAGCTAGCGAGGCACCGTCAGACCCGGGATCGCCGGGATCTGGATGTTCGGAGGCAAGGCCGGTATCTCGATGTTCGGCAATGCCGGGGCGGCCGGGGCCGCAGGAGCTTGCCGGACCGAACCGTCGCTGACATAGATCGTGATGGTCGATCCCGGTATTGCGGAGCCCGACGGGGAAACGCCCGTCACAGTTCCGCGTGCCGCCGAGTTGGCAGTGGTCGCCACGGTCACCTGGAAGCCTGCCCCCTGCAGCGTCGAGGTGGCGCTGCTCTGGCTCTGCCCGGTCACGTCTGGCACCTGACCGTTGGCCGAACCGCGGACGTACTTCTGGTCCACCGGCGGCAATTCGACGGGACCGAAGTTGTTGGCTACCGGGTCGATCGCGTCGTACCAGGTGCGGGCCGGCTCGTTACCGCCGAAGAGATTTCCGGAGCCACACGGCCGGAGCGGGAACGAGCAGATTTCACCGGGGGTGGGGGAGTCGCCGTAGGTGTACACCGCAGCCGCGTAGCGGTTGGTGAAGCCGAGGAATCCGGACGACATGTGCGATTCGGTGGTTCCGGTCTTGCCGGACATCGGGAGCGTCCAACCGACCGAACCTGCAGCCGCCGCGGAGGTGCCGCCGGCTTGATCGTCCTTGCTCATCGCGTTGGCGAGAGTGTTGGCCAGACCTGGTTCCACGACCTGCTCGCATGCCTGCTGGGTGACTGGAACCTGCTTGCCTTCGCGGTCGAAGACGGAGTCGATCGGTGTCGGCGGGCACCACTTGCCACCGGACGCGAGCGTCGCCGCGACGTTGGACAACTCCAAGGGGTTCACCCAGGTCGGACCGAGTGTGTACGAACCGAGGTTCTGCGATTTCTGGAAGTCCGCCATGCTCTGCTCGTCGAAACCGGATGTGCCGGGTTCCGCATAGGAGCGCAGCCCGAGGCGAACCGACATGTCGACGGTCGGCGTCACACCGACCGACTCGATCAGCTTCACGAACGCCGTGTTGGGCGACTGGGCGAGCGCGTCGGTCATGGACAGTGACGCCGGGTAGTTGCCTGCGTTCTCGACGCAGTAGGTGTTGGCCGGGCAACCACGTGCACCGCCGTCGCCGAGTCCCTTGACCTCTGCTCGCCGCGGAACCTGAAGCGTCGCACTCGTGCCGAGACCGCGTTCCATCGCCGCGGCGGTGGTGAACACCTTGAAGATCGACCCGGCACCGTGTCCGACGAGCGAGTAGGGCTGCGGCTGGACCGTCTGGTCGGCGTCGGCGTCGAGCCCGTACGTTCGGCTGCTCCCCATCGCGAGGATGCGGTGCGAGTCCTGACCGGGCGCGATGACGTTCATGACGGTGGCAACGCCGTCGAGACCCGGGCTCGAGTTCGACACGAGCGAAGCCTTGGTGGAGTTCTGGACCGCAGGGTCGAGCGTGGTGCGAATCAGGTAGCCGCCCTTGTCGATCTGCTCGCGGCTGATACCGGCATCGGCCAGGTACTGCAGTGCGTAGTCACAGAAGAACCCGCGGTCACCCGCAGCAATGCAACCGCGGGGGAGGGTCTGCGGCACCGGAAGAACCCCGAGCGGTTCGGTCTTGGCCTGACGGAATTCGTCGGCGCGTTCGGGGATGTTCTGGATCATCGTGTCCAGCACGATGTTGCGGCGTTCGGTAACGCCCTCTTCGTTGGTGTACGGGTTCAGGGCGGAGCTGGACTGCACCATGCCCGCGAGCATTGCGGACTGCTTGGCGTCGAGCTGACTCGCGTCGATTCCGAAGTAGGTCTGCGCGGCGTCCTGGATGCCGAACGAGGAATTGCCGAATGGAACCAGGTTGAGGTACCTGGTGAGGATTTCGTCCTTGGTCAGTTCCTTGTCGAGCGTCAGCGCCATCCGGATCTCGCGGATCTTACGGGCGGGCGTCGTCTCGATGGCTGCGCGTCGTTCGGCGTCGGTCTTGGCGACCACGAGCAGCTGGTAGTTCTTCACGTACTGCTGATCGAGCGTGGATGCACCTTGCTCGACCTGGCCGCTGGTGGTGTTCGTCAGGAAGGCGCGCAGGGTGCCCTGCCAGTCGACGCCCTGGTGCTCGGCGAAGCGCTTGTCCTCGATGGAGACGATAGCGAGCTTCATCTCGTTGGAGATCTGGTCGCTCGGTACCTCGAAGCGGCGCTGCTCGTACAGCCACGCGATGGGGTTGCCCGCGGAGTCGACCATCGTGGAGACAGCGGGAACTGCGCCTTCGACGAGTTCGGCCGAGACATTGTCGACGGTGTCGGCGGCGCGGTTCGAGGCGTAGCCGAACCCACCTGCCAACGGGAACATCACTCCGGCCAACAGCGCACCTGCAAGTGCGGAACATCCGGCGAGCTTCGCCACGGTTTTTCCAACGGACACGAAGCACAGCGTACGTGGACGACGGCGGCAGTCCCAGCGGTCACGAGCGGATGTGTCGACTTCGAGCCTGCCCGAGCCCGTCGGCGATCTGCGGAACCGCAGGTCGGGACGTCCGTACCAGAAAGTTGGCTCGCTCGTCTTGCGTTCGCCGCCGGATTTACCTAAATTATGAGCACGGTGTGATTCACATAACACTTGTATATGAATGTGGGGCAGCTCCTAGATCCGTGTGCTTCGAGCAGTGGAGTAAAGGTCGAAGAGCTTCTGGAACGTTCAGCAAGGACGTTCGTACTGCGAAGGGGTATCCGGAATGCATATGACAGCAGCGCCGACGCGGCTAGATGTGGAAGAAGCAGAAGCTCGTATCGCCTGGGTTGCGCAGGCGAGGTGCAAGGGGGCGGATCCAGACCAACTCTTCGTGCGAGGTGCGGCGCAGCGTAAGGCTGCGACCATCTGTCGGCACTGCCCGGTACTCATGCAGTGCGGAGCGGACGCGCTCGACAACCGCGTCGAGTTCGGGGTCTGGGGAGGAATGACCGAGCGTCAGCGGCGTGCGCTGCTCAAGCAGCACCCGGAGGTGGACTCCTGGTCCGAGTTCTTCGAATCGCAGCGCCAGCAGCAGGCCGCGATCTGAGCCGACGCTGACCTGCCGACGGGGCTTCGGGCTCTAGGCCGACTGGGCTTTGGGCCCCTAGGCCGACTGGGCTTTGGGCCCCTAGGCCGACCGGGTGAGCTGATCCGCGACGGCCCGTAGCGCGTGCAGATCCGACACCTCGAACGGCAGCGACGGGACACCCACGATCGGGACCCGGGGGTGCGCCGAGGTGAAGCGTCGGAGCAACCGGAGTTCGCGGGCGGCTGTCACTGCGCGAGCGGCATGAATTCGGAGTACTGCAGCGGTGAGTACCGCTGCGTCGTCCTCCGACTCGGCGAGTTGATCGGCTGCAGTGGCCGCATGGTCGGCAGGCAACGAGGACAGCGTCGGGTGGGTTCGGTTGAGAACCAGACCTGCCAATGGCATCCCTTCGCCGCTCAGCCGGTCCACGAAGAACGCTGCCTCGCGCAGAGCATCCGGTTCCGCAGCGGCAACGACGATGAAGCTGGTGCCGCTCTCCCGGAGAAGTTGGTACGTACGTGTTGCACGTTCTCTGAATCCGCCGAACATCGAATCGAGAGACTGCACGAAAGCCGAAGCATCGCTCAGCATCTGGCTGCCGATCACCGTCGAGACGCCGCGTAGCGCCAGTCCCATCGCGCTCGTCACCATTCGGGTGAGTCCGCGACCGGGGGCCATCAGCAGCCGAATGAAGCGCCCGTCGAGGAACGACCCCAGCCGCTGCGGGGCGTCGAGAAAATCGAGTGCATTGCGCGACGGCGGGGTGTCGACGACGATCAGATCCCACGTCGAGTCCGCCGCCAACTGGCCGAGCTTCTCCATCGCCATGTACTCCTGCGTGCCGGAGAACGACGACGCAACGGTCTGGTAGAAGGGGTTGGCCAGGACCTGCTCGGCCTTTTCGGGCGTCGAATGCTCGATGACCATCTCGTCGAACGTCCGGCGCATGTTCAGCATCATCGCGTGCAGTTCACCGGTCGCCCCCGCCGGCAGCTTCACCGGTTGCGGCGAATTGTCGAGCTCGTCGACGCCGAGGGCCTGCGCGAGTCGTCGAGCCGGATCGATGGTCAGAACGACGACCTTTCGGCCCTGTTCGGCAGCGCGCAGTGCCATGGACGCGGCAGTCGTCGTCTTTCCGACGCCGCCGGCTCCGCACACGACGACGATGCGCGACGACGCGTCGAGCAAGATCTTCTCGATGTCGAGGATCGGGGCTGCCTTCGGCGTCATTTCACACCCTGTTCTCTGAGTTCTGCAGCAAGTTCATAGAGGCCACCGAGGTCGACGCCGTCGGCAAGCATCGGTAAGTGCATTCGCGCGGTATCGAGTTCGTCCAGCTGAGTGCCGCTCTCTACCTGCGCGGCCAGCGTCGACGCATGTTCGATCGTCTCGGTGAGAAGTCCCGCGAAGTCGCTGTCCGACAACGTGATTCCAGCCTTTTCGAGGCCGGACTTCAACGCGTTCGCGTCGATGGTTCCCTCCGCCGCATGCTGCAGCGACTCGGGCGTGAGGTAGGTCGGTTCGGTTCGGTTGACGATGACGGTGCCGAGATTCAGATCGGCTGCCTCCAGTTCGCGGACTGCGTCTGTGGTTTCCTGCACCGGAAGTGCTTCGAGCAGCGTCACCAGATGTACGACGGTGTCCGCCGAGTGCAGGAGTCGCACGACCCCTTCGCTCTGGGAGCGCACCGGACCGCCCTTGGCGAGGTCGGCCATCGCCTTGGTGACGTCGAGGAAGTTGCCGATCCGGCCGGTCGGCGGTGAGTCGACGACGACCTCGTCGTACACTCGTTTCCCGTTCTTGTCGGTGCGCACGACGCATTCCTTGACCTTGCCGGTCAACAGCACGTCACGCAGGCCGGGGGCGATGGTCGTCGCGAACTCGATGGCGCCGATCTTGCGCATCGCGCGGCCGGCGAAACCGAGGTTGTAGAACATGTCGAGGTATTCGAGGAACGCCGTTTCGATGTCGATCGCGAGCGCGTACACCTCGCCACCGCCGTCTGCGCTTGCGACGCGTGTCTCGACCGGTGGCAACGGAGGGACGTCGAACAGCTGCGCGATGCCCTGTCTGCCCTCGACTTCGACCAGCAGTACGCGTCGGCCGTCCGAAGCGAGAGCAAGTGCCAGTGCAGCAGCGACCGTCGACTTGCCGGTCCCGCCCTTGCCGGAGACGAAGTGCAGTCGTGCCCTGTCCGCCTTGCTCGGCCAGCCTTCAAAACTCGATGTGCCCACAACACGACCATATAGACGAATCGTGCACGACTGGCGAGGAACCATCGATCGCACACGCTCGCGCCGCCTCCGACTAGGCTCACGCGCATGAGCGAAAAGATCACCTGGGAATACTTCACCGCGCCTGTCCTGATCCACGCGACCAAGCAGATCCTCGACAACTACGGCGCCGAGGGCTGGGAACTCGTCACGATCATGTCCGGCCCCAACGGCGGCGACACGCTCGTGGCCTACTTCAAGCGTCCGAAGGGCTGAAAGTGGCTGCATGGAGTGAGCGCCTCGCCGAGCTCGGGATCGAGCTGCCTGCCGTCGTTCCACCGCTTGCGGCATATGTGCCCGCAGTGCAGACGGGAAACCTGGTCTACACCGCCGGTCAGTTGCCGCTCGTGTCCGGCGAGCTGACGTCGACCGGCAAAGTCGGCGCCGAGGTGCCGCCGGAGCAGGCGACCGACGCCGCGCGCGTCTGTGCGTTGAATGCTCTCGCTGCCATCGATTCACTCGTCGGAGTCGACGCGATCAAGCGCGTGGTCAAGGTAGTCGGGTTCGTGGCGTCGGCACCCGGATTCACCGGTCAGCCCGGTGTGATCAACGGGGCGTCGAACGTTCTGGGCGAGATTTTCGGTGACGCGGGCGTGCACGCACGTTCGGCTGTCGGGGTGTCCGAGCTGCCGCTCGGCGCGCCCGTCGAGGTCGAGCTGATAGTCGAGGTCTAGCGCAGGAGAAGGCGGCTCCGCCGCCAGTGGCGCGGTTGAGTGCACAGCAACATACTCAACCGCGCCACTGGGCGCGGCGCGCCCCAAGCAGCAGAGCGCTACCGAGCCGCCTGAGCACCAGCGAGCACCTTCTGCAGGTGAAGGCCTCGATTCGCCGAGCACGAGTGCTCGGTGCCGGTCGCTACGGATTCGAGAAACTCGTCGAGCAGGACTGAAAAGCAGTCGGTCGCACTGGTGGATCGGTCCGCCAGAGTCGCTACCCCGTCGCTCCCGCTGAGTTCGACCCGAAACACCGATGGCCGGACCGGTGTCGCCAGCGAGAGCTGCGAGGTACTCAGCGTGCCGCTCTCGTGCTCGAGCACCACCGTCCAGGTGTCCGACGCGTCCTCGCGCCGACACAGGACGACGTCGACGATCTGCCCGAGCGTGACGTCGAGCAGATCGAAGACATGTGGACCCACATCGAACAGGGCACCCTCCCGGTGACGCCAGGCCGAGTTCGAGTACTCCCCACCGAGTACGGCACCGGACAACCACGTTCCCGCCCCCGCACTCCAGTGTTTCCCGGCGGCGTCAGCCAGGAACGCCCGCGTTTCCGGCGCGAACCGGCGAGTCAACGCGACGATCGATCCGACCCCGGCATGACCGATCGCCTCGGCCAGCTCGGTGGCGTCGCCGAGCGTCCCGGCGATCGGCTTGTCGAGGAGCACATGCCTTCCCGCGCGTGCCGCAGCAACCGCCATTCCCGATTGCACTTCGGGCGGTACTGCGAACGCCACCGCGTCCACAGTTGCCAGGAGTTCGTCGTAACTTTCGACGACCGCAGCACCCATGTCGGCCGCCGCGTCGGGACGCCGAGCCCAGACTCCCGCGAATTCGACGCCCGGATGAGCTGCCAACGACGGTGCGTGTGTGGCACGTGCCCACGGACCCGCGCCTACCAGACCGATTCTCATGCTCCTAAGGTACGACTATGACTCTCGCGCATCCGGCTTACGGGCAGCTTCGACAGGTCACGCCGACGGCGGCGGTTCTGCTCGCGAACAACCCGGGCAAGATGACGCTCGACGGCACGAACACGTGGATTCTGCGGGCACCGGGCAGCGACGATGTGGTGG
>NZ_LVCV01000549.1 GCF_001647195.1 Rhodococcus sp. EPR-157 | reverse complement strand
ACCGAGATCACACAGCCGGGCTGAAGAGGTTCCACAAGAAGACCGGTGCACCGATTCGTGCGATGTCGGACGAGTACGTGTTCGGCAGTACGACTCTCACCGACGGCGAGGTGATCGAGGCCGCGGGACTGACGGTCACCGTCCTCGCGACGCCCGGGCACACGGCGGACTCATTGAGTTTCGTGCTCGACGACGCGATCCTGACGGGTGACACGATTCTCGGACGCGGCACGACCGTGCTCGACCCCACGGACGGCACGTTGGCCGACTACCTGACGACGTTGGACCGCCTCGAAGCCGTCGGCGCGGGCAAGCTCGCACTACCGGGGCATGGCGCCGAAGTCGCCGATACCGCTGAGGTTGCCAGGTTCTACCGTCAGCATCGGCACGAGCGGTTGGCGCAGGTGAAGGCAGCGCTCGATGAGATCGGGCACGACGCCAAGCCGAAGCAGGTGGTCAAGCACGTCTACTCCGACGTCGACAAGAAGTTGTGGCCAGCCGCGCGCATGTCCGTCAAGGCGCAGCTGGCCTACCTTCGGGAGAACTAACGAGCCCGTCGAGCCAAGCGCTCGGAGTCGGAGATCAGCACGCTCTTGCCTTCGAGCCGCAGCCATCCGCGGTGCGCGAAGTCGGCCAGCGCCTTGTTGACCGTCTCACGGGAAGCGCCGACGAGCTGGGCGATCTCTTCCTGCGTCAGGTCGTGCGTGACGCGCAGCGATCCGGCTTCCTGGGTGCCGAAGCGCTGAGCGAGCTGCAGCAGAGCCTTCGCGACACGTCCGGGAACATCGGTGAAGATGAGGTCCGCGAGGTTGTTGTTGGTACGGCGCAAGCGACGGGCCAACACGCGCAGCAACTGCTCGGCGATCTCCGGGCGCTGATCGATCCACGCCTTCAGCGCGTCGCGGTCCATGCTGACCGCGCGGACCTCGGTGACCGTCGTGGCCGTGGACGTACGCGGGCCGGGATCGAAGATGGAGAGCTCACCGAACATGTCCGACGGGCCCATGATGGTCAGCAGGTTCTCACGTCCGTCCGGGGAGCGACGGCCGAGCTTGATCTTTCCGGAGACGATGATGTAGAGCCGATCACCTGGCTCGCCCTCGTTGAAGACCACGTGTCCCCGTGGGAAATCGACCGGTTGCAGCTGCTTCGTCAGCGCTGCTACCGCAGAGGGTTCGACTCCTTGGAAGATGCCGGCCCGTGCCAGGACGTCGTCCACTTGCGCTCCTTTTGGGATGTCGTCGATACGGTTACCCGCGTCGACGAAAGGCGTTTCTCGCTTCCGTGCCTCGTCGAGCCTCACGGCCCCCGACTCACGTAAGTAATCAAACATGACAATTATCTCGGTGAAGTCTACTTCGCCGAGATCCAAACCGAGTGATCGACGCCACCGGAGCGCCGTGAAGGAATCGTACGTAAATCGCTGTTCACCACATATTCATGCAAAACGCGACATTCCGGTCTGCGGTGGTGTCAGCTGGCGCGCTGGTCGGCCATCTCCTCGGCGAGTGGAGTGCGACGCCTTCGACTGTTGAAGCGGGCCAGTGCGTGCGGCATGCCCTCGTTGGCGAGCGTCGCGACCTCGGACGTACTGGCTTGATCCAGAAATTCCTGCACCTCTTGTTCGCGGACACCCAGCTTGCTCAGGCGGAACTCCACGCGCTCCATGGCGAGCGCGAACAGCATCAGGAGCACAGGAAAGAGCACAACGGCGAGTCCTTGCATACCGAGCAGTAAACACCGGAAAGGTCTCGATAAGAACACAGGACTGATTCGTTGCTGATTCTTGTCCGTACAGTTGTGGAGTGAAATCGACAGCCTCTCCCGCGCTCGACGTGCGCAAACGCGAAGAGACGAAACTGGGGCTCACCCGGCGAGCGCGACGTATGAATCGGGAGTTGGCCGTGGCGTTTCCGCACGTCTACTGCGAACTCGACTTCACGAATCCGCTGGAACTTGCCGTCGCGACCATCCTGTCCGCTCAATGCACCGACAAGCGCGTCAATATCGTCACGCCAGGTCTGTTCGTGAGATATCGCACTGCGCGGGACTACGCCGAAGCCGACCGGACGGAGCTGGAGGAGTACATCCGGACGACGGGCTTCTACCGGAACAAGGCGAACTCGCTCATCGGACTCGGCTCGGCCCTTCTCGAGCGGTTCGACGGGGAGGTGCCCGCGAATCTGAAGGATCTCGTCACACTGCCCGGAATCGGTCGCAAGACCGCCAATGTCGTCCTCGGCAACGCGTTCGACGTGCCCGGCATCACCGTCGACACCCACTTCGGCAGGCTCGTGCGGCGCTGGCAGTGGACCGAGGAGGAAGACCCGGTCAAGGTCGAACACGCAGTCGGCGCACTCATCGAGCGCAAGGAGTGGACGCTGCTGTCCCATCGGGTGATCTTTCACGGCAGGCGTGTCTGCCACGCGCGCAAACCGGCCTGTGGTGTCTGTATCCTCGCCAAGGGTTGCCCGTCGTACGGTCTCGGTCCGACCGACAAGGCAGCGGCAGCAGCGTTGGTCAAGGGGCCGGAAACCGAGCACTTGCTGTCGCTCGCCGGAATCGACTCGTGACCGGATCTGCAGCTCGGCGGTCGTTGGCCGCTCTTCTTGTCGTCGTCGCCTTGGTGTTCGCGATCTGGCCGCGCGGGGAGGACCCGGAGCCGTCGGCCGGCCGGCCCGGCCAGGGTGCACCGATCGCGGAGGAGCGGCGGTCGGCCGATACAGACGAAGCGCTGGCACCACTCCGCGCAAGCGCCGGGCTCGACGGATGTCCGACGCCTGAGCCGGCGGCCGAATCTTCCGGCCCCCTGAGTTCTTCCGGTCCCTTGAGCGGGCTCGTGCTCGAATGCATCGGTGACGGCAGTCGGGTCGACGTGGGGCAAGCGCTCGCGGGCACACCCACGCTGATCAATCTGTGGGCGTACTGGTGCGGACCCTGTGCGGAGGAGCTTCCGTATTTGCAGGACTATGCGGATCGGATGGAAGGCCGAATCGGAGTCCTGACGGTGCACCAGGATCGCAACGAGGCGAACGGGCTGAGCAAACTGGCCGAGTACGGCGTCACATTGCCCGGTGTCCAAGACGGGGCGGGACGCATAGCAGCAGCCGTCGGCGCGCCGAGTGTCCTCCCGGTCTCGATTCTGATCGACGCGGATGGCAATGTCGCAAAGGTGCTGCCACAACCTTTCAGCAGTGTCGACGAGATCGACGATGCAGTCCGTTCGACTCTCGGCATAGCTCGATGACTCCGACGCCGCCTCCTCCTCGGTGGCTGAGCCGTGTCGTCGACGCCGCCGGGGGCAGGGGCATCACCGAGTCGGCAGGCACGAACCCGGTACTGGACCGAACCTCGCCCGACGGGGTGATCACACGACAGGCGTCGGTGCTCGTACTGTTCGGCGGACCCGAGAAGTCCGATGCGACCAGTCGTGGCGGCCTACCGGCCGACGCTGACGTCCTGCTCACGCAACGGGCGGCGACGTTGCGTCAACACAGCGGGCAGGTCGCGTTTCCGGGTGGAGCGACAGACCCCGGCGACGAGTCGCCCATTGCCACTGCGCTTCGCGAAGCCGAGGAGGAGACCGGCCTCGATCCGGCAGGCGTACAGCCGCTCGCGACGCTGCCCGGGATCTACGTTCCGCCGTCGAAATTCGACGTCGTACCGGTGCTCGCCTATTGGCGCGCACCCAGCGTCGTCGGCGTGGTCGACACCGCCGAGGCGGCGCGCGTGGTGCGCGTACCTCTTCGTTCGTTGCTCGATCCGGACAACCGCTTCCAGGTCAGACACCCCGCCGGCTACCAGGGCCCGGCCTTCGCCGTCGACGGAATGCTGGTGTGGGGTTTCACCGGCGGTATCCTGGCAGGCCTGCTCGCGGTTTCCGGTTGGGAAACCGAATGGGACACGAGTGACATCCGCGATCTGGAGGCGAGCTTGGCTGCTGTGGGCGCGAGTACCAACGGTCATTCCGCAGGCTCCACTCCTGTGGGGATGGATCGGTGAGCGGCTCGACGTGGGTCGACATCGTCGTCGTCGGTGTCGCTCTTCTGGCGGCGACCTCGGGTTGGCGGCAGGGCGCGGTGGCGTCGGCGATGGCGTTTCTGGGTGTGGTGCTCGGCGCGGTCGCCGGAATTCTCATCGCCCCACATGTTCTCGAACATGTCGATGGAGCACGCCTGCGGGTGTTCGTCGGTATCGCTCTCATCGTGGTGTTGGTCATCGTCGGCGAAGTGTCCGGCATGGTTCTCGGCCGAGCGCTGCGCAGCGGAATGCATTCGCGCGGAGCACGATCGGTCGACAGTGTCATCGGTGCAGCGCTGCAGGCCGCTGCAGTACTCGCGGCGGCATGGCTGCTCGCCATCCCACTGACGTCGTCCTCTCAGCCGGAGGTTGCCAGCGCGGTCCGCGGGTCGCAGGTGCTGGGCAAGGTCGACGAAGTGGCCCCGCAGTGGCTCCGCGAGGTGCCGAAAGAATTCTCTGCACTGCTGGACACGTCGGGTCTTCCCGATGTCATCGGGCCCTTCGGTCGGACCCCGGTGGCCACCGTCGAGGCGCCCGATCCGGCGCTGCAGGCCAGCCCGGTCGTCGAGCAGCTGCACCAGAGCGTCCTCAAGATCAGCGGCGTCGCACCGAGTTGCCAGAAGGCGCTCGAAGGATCCGGCTTCGTGGTCGCACCCGAGCTGGTGATGACCAACGCGCACGTCGTCGCAGGCACCGACGGTGTCACGATCGATTCGCTGGGAACGGTGCTCGACGCAAACGTCGTTCTCTTCGATCCCGAGGAAGACGTTGCGATACTGCGTGTTCCGGGTCTGCAGGCACCGGTTCTGAACTTCGCCGGGTCCCCAGCGGTCTCCGGCGAGAGCGCGATCGTTCTCGGCTACCCGGGTGGCGGACCGTACACCGCAAGCCCGGCGAGGGTGCGTGAGACGCTCAACCTCAGCGGCCCCGACATCTACCGCACCGGCACTGTCGAGCGTGAGGTGTACACCGTCCGCGGCACTGTGCGGCAAGGCAATTCGGGTGGCCCACTGGTTGCCCAGGATGGGCAGGTACTCGGACTCGTCTTCGGTGCGGCCGTCGACGACCCCGACACCGGCTTCGTCCTCACTGCCGACGAGGTATCAGACGAATTGCAGCAGAGCTCGAGCAGTGCCGTCCCAGTCGGGACAGGTGCCTGCATCGTCTAGTTTGTCCGCTCCGCCAGCGCTTTCAGCTGTTCGGTGACCTCGTCGGGGGCTTCCTGATGTGTGTAGTGTCCGGCGCCGAGCACGGTGTGCAACCGTCGCTCGGGCGCCCAGCGAACATCGCCGTCGACGGTACGGGGGAGGACGTACGGGTCCAGCTCGCCGCGAATCTGGACGACGGGGATCGCCAGTCGAACATCCATCGCCTGCATGAACCGTCGACCGTCCGAGCGGAACTGACTCCGGAACGCCCAGCGCTGGTATTCCAGTGCACTGTGCGCGGCTCCCTTGATGCGAATCGCCGACCGCATCTGCTTGGCTGCGTCCGCGAATTCTTCGGTCCCCTGCCACGCCGGACCCGAGCGCATCCGCAATATCTGCTCGGCGGCGGATCCATCGTTCTTGGTGAGAACTCGCTCGGGATAGAAGGGGACCTGGTACCGCAGAAAGTAGGGCAGGAGTGCCTGTCGCTGGGCTTTGTTGCGAAGAACCGCCTGCCGCAGCGCAATCGGGTGCGGCGAGCCGACCAACGCGATGGACCCGACCATGCGCGGGTGGAGCGCCGCCGTCGCCCAGCACACCAAACCACCGTCGGCGTGCCCCACCAGAGTGGCTTGGGCGTAGCCGAGCGCGCGAATGAGACCGACCACGTCACCGGCCAGAGTCCAGCCGTCGTAGCCGCGTGGGGGTTTGTCGGAGTCGCCGTAGCCGCGTAGATCGACGGCCACTGCCCGATATCCCGCAGCTGTCAGCGCAGTCAGTTGATGCCGCCACGACCACCAGAAGTCGGCGAAGCCGTGTAGGAGCACAACGAGCGGACCGTCGGAGGGAGCGTTGTCCGCCTCCACGACGTGGAACCGAATTCCGTTCGCGTGGATGTCGCGATGTGTCCACGGACCAGCGAAACGGACGGTGGACGGGTCTGGCTGGCTCATCTCTTCGGTCTGCGCGAGGCTCGGTTACTTCTTGTAGCCGGGGAGGCCCGGGGTGGAATCGTGCTGGTTCGGAAACACCGTCGACGCCTGCTTGAGCGAGTCGATGGTCTTCTCCGGCTTCCGCAGCTTCTTCACACGCAGATAGCCGAGCAAGGCAAGCAGCCCAGCCATGAGCAGCATGAACACGAAGACGATGAGGAACGACGCCCAGCGGGGCAGCCAGATATCGAGCGTTTCGGCCGCGAAGAAGAAGAAGAAGAACGCGCTGAAGATGAGCACCGCAAGCGCGAGCACGAAGAAGAGACTGCCCTGCAGTCCCTTCTTGATTTCGCCGGTGACTTCGGCCTTCGCCAGCTCGACCTCGGCACGTACCAGCGTGGAGACCTGGGTCGTCGCATCCTTGACGAGATTGCCTATGCTCCCGGTTCCCGGCGCGCGGTAGTCGACATCCGACAGCGGGATCGACGAGATGGTGTTCGGTACGCCGTCCGGGTAGCCGGAACCGCTCCTACCATTGCCGCGATTGGTCTCGCTCAACTTCTCGACCCCTCCACTTGCTGGTTCTCCATTGCACTTCGTCCGATCTTCGCAGTAACACTAGTGCCGATCGACGGCGCCGTGCTCGATGGCCGTCCGATCCGTGACTTCCGGCGTGGAGACACGGCCGCATCCGTCGATCTTCTTAGCTGTCCTCAGGTAACTTTCCCTGCGCGTACATACCCCCTTTCCCTCAGTGCAATCGCCAGGAGCACCACCGTGAGTATCACCTCGGCCGTCCCCGGAGACGGCTCGACTGCAGCGGCCCCGGAGGTGCCACGATCTCGGATCGTCGTCGCTTCCATGGTCGGTACGTCGATCGAATTCTTCGACTTCTACATCTATGCAACTGCAGCTGTTCTCGTCTTCCCCACGCTGTTCTTCCCGGCGGGCAACGACACGACCGCGCTGCTGGCGTCGTTCGCGACGTTCGGGCTCGCGTTCGTCGCACGGCCCATCGGATCGATCCTGTTCGGCCACTTCGGAGACCGCATCGGACGCAAGGCGACTCTCGTCGGCTCGCTGTTGACGATGGGCGTCGCGACCTTCCTGATCGGTTTGCTGCCGACCTACGACTCGGTCGGCCTGCTGGCGCCGGCGCTGTTGGCTGTCATGCGCTTCACCCAGGGTGTCGGCCTGGGCGGTGAGTGGAGTGGCGCGGCACTGTTGGCCACCGAGACCGCCAAGCCGGGCAAGCGCGCCTGGGCGGCGATGTATCCGCAGTTGGGTGCACCGATCGGCTTCTTCTTCGCCAACGGGATCTTCCTACTGATCGTCGTGATGACCGGCTACGACGCGGCAACTTCGGGCACCGACCATGCGTTCCTCACATGGGGTTGGCGCGTTCCGTTCCTGCTCAGTGCGGTCATGGTTCTCATCGGCCTGTACGTGCGTCTCAAGCTGGAGGAGACACCGGTGTTCAAGCTGGCCGTCGAACGCGGCCAGAAGGTCAAGACGCCGCTCGCCGAGGTCTTCAAGACCAGCTGGCGTCAGCTGATCATCGGCACGTTCGTCATGCTCGCGACGTACACGCTCTTCTACATCATGACGACGTGGGTGGTCAGCTACGGAACCGGCAAGGTCTCCGACGTCGACGGCCCGAAGATCACCATCGCCTACACCGATTTCTTGGAACTGCAGCTGATCGCGGTGCTGTTCTTCGCTGTGCTGATTCCGGTCGCCGGGCTGCTCGCGGACAAGTACGGTCGACGCCCGACGCTGATCGTCATCACGAGCGCGATCGTGCTGTTCGGACTGTCGTTCCACTGGTTCGCGGCTCCCGAGAACGCGAGCGCGGGACGCATGCTGGTCTTCATGTGCGTCGGACTCGGACTGATGGGTCTGACGTTCGGTCCCATGAGTGCGGTTCTGCCGGAGCTGTTCCCGACGAATGTGCGCTACACGGGCTCCGGAATCTCGTACAACACGTCGTCGATTCTCGGTGCAGCGGTGGCACCGTTCATCGCGACGTGGCTCGTCAGTTCCTACGGCGTCGGGTGGGTGGGTGTGTATCTCGCCGTCGTCGCCGCGCTGACGCTGATCGCGCTCCTTGTCATGAAGGAAACGCGGGATCAGCAGCTCGAAGACGTCTGAGGCCTCCGGCCCCAGTGGCGCGGTTAAGTGTGTTTGAGTGCACTCAACCGCGCCACTGGGCGCGGAGCGCCCGGAGCGTCAGCGACCCTGTTTTTCCCGGAGCGTCAGCGACCCTTTTTGATCGACTCGAAGACCTTCGGGTCGACGAGGGTGGAGACGTCGCCCAGTTCGCGGCCCTCGGCGACGTCGCGGAGCAGGCGTCGCATGATCTTTCCCGAGCGTGTCTTCGGGAGCTCGGGGACGATGGAGATCTCGCGCGGCTTCGCGATCGGTGAGATCTCCTTCGATACCTGGGCTTTGAGCTCGGCGATGAGCTCGTCGCCGGTGTTCTCGACTCCCGCCCGCAGGATGACGAACGCGACGATGCCTTGTCCGGTGGTCTCGTCCGCAGCACCGACGACCGCTGCTTCGGCGACGCCGTGGTGGCTGACGAGTGCCGATTCCACCTCGGAGGTGGAGATTCGGTGGCCGGAGACGTTCATGACGTCGTCGACGCGTCCGAGAACCCACAGTGCGCCGTCGTCGTCGTACTTGGCGCCGTCACCGGCGAAGTACCAACCCTCTTCGGCGTACCGCGACCAGTAGGTGTCCTTGTAGCGGTCCATGTCGCCCCAGATGCCGCGGAGCATCGACGGCCATGGCTTGTCGAGGACGAGGTAGCCGCTGCCACCGTTGCCGAGTGGCTTGGCGTCGTCGTCGACGATTTTCGCCGAGATACCGGGAAGCGGAGTCATCGCGGAGCCCGGCTTGGTGGCGGTGACGCCGGGGAGCGGGGAGATCATGATCGCGCCGGTCTCGGTCTGCCACCAGGTGTCGACGATCGGAGCGCTGCCGCCGCCGACGACGTCGCGGAACCAGCGCCACGCCTCGGGGTTGATCGGCTCACCGACGGATCCGAGAAGGCGGATCGACGTGAGATCGTGAGCCTCGGGAATCTCCTTGCCCCACTTCATGAACGTGCGCACCAGGGTGGGGGAGGTGTAGTAGATCGAGACCTTGTACTTCTCGATGACGTTCCAATGCCGGTGCTCGTCAGGCGAATTGGGGGTGCCCTCGTAGACGACCTGCGTCGCCCGGTTGGAGAGGGGGCCGTAGACGATGTACGAGTGTCCGGTGACCCAGCCGATGTCGGCGGTGCACCAGTAGACGTCCTTGCCTGCTTTGTGGTCGAAGACGTTGTGGTGGGTGTACGAGGTCTGGGTCAGGTAGCCACCGGAAGTATGGATGATGCCCTTGGGCTTGCCCGTGGTGCCGGAGGTGTAGAGGATGAACAGCGGGTGCTCGGCCGGAAATGGTTGGGCCTCATGCTCTTTCGACGCCTGTGCGACGGTTTCGTGCCACCACAGGTCGCGTCCCGACGTCCAGTCGACGTCGGAATCGGTGCGCTTGACCACCAGCACGTTCCGGATGGATGCGGCCCCGTCGACCGCTTCGTCGACGGTGGACTTGATGGGAGCGGGCTTGCCGCGTCGCCACTGGCCGTCGGTGGTGATGACGAGTTTGGCTTCGGCGTCGTCGATGCGCGAGCGCAGTGCGGTTGCGGAGAATCCGGCGAAGACAACCGAGTGTGTCAGTCCGAGGCGAGCGCACGCGAGGATGGAGACGATGGCCTCGGGGATCATCGGCATGTAGATCGCGACGCGGTCGCCGGCGACGAGCCCGAGATCGGTGAGCGTGTTC
>NZ_LVCV01000548.1 GCF_001647195.1 Rhodococcus sp. EPR-157 | reverse complement strand
GGTCGCCGTGGCCGTCGATGACATGACGGTCGACGCAGTTGTAGGCGACGTTGAGTTCGCCGTCGCCGAACCACTTCGCGACGGGGGCGTCGGACCAGTCGAGCACCTCGGTGAACGGGGTGTGCCAGTGGAGCCGGCGGGCCTGTTCGGCCCAGAACCCGAGGAAGTCCTTCTCGGCCTCGTCGTAGAGATCCGCTTGCGCGTTCGCTTGCGCCGCGAATTCGGCCGAGGGCGGGTACGCGTTTCCCGTGATCTCCGGGGCTCCAGAGGTACTGGTCGTCATCTCGAATAGCTCGCTTTCGTCCGTCAAATACCGTGCTGTTGCGGCCTTAGTGAGGGTAGTCACATGTGAGCGCGGTCGCACCGTTGCAGCGCTGTGCAACCCGCTGATCTGCGGTGATCGGTTGGTTTGGCGCGGTAGGCGGTACCACGGTAGGTCGCCGAGGACGGCCGCAGCCGAGGAGGGTCTCACTCTCCGGGAAATGACTTGCCGAAAAGTTTCGAGCATGTTTCGTCCCTACTCGGCAGTCAGCTGAATTACGGGGGAGTGCGCATGTTCCTTTCAGGATGTGTCTAAAGTCCTCGTTATTGAGATCGTTGCCACTCCTCGACAACCTCGGGTTGTGGCCGGCGGTCGCCCCACATGAACCCCGTGGGCGTGACGCCCACGGGTCGATCACGGCGAACCCGTGGTCACACTAGGAGAGGATTTGTTTTGCGTAGAACACGCATTGCGGCAGCTGCGGTAGCGGTTGTCGTAGGAGCCGCGCTGGTCACAGCGTGCTCATCGAGCGACTCGTCCAGCAGTGGAGGATCCGGAGACGGTTCCGCCATCATCAACGCATGGAGCGGCGAGCCCCAGAATCCGCTTGTTCCTACGAACACCAGCGAGAACACCGGTGGACGAGTCGTCGACTCGATTTTCGCCGGTCTGGTCTCTTACACGCCGGAAGGCGGCGTGGAGAACGAGGTCGCCGAGTCCATCGACACCACCGACGGCCAGAACTACACCATCACGCTGAAGGACGGCTGGACCTTCACCGACGGCACTCCCGTCACCGCCAACTCGTTCGTCGACGCCTGGAATTACGGCGCACTCTCGACCAACGCCCAGCTCCAGGGCTCGTTCTTCGATCCCATCCAGGGCTACGACGAGGTCGCGGCCGAGAACCCGACCGTGCAGACGATGTCCGGACTGAAGGTCGTCGACGACAAGACGTTCACCATCGAGCTCAAGCAGCCCGAGGCAGCGTTCCCCGATCGTCTCGGCTTCGCCGCGTACTACCCGCTGCCCGAGGTCGCGTACACCGACATCGCAGCATTCGGCGAGAACCCGATCGGAAACGGACCGTACAAATTCGCGTCCGAAGGTGCATGGCAGCACAACGTCCGCATCGACTTGATCACCAACCCGGACTACGACGGAAACCGTAAGCCGGCCAACGGTGGCGTCAGCTTCATCCTGTACAGCAACCTCGACACCGCGTACACGGACCTGCTCTCGAACAACGTCGACGTCCTCGACAACGTTCCGTCGTCGGCCGTCACGACGTTCGAGACCGATCTGCCGGGCCGCACGGTCAACCAGCCCTCCGCGAGCATCGAGACCTTCACCATTCCGGGGCGCCTCGCGCACTTCGGTGGTGAAGAGGGCGTTCTGCGTCGTCAGGCCATCTCCAAGGCGATCAACCGCGACCAGATCACCGAGCAGATCTTCAACAACACACGTACGCCTGCAAAGGATTTCACCAGCCCGGCCATCGACGGCTGGACCGGCGACCTCAGCGACGTTGCCAACGTCGAGTACGACCCGGAAAGCGCCAAGGAACTGTGGGCTCAGGCCGACGCCATCGCGCCGTGGACCGGGTCCTTCGCCATCGCATACAACTCCGATGGTGGACACCAGGAATGGGTCGACGCCGTAGCCAACAGCATCCGCAACACCCTCGGCATCGAAGCTCAGGGAGCGCCGTACCCGACGTTCGCGCAGCTTCGTACCGAGGCGACCAACCGCACCATCCCGACGGCATTCCGCTCGGGCTGGCAGGGTGACTACCCGCAGCTCTACGGCTTCCTGGCGCAGAACTACCAGACCGGTGGCAGCTCCAACGACGGTGAATACTCGAACCCCGAGTTCGACCGTCTGCTCCGGGAGTCGGCCGGCGAGACCGACCCCGCAGCCGCACAGGAACTGATCAACCAGGCTCAGGAAATCTTGCTGAACGATCTGCCTGCAGTGCCCACCTGGTACCGCAACGCAGCGAGCGGCTGGTCCGAGAACGTGACCAACGTGAAGATCGGTTGGGACGGCATCCCGATCTACAACGAGATCGAGAAGAACTGATCTCTTTCCTCACATCTTCACGAGACCGAGCAGGGCGGTAGGTCTTCGTACCTACCGCCCTGCTCGTGTCCTCTTCCTTCGTGTCTCGTACGACGCCACACTGCGATCGAGTTCGACGCGGCGATGATGTCCACCTTCCTCCAAAGGAGGTGATCCGATGCTCTGGTACATCGGACGCCGAATACTTCAGATGATCCCCGTCTTCATCGGGGCAACATTCTTGATCTACGCCATGGTCTTTCTGCTTCCCGGCGACCCGATCGCCGCGCTGGCCGGAGACAAAGCCATCAGCCCGGCCGTCGCAGATCAGCTGCGCGCCCGGTACAACCTCGACCAACCGTTCATCGTGCAGTACTTGCTGTACATGAAGGGCATCTTCACCCTCGACTTCGGAATGTCGTTCTCCGGCAGGCCGGTCAGTGAAGTTCTCGCACAAGCGTTTCCGATCACGATCAAGCTCGCCGCCATGGCGCTCGTGATCGAGGGGATCCTCGGCATCGGCTTCGGTCTCATCGCCGGACTGCGCAAGGGCAAGCTGTTCGACAGCACGGTCCTCGTGTTCAGCCTCGTCCTGATCGCAGTGCCGATTTTCGTCATCGGCTTCCTCGCACAGTTCTTCATCGGTATCAAATGGGGCATCGTGCCGCCGACGGTGGGAGGCAATACGAGCTTCGTGAACCTGCTGCTGCCGGCTTTCGTATTGGCATCGACGTCGTTCGCGTACATCGTTCGCCTCACCCGCACCTCGGTGGCCGAGAATCTCAGCGCCGACTTCGTCAGAACCGCGACGGCGAAAGGACTCTCGCGTCAGCGCGTAGTCAACACACACGTGCTCCGCAACTCGTTGATCCCGGTCGTGACGTTCCTCGGCACCGATCTAGCCGGTCTGATGGCCGGCGCGATCATCACCGAGGGCATCTTCAACATCAACGGCGTCGGTGGAACGATCTACCAGGCCGTCATCCGAGGCGAGGCACCGACGGTCGTGTCGTTCGTGACCGTTCTGATCGTGGTGTACCTCGTCGCCAACCTCGTCGTCGACCTCCTCTATGCAGCGCTCGACCCAAGGATCCGCTATGCCTGAGCCCACCACACCTGACACCGGACGCGCGGTTCGGCAAGCGCGCTTCGTCGAACAGGACGAGGTCATCGACGTCAGTCAGACCGACGCCGTCAACATCGACGAAGCACCCGCCAGTATCTGGAAGGACGCCTGGCACAGCCTCCGCAAGCGTCCGATCTTCATCGTCTCGGCGCTGATCATCCTCGCGGTCGTCGTCGTCGCGGCCGTCCCGAGCTTGTTCACGAGCGCTGACCCTCGGTATTGCAATCTCGACTTCAGCATGCAGGGACCGCAGCCTGGTCACATCTTCGGATTCGACCGTCAGGGCTGCGACATCTACGCCCGTACCATCTACGGCGCCAGGGCGTCCGTGGTGACCGGCGTCGGCACGACGTTCCTTGTGCTCGTCATCGGAGTGCTGTTCGGTGCGTTCGCCGGGTTCTACGGCGGATGGGCCGACTCGTTGCTGTCGCGCCTGACGGACATCTTCTTCGGCGTTCCGCTGATCCTGGCCGCGATCGTGCTGATGCAGCTGTTCACCGACCGCACCATCTGGACGGTCATTCTCGTACTCGCGTTGTTCGGTTGGCCGCAGATGGCCCGCATCTCGCGTGGTGCAGTGTTGTCGGCGAAGAACAACGACTACGTCATGGCCTCGCGCGCACTGGGAGTGTCCAAGGTGCGCACGCTGATCCGACACGTCCTCCCCAACTCGATGGCGCCGATCATCGTCGTCACGACCATCTCGCTGGGAACGTTCATCGTCGTCGAGGCGACGCTGTCGTTCCTCGGTATCGGACTCCCGCCGACCGAGGTCTCGTGGGGCGGCGACATCAGTGCCGCCCAGGTCACGCTGCGTCAGGGATCGACCATCCTGTTCTATCCCGCTGTGGCACTGGCGATCACGGTGCTGGGATTCATCATGATGGGCGACGCGCTACGTGACGCTCTCGACCCGAAAGCGAGAAAGCGATGAGCATCGAGCACGACGAGCACGAGCTGCCGCTACTCGACATCAAGAACCTCGAGGTGTCGTTCCAGTCCAATTCCGGACCGGTGCCTGCGGTTCGAGGTGTGAGCCTGACGGTGTATCCGGGCCAGACCGTCGCCATCGTCGGCGAGTCGGGTTCCGGCAAGTCGACGACGGCACACGCCATCATCAATCTGCTTCCTGGCACCGGGACGGTAACGGCGGGTGAGATCTGGTTCGACGGCAAGAATCTGGCCAACGCGAAGGAGAAGGAGTTCGTCGACGTCCGTGGAAGCCAGATCGGTCTGGTTCCGCAGGATCCGATGTCCAATCTGAACCCGGTGTGGAAGATCGGATACCAGATCGAGGAAGCGTTGGCGGCCAACGGCATCGCCAAGGGCAAGGCCGCAAAGCTGCGGGCGATCGAACTCCTCGACGAGGCGGGTCTGACGGACTCGGAGAAGCGCGTCAACCAGTACCCGCACGAGTTCTCCGGCGGTATGCGCCAGCGCGCACTCATCGCGATCGGGCTTGCCGCACGCCCGAAGCTACTGATCGCCGACGAGCCGACCTCGGCTCTCGACGTGACGGTTCAGCGTCAGATCCTCGATCATCTCGAGGGCTTGACCAAGGAACTCGGTACCGCCGTGCTGCTCATCACTCACGATCTCGGTCTCGCTGCCGAGCGCGCCGAGCATCTGGTGGTCATGAGCAAGGGCAGGATCGTCGAATCCGGTCCGGCACTGGAGATCCTGCAGGATCCGCAGCATCCCTACACCAAGAAGCTGGTATCGGCGGCGCCGTCACTGGCCTCGCAACGGCTGAAGTCGTCGGTTGTGCGCAAGGAGATCGTCGCGCATGCCAAGGAGATTGCCGAGGAAGCAATCCCCGAGGAGACGTCCGACGGCTTCGAACCGAAAGACACCGTCCTCGTGGTCGACAAGCTCACGAAGCAGTTCAAACTTCGTGGCTCCAGCCCGTTCGAATCGACGGTGTTCACCGCCGTCAAGGACGTGTCGTTCACGGTCGAACGTGGAACGACGACGGCCATCGTCGGTGAATCGGGCTCCGGTAAATCCACTGTCGCTCAGATGGTTCTGGGCTTGTTGGAACCGACGGCAGGATCGGTTCTGTTCGATGGGCGAGACGTCGTCGGTCTGAACCGCAAGGAAGCGTTCGCGTTTCGGCGTCGGGTCCAGCCGATCTTCCAGAACCCGTACGGTTCGCTCGATCCGATGTACTCGATCTATCGGACCATCGAGGAGCCTTTGCGGACCCACGGTGTCGGCACCAAGGCGGAACGCGAAGCTCGCGTGCGGGATCTACTGGACAAGGTGTCGTTGCCGACTTCGGTCATGCGGCGATTCCCGAACGAGTTGTCCGGCGGGCAGCGGCAACGTGTGGCCATTGCTCGCGCGCTTGCGTTGCAGCCGGAGGTTGTCATCTGCGACGAGGCCGTGTCTGCGCTCGACGTTCTCGTGCAGGCCCAGATCCTCTCGTTGCTGAACGATCTGCAGGCCGAGTTGGGGCTGACGTACCTCTTCATCACCCATGACCTCGCCGTCGTACGGCAGATCGCCGACGACGTCCTCGTCATGCGCTCCGGTGAGATCGTCGAGGCGGCGAAGACCGACGAGGTCTTCGACAACCCGAAAGAGGAGTACACGCAGCGGCTGCTGGCGGCCATCCCGGGTGGATCCATTCCGCTGGGTGCGTGACCGGGGCGAGGGGGTAGCGTCGACGTCCGTGACGGACCCCCTCGCACCGCTTCTGGAATTGCCCGGCATCCTCGACGCTGCCGAGCGCGCACGTGACGCTCTCGGCGGCGTTCACCGCCACAAGGCAAACCGTCGGGGATGGCCTGCCACTGCCGCGGAAGCCGCCGTTCGCGCGGCGAGATCGTCGTCGGCGCTCGAGGGCGGTTCGATGGATTTCCCTCGCGAGGGTGAGGACGGCGATCCCATTCTGGCGGGATGCCTCCGTGTCGGCGCTGCATTGGACGGTGATGCGTTGCAGAACATGCTTCCGGTGTGGAAGCGCGCTCCGCTGCAGGCGCTCGCCCGGCTCCATCTGCTTGCCGCGGCGGACCTGGTCGAGGACCACACACTCCTCGGCCGCCCGCGAGACGCCGACGGAGTCGGCGAACGTCTCGACCTTCTCGCGCAGCTCGTCACCGGTGGAACAGCCGCGCCGGCTCCGGTGATCGCAGCCATCGTCCACGGTGAGTTGTTGACCTTGAAGCCGTTCGGCAGTGCGGACGGAGTCGTCGCGCGCGCCGCATCGAGGTTGGTGGCGACCTCGTCGGGACTGGATCCGCACAACCTGGGTGTGCCCGAGGTCAGCTGGATGCGCCGTCCCCACCTCTACCGCAGCGGTGCGGAGGGCTTCGCATCCGGGAGCGCCTCCGGTGTCGGCAGTTGGATCATGTACTGCTGCGGCGCGATCGAGGCCGGTGCGGTGGAAGCTACCTCGATCGCCGACGCTGCAGGCGCTGACAAGTAAAGGGCTGGCAAGTAAAAGGGCTGGCAAGTAAAAGGGCTGGCAAGTAAAAGGGCTGGCAAGTAAAAGGGCGACGCCGCCGAGGTGAGTCGACTTCGCCGCCCGTTAGCACGGACTATCCGGTTACCAAGCGTGCAAAGTGGGCTGTGACGATCTGACGATCGCGAGGCCTCGGCGTAGGTCCGGTGGAGTAGGAGGTCATCCCTGCAACCGGTGCAGGGTTCTTGCTGCTACTTCCCGAAACTCGCAGGCCCACAGCGCTTCTGCCCTGTCAGCGGCGCGCTCCGCGTGGGTGCCTGATGTCCGTGCTGGGAATCCTGGTCGGGAGAAACGAACCTTCTCTTCCGGTTCGAACTTGGCCTTCCGTTCTTCCGTACGTCCTTTGTACCCCGTGTCGCCCCTCACATCAAGGGGTGCGGTCAATGTTTTCTGCGAAGTAGTCCGTAGGTGACCGCTCCGGCGACCAGGGCACTGAAACCGACTGCGGCACTTGCGGCTACGGTCGTCCCGGACGGCGCCTGTATTCGCGAACGTAACGACACCGGGTTGGAGAACGTCAGAATCGGCCACCCCACCGACGCGGCCTCCTTGCGTAGCGCACGGTCGGGATTGACTGCGGTGGGGTGACCGACCGCGCTCAGCATGGGTAGATCGGTGATCGAGTCCGAGTAGGCAAAACACTGTGAGAGGTCGTAGTTTCGGGCCTCGGCAAGGATGTTCATCGCCTCGACCTTCCCTTCGGCGTAACAGTAGAACTCGACGGTCCCGTTGTATCGTCCGTTCTCGACTTCCATTCGGGTCGCAGTACTGAAATCGGCACCGAGGGCGTCGGCAATGGGCCCGACGATCTCCTCACCGGATGCCGACACGACGACTACGTCGTGGCCGCGTAGCTTGTGGTCCGCGATGAGGTCCGCAGCCTCGGCGAAGACGAGTGGATCGACTATGTCGTGCAACGTTTCTGCAACGATCGAACGGACTTGTTCGACGTCCCATCCCGCGCACATGTTTGCGATGTGCGCGCGCATCCGTTCCATCTGATCGTGATCGGCACCGGAGAGCAGGAAAAGAAACTGTGCGTAACTGCTCTTCAGGACGGCTCGCCGGTTTATGAGGCCCTGATCGAAAAACGGCTTGCTGAAGGCGAGTGTGCTCGACTTGGCGATAATTGTCTTGTCCAAGTCGAAGAACGCTGCAATTCTTCCGACAGGACGGGCGGATTCTCCGTCATCGATGCTGGCGCTGGTGGTCACGGTCTACAGGATAGAGGCCCGAGATGTCGACCCGGGGCTGTGGCATGCAGATCAGTGCGTGAAATGCCGAATGTTGAACTTGCAAACGGTGCGCGCAGCGGGTGTAGTATCGGTGCAGTCCGATTCGTTCGGACGTGTTCAGCCCGACCCCCCGGGGCTGAACCAGACGACCCTCGCCTCCTCCCCCCCTGGCGAGGGTCGTCCTCTTTTCTGGGCAGGCAATCTGGTACGGCCGTCCAGTAATTCATCCACATCCCTTCGGTTCATCCACATTTCGCAGATGAGCCTTTCCTCGATGCAAGTGCGCGCCGAGGCTTCTGTGCATGGATATCGACCGAACCGAGCCGGGCAACGGCCGAGCGTGCCTGCTGCTGACCGATGACGCGCAGCTGCGAGCCGAGGTTTTCAGGGTGGCCGCAGCGGCGGATTGTGTTGTGCAAGAGCAGAACCTACCAGTCGGTAAGTTCGATCGCTCCGACGCGGCGATGCGGTTGGACTGGGAGGATGCACGAGTCGTCCTGCTCGATGCCGGTACAGCCCGACGTATCGAAACTCTCGGGCTGCCGCGCCGCAGCGGAGTAGTCGTGCTGGCCTCCGATGACGCGACCGTCGAGCATTGGCGCTCGGCCACTGGAGTCGGCGCATCGCGAGTCCTCGAATTACCGGGTGACGAGGAGGACCTGATTCGGCTTCTCGGAACCGACGTCGATGATGCGGCCCCCGGGGGAGGTGTCATCGCGGTGGTCGGCGCGAAAGGAGGTGCAGGAGCCTCGACCCTCGCCGCTGCCCTTGCGTTGTCCGCGGCGTCGGCATCGGTCCGAACGCTGCTCGTCGACGGTGACTACTACGGTGGCGGCCTCGATCTGATGCTCGGGTGGGAGGACATTCCCGGGTTGAGGTGGCCCGGACTCGTCGTCGAGGGCGGCCGAATATCAGGTGATGCACTGCATCGGGCGCTGCCATCCCACGGCGACGCGGCGGTGTTGTCGTCCGGTCGGGCCGCGTCGGGGCCACTCGCCGGAGGTTCGGGCGTCGTGTCGAGTGCTGCAGTCGTCGACGCAGGCCGCAGAGCCGGTGATCTGGTGGTGTGCGACGTGCCGCGGGTGCCCGGACCCGAAACCGACGTCTTCCACGACGCCGCAGACCTCGTCGTGCTCGTGGTGCCGGCGGATCTCGGCTCGGTGGCGGCAGGCGAGAACATCGCCGGCTATCTGACATCCAGGAATTCGAACGTGGGGCTCGTCGTCAGAGGGCCGGCACCGGGAGGCCTGCGGGTCGCCGACATCGTCGACGCGCTGCAGCTGCCCTTGCTGGCGAGTATGCGGCCCGAGCCGGGGCTGGCACGACGGGTGGAGAAGAGCGGCCTTCGGCTGGGGCGGCGCTCGCCACTCGGGTCGGCGGCTTCGGCCGTCCTCGACACGTTCGCCCGCAAACCGCAGGGCGGACGGTGGGCAGCATGAGTGCGGTCGTCACCGGCGAACTCCTCGATCGGGTCCGAGATCGCCTCGCGGGTTCGATCGACGATCCGACGCCCAACATGGTCGCCGCAGCCATCCGCATCGAGGCAGGCGGAGTACTCAGCGATTCGGACCTGCTCGCTGCACTGCGGGTGCTTCAGACCGAACTGACCGGTGCCGGGCCGCTCGAACCGCTCCTCCACGATCCCTCGGTCGCCGACGTTCTGGTCACTGCGCCCGACGAGGTCTGGGTCGATCGGGGTGTCGGTCTGGAACGCACCGGGATCCGGTTCGCCGACGAATCGTCGGTTCGCAGATTGTGCCAGCGGCTGGCGCTCTCGGCCGGTCGCCGTCTCGACGATGCGCAACCCTGGGTCGACGGGCAGCTTCCGGGTGTCGGGGACGGCACGTTCGGTGTCCGGTTGCATGCAGTCCTCGCTCCGGTCTCCCGAGGAGGCACATGTCTGTCGCTGCGCGTTCTCCGGCCGACAACGCAAGGTCTCGACGCACTTGCCCGTCGGGGCGCGATCGAACCGGAGGCGTTGGACCTGCTTCGTCGAATCATCGACGCCCGGCTTGCCTTCCTCGTCGTCGGCGGGACAGGTGCGGGGAAAACTACGCTTCTCGCGGCGCTTCTGGGAGAGGTTCGACCCGCCGAACGAATCGTGTGCGTCGAGGACGCTGCCGAGTTGGCACCGTCGCATCCCCACGTCGTACGGATGGTCGCGGGCGCTCCGAACGTCGAAGGGGTAGGCGAGGTGACCGTTCGGCAACTCGTCCGTCAGGCTCTTCGGATGCGACCGGACCGGTTGGTCGTCGGCGAGGTGCGTGGCGCGGAAGTAGTGGACTTGTTGACTGCTCTCAACACCGGGCACGACGGTGGTGCAGGAACCATCCATGCCAATTCGCCTGCGGAAGTGCCGGCTCGACTCGAAGCTCTTGCTGCACTGGGCGGAATGAGTCGATCCGCCCTGCACAGTCAGCTCGGTGCGGCCGTGCAGATCGTGCTTCACGTACACCGGGGCGCCGACGGGCAGCGACGACTCCGCGAGATTGCGGTGGTCGTTCCGGACGCGTCGGGCAGGGTTCGGGTCGCACCTGCGTGGACGTCGAACGGCGACAAGCACTCGGAGAGAGCGCGACTCGACGAACTGCTCGCTTCTCGCACGGAGAACTCGTGACGGCGCTCGGGGTGATTCTATGGGCGACGGCGCTGCTGGCGTTGCCGGGTCGACGGGTGCGGCTGCAGAGTCTGCGCAGGAAGAGGGTCTCGCTTCGTATGGGAAAGCGCTCTCACGCAGGTGTTCTTGTCGCATCGACGGCGGTGATCGCGATGCTTCTCGCGTCGGTGGGAGGAGTGTATCTGCTGTCGGCTGCGGCGATCGTGGCGGGAACGTTCGCGTTCAGACGCCGCGCGGTCCTCCGTCGCCGCGCGCACGACACGGAAGTGGACTCGCTCGTCGCCGGGCTGGAGACCGTGG
>NZ_LVCV01000547.1 GCF_001647195.1 Rhodococcus sp. EPR-157 | reverse complement strand
CGGAAGAGCCTGCGGCCGAGCGCGTCTCGGAGGGACGGCACACGACGGTCTGCGCGTTGCCGATTCGCCGGTGTCCGCAGAGCTGGCGATCGTGGCGGGCGCCTGGCGTATCGCCGACGACCATGGCCTCGGCCTCGTGGGTCTACTCTCCGCAGCGCGAAGCGACATGCTTGCGCGCAGGCGGTTCCGCACACGAACGCAGGCTTCGCTGGCGGGCGCACGGGCGACGGGAACAGTCCTGGCGTGCCTCCCCGTCGTGGGCGTCGGGCTCGGGCAGGCGATGGGGGCGTCACCGATACGGGTACTGCTCGGCGGAGGCCTCGGCGGTGTACTCCTCGTGATCGGAGTTGCGCTCGTCTGCGCCGGACTGTTGTGGACGGATGCGATCACCGACAGGGTGTGTCGATGATGGGGGTCGCGTTGGTGTGCGTGGCGGCGGCGCTCGTCCTCGCTCCGGTCGGCCCCGGTCCCCTCGGCAGGGTGTTCGGTTCGCGTCGCGCCGGTCAGGACGCCGAGGAGCAGACACAGGTAGTCGCCGATCCACACGCCACCGCAACCACGTTCGACATGATGGCCGCATGCCTGCGCGGTGGGCTCCCTGCCGGAGCGGCCGCGAGTGCGGTATCCGCCATAGCTCCTGGCGCTGCCTCGATCGCCCTTCGCACGACAGCTGACCTACTGACACTCGGCGCAGCCCCGGACGCGGCGTGGGCACCGGTGGCAGCGACGCCCGAGATCGAGTCACTCGCGCGGATGGCGGCACGTTCGGCGCGATCGGGAGCATCGTTCGCCGACGCGGTAGCCGAGCTCGCCGAAGCCGAACGGTTGCGGGCCGAGGACTCGGCAGCTGCAGCGGCCGAACGGGCAGGAGTGCTCATCAGCGGGCCGCTGGGACTGTGCTTCCTGCCGGCATTCATCTGCCTCGGAATCGTGCCGGTGGTAGTGGGTTTGGCGGGGAACGTCCTGGGCGGGGGACTGCTGTGACGGTTCGACGATGCTTCCGGGGCGGGGCCGCCGTCTCGGAGAACGAGGAGGGGAACAACAATGAGCAATGCGATTTCTCGGGTGAAGACTCGGCTTCTGCTGGCAGTAGTGGAGGACGACGGAATGTCGACTGCCGAGTACGCGATCGGCACCATCGCCGCCGCCGCGTTCGGGGCGATTCTGTACACCGTCGTGACCGGAAGCTCGATCGTCGATGCGTTGACGGGCATCATCGATCGAGCGCTCGCCACATCGGTGTAGCGGACGACGGCTCGGTGACGGTGGAGGCTGCGATCGCGTTGGCGTCCATCGTCACCGTCGTCGTCACGTGTATCGGGGCGATCTTGGCGGTGACGCAACATGTTCGGTGTGTCGACGCCGCGCGTGAGGCTGCCCGGTTGGTGGCTCGAGGGGGAGAGGTATCGGAGTTCCTGCTGCCCGAAGGTGCTGTCGTGAGTGTGTCGGAGCAGGACGGCTTCGTGCTGGCGAGAGTCGAAGTGAGTACTGCGCTTCCGGGACTGACGGTGAGTGCGGAAGCGGTGGCGGCGGTCGAACCCGAGGCCGTGGAGTGAGGACCAACGAGGACGGGAGCGTGAGTGTCCTTGCTGCGTGCGCGTTGACGGCACTGCTCGTCGTGGTGATCGCGGTGTTGCAGGTCGGGTCGGCGGTGAGTGGGCGTCATCAGGCTCAGTCCGCCGCGGATCTGGCCGCACTGGCCGCGGCGGGTGCGTTGGATCGAGGGGTGCCCGACGCGTGCGCGACTGCCGACACGATCGCCGAGCGAATGGGCGGAGCCGTCACCTCGTGTGCGGTCGAGGACTGGGACGTTGTCGTCGAGGTGTCGATCACGCTGCCGCTCGGTCGGTTCGGTGTCCGTGATGCGGTCGCGTCGGCGAGGGCGGGGCCGTAGCGGTCGCCGGTCGCCGGTCGCCGGTCGCCGGTCGCCGGTCGCCGGTCGCCGGGAGCTGGTCGCTGGTTGCCGGGAGCTAGGACCGTTTCTGCAAAGCTTGGACATCGGCTCGCGTCATAGCCGGTGTGCTAGCTCGGCAAAAATGGTGCTAGCTCCGCCCGCTGGCGAACCTAGCCGCCCGCTTGCTAACCCCTAGCCACCCCGGCGCATGATCCCGTCGAGCATCTGGCCGAATCCGGTGTCGTCTCCGCGTCCGCCTGTACGAGCGACGAAGGTGGTGGTGGTCGTAGCCACCGACTCGTCGAACGCGTCGGTGATTCGATTCACGGTGACCATGATGTCGCTACCACCGGACTGGCGAAACGATTCCAGGCAGAGATCACTGGTGAGGACGTCTCCCACACGCATGGGTCGGTGCAGAATGATCTGCTGATCGGTATGCAGAATGTCGCCGAGTCCGTATCCGATCAGCAGGTTGGCGAACAGCTCCGGGAGCACCGCCGTTCCGACGACGCTGACGAATGTGACCGGCGCGATAACCCCGCCGTGCCCGAGCTCGCGGCCGACTGCATCGTCGACGGGTGCTGGATGGTCGTCGTGGACCGATCGTGCGAATTCGACGATCTTCTGGCGACCGATCTCGTAGGTGAATCCCACGATGTGATGTGCGCCCACCATGTCTCGGATGCTCTTGGGGCCGGAGACTTCGGGTTCGTTCGCGTAGATCGTCGACATGGCCACCTCTGTTCGTCGGCAGGAGCCAAGTTCACCAGGTGTGAGGCGATGCCGCAGCGTGGCGAGACCAAGTCTCCGTCAACCTACAAAGACGTCGGCGATCGAATGTGCTCGGTCACGAAACGGCAGATCGTGGCGACGCCGCATCGAGCACTATCTGCAGAACGGCGACGGCGCCTTCCTTGTCCAGAGGGTCGTTGCCGTTGCCGCATTTGGGGGACTGCACACACGAGGGGCACCCGGTAGGACACTCGCACGAGGTGATTGCGTCCCTCGTGGCCTCCAACCACTCCATGATCGCTCGGTGACCCCGATCCGCGAAGCCCGCGCCGCCGTCGTAACCGTCGTAGACGAACACCGTCGGGAGGCCCGTGTCCGGGTGCAGGGCAGTCGAGACGCCGCCGATGTCCCAGCGGTCGCACGTGGCGACGAGCGGCAGCAGGCCGATCGCAGCGTGTTCGGCAGCATGCAGGGATCCAGGAAACCGTTCGGTGGGGATTCCGCGGTCGAGGAGTGTCTCCGGCGTGATGGTGTACATGACAGCGCGTGTGTCCAACGTCTGCTCCGGCATGTCGAGCTCGATCGAATCGAGAATTTCACCCGAATGCAGTCGACGAAGGTACCCGACGACCTGGTGCGTGACATTCACCTGGACGAGAGCGACGGTAACCTCGCCGAGGACCCGACTGGAATGAACCTCGGTGATCGCGATGTCGGTGGTTTCCCGGGCGGACGTGTGCCAGTCGGGGTGCTCAGCGTGTACGAGCGCAAGGCCGGATTCCAGGTCCAGTTCGTCGACGACGAAGCTCTCCCCCTGATGGATGTGGACCGCGCCCGGATGGACTGTGGCCGGGGCCTTTCCGGAGTCGACCGTTCCGAGCATGCGGCCGGATTCACCGTCGACGATGGCGATCTGCGTGCCTGTTCCGCCGCGAATGTTCACCGATGCGTGCGGAGCATACTTCTGTCCCTCGGGCGTGATGAACCAACCGTGCGGCCGCTTGCGTACGAGACCGTCGGCCGCCAAGTTCTCCAGCACGACAATCGCCCCGAGTTCCTCGGCCTCGTCGTTGGTGATCGGCAGTTCCGCAGCAGCGCAGAGCAATTGAGGACCGAGAAGATAGGGATTGGTCGGATCGGTGACCGTCGCCTCGATCGGTTTGTCGAGCAGAGCCGACGGATGGTGGACGAGGTACGTATCGAGTGGATCGTCCCGCGCGACGAGGGTCACCAGCGAGCCTTCGCCGCGCCTTCCCGAACGGCCTGCCTGCTGCCAGAAGGACGAGACCGTGCCGGGAAAACCTGCGACGACGACGGCGTCGAGACCGGCGATGTCGACGCCGAGTTCGAGTGCGTTCGTCGTGGCGACGCCGAGGAGTGTGCCGTCGGACAGGTTCTTTTCCAACGTTCTTCGATCTTCGGCCAGGTATCCGGCACGGTAGGCGGCGACGCGTGTCGCCAGATCGCGATCGACGTCGGCGAGCAGCCGCTGCGTGCCGAGTGCGGTCACCTCCGCGCCGCGTCTCGAACGTACGAAAGTCAGTGTGCGAGCACCCTCGATCATCAGATCGGCCATGATGCGTGAGGCCTCCGCTCCCGCAGAGCGGCGTACCGGAGCGCCGTTCTCGCCGGTGATCTCCTTCAGTAGCGGTGGTTCCCAGAGTGCGACGGTTCGCGGCCCGTGGGGTGAACCGTCGTCGGTGACCTCCTCGCACGGACCTCCGACGAGTCGGGATGCGGCGAGTCCCGGATTCGACGTCGTCGCACTCGCGAGGACGAACGTCGGACTCGCACCGTAGCGAGCGCAGATGCGACGCAGGCGCCGAAGTATCAGCGCCACATTGGAGCCGAAGACACCGCGGTAGTAGTGACACTCGTCGACGACGACGAATCTCAGATTCCGCAGGAATCGTGCCCATCTCTCGTGTGCGCCCAGGATTCCGATGTGAATCATGTCGGGGTTGGTGAATATCCATCGCGCATTCGCGCGTGCCCACTGCCGAATCTCGATCGGTGTGTCTCCGTCGTAGGCGCTCGGGAATACCTCGGCCAGTTCCGGTGCATCGCCGCGTAACTCGTCGGTGATCGAGATCGTGCTGCGGAGTTGATCGGCACCGAGCGCTTTGGTCGGAGCAAGGTAGAGAGCGGTTGCACGGGCGTCGCCGAGCAAGCTGGAGAGGATCGGCATCTGGTATGCCAGAGACTTTCCCGACGCCGTGCCTGTTGACAGGACAACGTGATGACCGTCGTTGGCGAGGGATGCTGCGCGGGCCTGATGGCTCCACGGTCTCGGGATTCCGCGAGACTGTAGTACGGCCCTTACTTCCGGCTTCAACCATGTTGGCCAGTCGGTGAATTGGGCCATGCGTGCCGGTAGCTCGGCAACGTGGGTGAGGGGGTGTTCACCGGACGGAGTGCCAGCGAGTACACGGTCCAGAAGCGATCGTCCGTAGCTGGTTGCATGACCCTCGCTCGACGGATCCGGTTGGGTCACTGCTGCTCTCCAAGATTCTGCTGACGTTGCCGCGTGCTCTGGAAGGGGCCGCGACCTGCAGTTTTCATGCTATCGGGCGGTCGGGTTCGCGGATGCAGCGGCCGGGTATCGACGCTGGTGGGGACGGGCGAACGATGCAACAGTCGTCCACGCCTTGTTTCAAGATCAACCGAATGTGCCGAAAACTCACTTTTCGACTGTTGGAAATGCCCAAGTCGTGGTTGACTTGAACTGGTCGCAGCTTCTGTGTTCGTTCTCACGCTCGCAGGATCTATTGTTGCGAGCGGTGTGCTTTTGGAGCGTTTCCTGAAGGGGTCTTGCGCCGACGGTTCAGTCGGGGTGGGGTTCCGCCTGAGGGGGAATTCAGGAAGTACAACGGTCGGAACCGGCCCGGTGGACTGTAAGTGCTGCCCACCGCA
>NZ_LVCV01000546.1 GCF_001647195.1 Rhodococcus sp. EPR-157 | reverse complement strand
GTGCTGCGTTCGGGTGAAGAAGCCGGGGCATCTTCCAAGGGTATTGCTACGGCGGCGAGTTCGCAGTCAGGCCGCCAAGTCTCCGAACAGTCTGAGCCTCGCCATGCCGCCGTCGGGGTAGATGTCCATGCGGACCTCGGACACCGGTTCGGTGTGGTCGAGGAGGAACCGGTGACGGGTATCGGGCTGGAGTCGGGTGCGAGGAAGGAGATCGATCCACTCGCCGTCACCGAGCCTGCCCTTCAGCGATGCTGCACCGGGTGCGTTACCGAGGAAGCACGAGGTGTCCAGCTCGGCCAGGTTGATCGTTCCAGTTCCAGCCAGGTGGACCTGAACCCAGTCGTTGGCGTCGTTGCGCCTACGTGAGGTCTCCCACCCTTCGCCCATCGACCGCGGAGGGCCGGGGAAGAGCAGGTTGTTCGGCGAGCTGTAGAACATGTTGGAGCAGGCCGAGACGTACCCGCCGTTCTCCAGGGCGGCGAGGTCGAACGGTCCGGCTGCGATGAACCGCGGATCGGGACGTCCACGGCCGAGAACGCGCAACCGTGCGACGCCACCGTCGGGGTAGATCGACAACTTCACGTGGGTCCAGCGCTCATCGGACGCAACCTTGAACCGGTTCTCGGTGTCGCCGTCGACGGGACTCTTGGCGACGATGGTCTGCCACTCTGTCTCTTCGTGTAGCTCCTGCGCGGATGGGAAGCCCTCGACCGAGGCTGCTTCGACGGAAATCTCCGGTGGATAGTTGCCGGTGAACCAGGCGGTGTCGACGATGACAGCATCCACGACGCCGGGGGCCCCGAGACGGACGATGGCCTCGTCGTAACCCGCTTCCCGACGCCTGCGCGTCTCCCAACCGTCGTAGATCTGGCCTTTGTGGCCGAACGTTGCGGTCTGGTAATCGGCTTTGCCCGGCTTGACCAAATTCTCCTTCTCCGCGAACGTTTCGTCGTTCGCCCACACGACTGCGCCGCCGAGGGTGCGGACGGCGAGATCGGGCAAGGGGAGGGGGAAAGTTGCTGTCATAGGGGTCAGAATACTGGGAGCGGCTCGGACTTCTCGATCTCTGGTGACGCCACCCGGGACTTGGAGAAGACGAACAGCAGGCCGACACCGATGATGGAATACAGGGCGAGTGCCAGTGCGGGTTGGCCCAGGCCGGTTCCGGAGAAGTACACGATGCTGCGTACCCCTTCCGTTCCGATGCCGGGAGTGATCCAGCGGCCGACGGCCGCATAGAAGTCGGGGAGGACATTCGGTCCGAATGCCCCACCCGCGCTGGGGTTGCCGAGGATGACGAACACGATGATCGCGATCGGAACTGCCGCGACGCCGATTGCGGCGCGCAGGCCGAGTGTGAAGACCGACGTCGCGAACACGACTGCCGTCCCGAGCAACCACAGCGGGAACCAGTGACCGGCGAACGTGCCAAGCAGGTGAGTGACGATGAATGCTCCCAGTGCTCCCGAAAGGACCGAGTAGCCGGCGAAGATCCCCAGTTGGGCGGCTGCGTCTCGACGAGATTTCGGTGCTCCGACGAGCAAGCCGATGGCGGCGGCCAGCAAGTATCCGCCGACGACCCAGCCCACGGCCAGGTAGAAGCCGGACAGGCCGCGGTTGTCGTGGATTCCGACAGGAATGTCGTCGCGAACGACGAATTGGCGGTTCTGAGTCTGTTCGATCCCTGTGAAGATCGACTCCAGCGCAGCGGAGATCGAGCTGCCCGCAGCGCTGGCGGTGATGAGGGTGTCGGTGCCGGTCGGGCTGACGACGTAGGCGCCGAGCACGTCGCGGTTGCGGATGAGATCGCGGGCTTCGGCGGTGCTGGACGCGGTTCGAGCCGACAGAGGCGTGCCGTCGATGGCGTTGAGCTTGGCGACGGTGTCGGCGTCCAGCCCGGCGGGAAGTCCCTGTTCTGCGACCACGGCGATGGGGATCTCGTGCGGTGAAGGCTGGTGGAAGGCCGCGACGTAGCTGGCGATGAAACCGAGCTGGAGTATCAGAACTCCGATCGCAATCAAGACGACCTTGCGCATGTGGACTCCTTCGCGATCTGTGTGGTTCTCCGACTGTTCAATACCCCGGGTATTGAATACCCTAGGTATCGTGACTACTGAGGGTCAAGGAACGTGGGCATCGACACAGCGGCCGGGCCGGGAGAACGTTCGAGAACGGCTGCTGCAGGCGGCTGCCGACGAGTTCACCGAGAACGGTTACGCGGCAGCCAAATTGCAAGACATCGCCCGGAGGGCAGGCTTCACCAAGGGGGCGGTCTACTCGAATTTCGATTCCAAGCAGGCGCTGTTCGCGGAGCTGTTGTCCAAGCGGTCGATGGATCTCGCAGCGCGGGTGATCGACACTGTGTCCGGTCTCGGCCCCGGCGACGCCGCAGGTAGAGGCGGTGACGCTATCGCAGACTGGGTCGTCGACGAACCGCGGTGGCCACTGCTCGTCACCGAGTTCGGTATCCAGGCCGGTCGAACCCCGGAGCTCGCCGAGGACTACCGACGTGAGCGTCGTCGCCTCCGCGGCGAACTCGAGCGACTGATCGCCGAGCGGGCTGCGGCATGGGGTGTCGCCGATACTCTCGACGCCCGCAGAGTAGCCACATCGCTGCTCGCCTTGATCTCGGGCCTGGCCGTCGAACACTCCGTCGATCCCGATGAGATCGACCAACACGCGATCGGCGATGCGATCACCGAATTGTTCGCCGGTGCGATCGCGCGAGCGCAGCACTGACATCCGGCAGCACCCGGAGTCGTGCCGGTCCTTTTCTGGTGGTCGGTCAGAAGGGTGGGGGTTCGTTTCGTTCGCGGAGTTGTTCGCGGAGTTGTTGGATGTGTTTGTGTTGTCGGAATTGTCTGCGGATGATGCGGATTCGGGTGCGGGCGGTGTCGGTTTCGGCGGTGTTGAGGTCGGCGAGGGT
>NZ_LVCV01000545.1 GCF_001647195.1 Rhodococcus sp. EPR-157 | reverse complement strand
CGCGTCGAGGTCTCGCTTCCCGGCCAGTTCTCCCTCGGCGGCGGTGGTGGTAATGCCGACGGCGCGATCCGCCGTAAGCCCAAGCCCCGCAAGCGCGGCGGCGAAGGCGCCGGCGCAGCATCCGGTGACGCGGTCACCGCACCGATGCAGGGCACCGTCGTCAAAGTCGCTGTCGAAGAAGGCCAGGACGTCGCCGAGGGCGATCTCATCGCTGTTCTCGAAGCGATGAAAATGGAAAACCCCGTCAACGCCCACAAAGCAGGCAAGGTCACCGGCCTGGCCGTGCAACCAGGCTCCGCCATCACCCAGGGCACCGTCCTCGCCGAACTGAAGTAGCGGGAACCGTCAGGTCAGGCCACATCTCCGATGCAGTATCCGTCTTCCCCGACGGTGAGGGTGAACACCTGGTTCTGCTCGAATCCGGAGACGTTGGTGACGTCGGCGTAGACGGTCTTGTACACCCCGTTCGTCGACGCGACGTAGACGCTGGCCGGGTTGTACGACGCCGACCCGGTGAGCCGGCCAGGATTGTTCGCCAGCGGCGGAACCGTCGGGACACCTGTTCCCTGCGGGTCCCAGATGGCGCGCTGGGAGCACACGAGCGGGTAGTCGCCCTCCAGGTCGTCCGCACTGACCGGTGCGCCGGTGAATCGGCGTAGGTAGCGCTCCACGGTGTAGGTGGCGTCGACGTCCGAGTAGGCCAGCTGGGTGCCCGTCGGATAGACCTGCGGGCAGGCGTAGCCGGAGGCGATCTCGCTGCGCTTGACAGCGACGGTCGACACCGGTCCGGTCCAGGTGACTGCGTACTGCCCGTCGAGGCCTGGCCGGGCGGCTGCGTCGAGGATGGCGGGTACGTCTGCGTATCGCACCGGAATCTCGCTCGGCGGCACAGTCCAACACCGAGGCGTCACCGCGGGGACGCCCCCCGCGTCGAGATCGGTGAGGAACGCCCGGAGCGCCGTGGCCGCCTGCGGGTTACCTGGTACGTCGCCGACGGCAGGTCCTGCAGCGGTAGCGGTGGTGGTCGGCGGCTCTGTGGTCGTCGTAGTAGTAGTCGTCGTTGGTGTGGACGGTGAATCGGTGGGGATTCCCTGCTGGCCGTCTCCCCCGCACGCGGTGAGCGTCAGAACTGCCCCCAGCAGTCCCACACCCGTGAAAGCGATACTGCGAAGCGAACTCATGTAGTTGCGGACCTTCCCCACTTGGTCATCTCCCCGATACGCCTTTTGCGACTACGCTAGCCGACTGTGGAACCCGTCTATCGATCTGTCATCGGCATCGCCCGTGTGGTATTCGCCTTCGAGGGCCTGAAATTCCAGGTCGAGGGCGAGGAGAACATCCCCGCCAGTGGGGGAGCGGTCATCGCCGTCAACCACACCGGTTACCTCGACTTCACCTACGCCGGATTGCCCCCGCGAAGGGTCAAGCGGTACATCCGATTCATGGCAAAGAAGGAGGTCTTCGACAACAAGATCTCCGGCCCCATCATGCGGTCGTTGAAGCACATTCCCGTCGATCGCGGCGCGGGCGCAGAGTCCTACAAGGCAGCTGTGTCGGTTCTGCGCAAAGGCGAGCTCGTCGGTGTGTACCCCGAGGCCACCATCAGTCGAAGCTTCGAGATCAAGGAATTCAAGTCCGGTGCGGCGCGCATGGCCATCGAGGCGGGCGTTCCCATCATCCCGACGGTCATCTGGGGTGCGCAGCGGGTGTGGACCAAGGGATTCCCGAAGCGGCTCGGTCGTACCAAGACTCCGATCTCGATCGCCGTCGGTGCGCCCATCGATCCGGTAGGCCCGCCGGATGAGCTCACCGAGAAGCTGCACGCGACGATGAAAGAGATGCTGCTGAAACTGCAGGAAGGGTACGAGCACGAGCCCGGTGCCTACTGGGTGCCCGCCCGGCTTGGTGGAAGCGCGCCGACGCTGGCGGAAGCCGACAAGCTCGACGCGGTTGACGTCGCTGCCAGAGCCGCCGCGCGTGAGGCCAAGAAGGCGGAGTAGGGGGTACCCCGACGCGCCGAGTTTTTGGCGCACCCCAAGTGACCGAATGATGCTCCTATGTTTGTCAACCGTGTTGTGGGTGTGCAAGTAGGCCGAATACTTCGCGGGCTATGGCACGTTTGAGGCAGCG
>NZ_LVCV01000544.1 GCF_001647195.1 Rhodococcus sp. EPR-157 | reverse complement strand
TGCGGGGGTCGAATTCGGCGTATGTGATTTTCACGTCGGGGTCGACGGGTCGGCCGAAGGGTGTGGCGGTCTCGCACGAGGCCATCGTCAACCGTCTGCTGTGGATGCAGGACACGTATCGACTCACCACGAACGATGTGGTGCTGCAGAAGACTCCGTTCACGTTCGACGTGTCCGTCTGGGAGTTCTTCTGGGCACTGCAGGTGGGTGCCTCGGTCGTCGTCGCGATTCCCGACGGCCATCGCGATCCGCACTACCTCGCGCGCGTCATGGCCGAAGAGTCCGTGACCACCGTGCACTTCGTCCCGTCGATGCTGTCGGTATTCGTCGCCGAGCTCGAAGCTCGTCAACTCCAGTTGCCCACTGTGCGACAGGTGTTCGCGTCGGGCGAGGCGCTACCGGCAGCCACTGCTCAGCGACTGTTCGGGGCTTTGCCGAACGTACGGCTGCACAACCTGTACGGACCGACCGAAGCTGCCGTCGACGTGACGTTCCACGAGGTGACGAAAGGGGAGACCGTCGTCCCCATCGGCGCCCCGGTGTGGAACACCCGCGTGTTCGTCCTGGATCGTCGGCTCGCTCCAGTCCCGGTCGGGGTCGAGGGTGAGCTTTATCTGGCGGGTGTTCAACTTGCCCGCGGATATGTCGGCCGTCCGGATCTGACTGCCGATCGGTTCGTCGCCCACCCCGTGCCGGAGGCGCGTGCCCGTGGCGAGCGGCTCTACCGAACGGGCGACGTCGTCCGCTGGACCGCGAGCGGCGAGCTCGACTACGTGGGCCGCAGCGACTTCCAGGTCAAGCTGCGTGGTCTGCGTATCGAACTCGGCGAGATCGAAACGAATCTGCTCGAGCAGGATTCGATCTCGCAGGCGGCGGTGCTCGTTCGCGACGAGCAACTCGTCGCGTACGTCGTCGTGGACACCGAGGACTTCGACAGTGCGACAGTTCGTTCCGCACTCGGCACGAAGCTCGCCGAGTACATGGTGCCGTCCGTGTTCGTCGTATTGGACGAGTTCCCGCTCGGCTCGAGCGGGAAGCTCGATCGTAAGGCGCTGCCTGCACCCGTGGTGGCGGCGAAGGAGTTCCGCGCGCCCACCACACCGGTGGAAGAGATCGTTGCCGACACGTTCGCCGGGGTCCTCTCGCTCGATCGAGTCGGGCTCGACGACGACTTCTTCGAACTCGGCGGCAACTCACTGATCGCGACGCAGCTGGTGTCGCGGTTGGGTCAGGTCCTGAACACGAAGATCGGCGTGCGTGAACTGTTCGAAGCATCGACGGTCGCGGAACTCGCCGCGCGGATCGCGAGCCAGGTCGGAAGCGGCGGGCAGCGAGAACTCGTCGCCGTCGATCGGCCCGCACGCATTCCGCTCTCGTTGGCGCAGCAGCGGTACTGGTTCCTCAACCAGTACGACACGACCTCCGCAGTGGACAACATCCCGTTCGCGGTGCGATTGAGTGGGCAACTCGACGTCCCCGCACTCGAAGCAGCGGTAGCCGACCTCATCGCACGCCACGAATCCCTTCGAACGATCTACCCCGATTCGATGGACGGACCGCACCAGGAGATTCTGCACGTCGACGACGCCGATGCCGTCCTGTCTGTCGAGGACGTCCAGGAGGCGGACATTCGTCGGCGCGTCATCGATCTGATGATGACGGCGTTCGACGTCACGACCCAGATCCCCCGAGCCGCGCAACTGTTCCGGCTGGCCGACGACGAGTACGTGCTCGCGTTCGTGATCCACCACGTCTCCGCGGACGGTGCTTCCATGGCGCCGCTCGTGCGCGATGTGATGATCGCGTATGCGGCGCGTTCGGCTGGTGAGGCGCCAGGTTGGGCTCCGCTCGCGGTGCAGTACGCCGATTATGCGTTGTGGCAGCGTGAGGTTCTCGGTAGTGAGGACGATCCGGATTCGATTGCCTCGCAGCAGGTTGCGTACTGGAAGAGTGCCCTGGCCGGACTACCCGACCAGCTCGACCTGCCCTCGGATCGGCCCCGGCCCGCGCATCAGAGCTTCCGAGGCGATTCGGTTCGATTCACGATCGACGCGGATCTGCACAGTGCTCTACTCGATCTGTCACGTAAGCACCACGCCACGCTGTTCATGACGATGCACGCCGCGTTCGCGGTGTTCCTTTCCCGTATGTCCGGAGTCGACGACATTGCTGTCGGAACCCCGGTCGCTGGTCGTGGAGACAAGGCGCTCGACGACATGATCGGGATGTTCGTCAATACGTTGGTCTTCCGTACGCGGGTGGATTCGTCGATGACGTTCGAGGAGTTGCTGGCTCAGGCACGGGAAGCGGACCTGCAGGCGTTCGCTCATGCGGATGTGCCGTTCGAGCGGTTGGTGGAGGTGCTCAATCCGGTCCGTTCCACGGCACGGAATCCGTTGTTCCAGGTGGGTCTGTCCTTCCAGAACATGACGCGAGCCAGCCTCGAGTTGCCTGGTTTGACGATTGCTCCGGTCGACGTCAACTCACCGCTGGCGAAGACCGATCTGCAGCTGACGATCTTCGACGGCACCACAGCGGATGGTCGACCGGCAGAGATCCACGCCGAGTTCACCTTCGCGACGGATTTGTTCGATGTGGTGACGGTGGATGGTTTTGTGGAGCGGTTTGTTCGGGTGTTGGAGTCTGTGGTGGCGGATTCGTCTGTG
>NZ_LVCV01000543.1 GCF_001647195.1 Rhodococcus sp. EPR-157 | reverse complement strand
GGTGGTCTGCTCGGACGGATCGTGGCGGGGCCGGTCGCGGAATTCACGAACTGGCGTATCGGCACACTGACGGTGTCCGTGATTGCTGCCGTCGCTGCCGGACTGTTTCTGCTCCTCGCCCCGGAGCCTCGACGCCTTCTCGCCAGGGTGTCCGACGGGCCGCCGCTGAGCGCGAGATTGTGGGCCAACTTTCGTGAACCGGGAATGCTCGCGCTGTACGCGCAAGGCTTTCTGCTGATGGGCGGCTTCGTCGCGATCTACAACTTCCTCGGGTTCAGGCTCGAGGGTGTGCCGTTCGGGTTGCCTCAGTCGCTCATCAGTCTCATATTCTTCGCGTATCTGAGCGGAACGGTGTCCTCGCGGGTCGCCGGTCTGCTCGCGGTCAAGCGTGGCCGTGGACCAGTCCTTGCCGGCTCCACGGTCGTCATGATCGCGGGCGTTGCGTTGACGATCAGCAGCAATCTCGTCGTGATACTCGTCGGCCTCGTCGTGCTCACCATCGGGTTCTTCGCAGCGCACGCCATTGCGTCGGGGTGGACCGGTCAGCGGGCGATCGTCGGCCGAGCGCAGGCGACGTCGCTGTACAACCTCTTCTACTACGGCGGATCGAGCGTCGTCGGATGGTTCGGCGGCGTGATCTACCAGCAGTTCGGGTGGACCGCGATGGCGTCGTTCGTGATGGGCCTGGCGGTGCTCGCCGCGGTGATCATGCGTGTGGCGGGATCAGACCGCAGCAACGAGCGCGACCGTCGACGGCACGACGGAAATGCAGCAGATCGCGACCACCAGCAGCGCGATGACGCGTCGGCGATCCCATCTCTGCTGGGCGCCCGCAGCAGCGGACACGAACAGAACGAACCCCACGCACACCGACGCGATGGTGACCGCAACCGGCAGAGAGATCATTAGCCGACTTTGCCCCAGCCGACGTATGCGTCGATTTCGAGGTAGCCGGTGACGCGAGCCTGGTCGCGAACCGGATACGGGTCTCCGGTGTAGAAGGTGGAGATGCGGTCGATGTCCACCAGATCGGGGTCGTCCTGCAGCGTGATGGTGCCGTGCACGGTCACGTGGGTATACCAGCTGGCCTCGTCGAGCACAGAGATCGAGACCTTCGGATTGCCGCGGATGTGCTCGAGGCGTTTGCGGTCAGCCTGGAAGTTCAGCACGATCTTGCCGTCCTCCCACAGGTACCAGGTAGGCGCGGTGATCGGTGTTCCGTCCGCGCGAACGACGGCCATGACGGCAGGATTCGGCTTCTTCAGGATTTCGATTGCATCTTCGGGCAACGGTGGCTTCGGCATACCGTCGAGCCTACCGATGAGCCGAGATCGAAGTTGTGCACGGGTTTCGGGTGAAACTCGAGCACAACTTCGATCTCGTCGGGTGTTCTACAGCGTGGGGAGCTTGACGACCTGGCCCGCGTACGACAACCCGGCGCCGAACGCGAGGAGCAGCGCGGTGTCGCCGGCCTTCGCCTTCCCGGTACGTAGGAGCTCTTCCATCGCTAGCGGGATCGACGCGGCCGAGGTGTTGCCCGTTTCGGCGATGTCGTTCGCGACGGTGGTTTCCTCGTCGAGGTTCAGGCTTCTGGCCAGCAGCTCGGTTATTCGGCTGTTGGCCTGATGTGGGATGAACGCGTGCAGCTCATCGGTCTTGATGCCCGCGGCGTCGAGGACCCGCTGCGCCGCTTTGCCCATTTCGAAGGCCGCCCAGCGGAAGACGGAGATTCCGTTCATCCTGATCCAGGGACGCTCGAGACCTTCTGTGGTGATGTACTCGTACCAGTCGGTTGTCTGGACAATGGCATCGGCCTGTGAACCGTCGGAGCCCCATACCGCAGGTCCGATCTCGGTCTCGTCGCTCTGTCCGACGACGACAGCACCCGCGCCGTCGGCGAAGATGAATCGCGTGGTGCGGTCGTACGGGTCGGTGGTCACGGAGAGCTGCTCCGCACCGATGACGAGGACGTACTGCGAGGTGCCGGCCTTGACCAGGTCGGACGCGACGGCCAACGCATAGCAGAAGCCGGCACATCCGGCGCAGATGTCGAACGCGGCGGGACCTTTGGTGCCGAGTCCGTGCGCGACCTTCGCGGCGGCCTGGGGAGTCAGCTCGAGATGCGTCGAGGTGGCGACGATGACGGTGTCGATCTGCTCGGCCGAGATGCCGCTCGCCTCGAGTGCCTTGCGACCAGCCGAGATGGACATCTGCACGACATTCTCTTCAGGATCGGCGAACCGCCGGTTCTTGATGCCCGACCGCGTCTGAATCCACTCGTCACTCGAATCGATGAACTCACAGATCTCGTCGTTGGTGACCACCCGCTCCGGGCGGTGGACACCCAGACCCAGCATTTTCGACTGCCGGCCCTGCGTAGTGCTGATCGCACCCATCCAACATTCCTCTCCATCGCTACCGTGCCATCGCCGGGCTTCGGCTCGGGTCTTGGGCACGGGCTAGGTGAACACGTTACGGGTCGAGCTGTTTCGGATGTCACACCAGTTCGGCGATCAGCCCTGCGACCTCGGCGGGCTGATCGATCATCGCGTGGTGATGCGCGTGCTCGACCACGGTGAACTTCGCGTCGAGGTAGCGCGCAAGACGTCGCTGCTTGTTCAGCCACGCGCGTCCCCACGGGGTCGAGCAGCCGGTGTGGGCTGCGGCAACGGTCACGGGCACTGGCTTCTGGGGCATCGACGTCCGTCGCCGGATCGTGTTCAGCTCGGCCGCCATATCCGGATAGACGAAGTCCTCGACGAGGGCTGCTTCCAGGTACGACGGTGTCCGGTAGATCTGTTCGATCCAGTCGTACGTCTCGATCGGGATTCCGTCGGGTGGGATCGACTGGTTCAGAATCTTCCTGACGGTTGTGGCCAAGAGACGTTGAATACCGCTCGCCGTGGATACCCTGGCAAGACCGTAGTAGTACTTTGTTAGGTCGGCGTGTCGGCTCGAGTTTTCCGTCGATTCTCGAGACCATTCGTGGATGGATACGTCAGAACTCGACGAGGTC
>NZ_LVCV01000542.1 GCF_001647195.1 Rhodococcus sp. EPR-157 | reverse complement strand
TACGAAAACGAGTACCGTCATCAATGCTCGACCGCCACCTCCGACCGCGAAGTGGCTTGAACCAGGTCTCCATCAGATCCAGGACGGTTCACTGCGGCACTGCCATTGCCCACGCCGTCGAGCATCGCCAACGGTGCGTCCTCAGCGTCCAGAGCGACGATCTCAGCGTCGAGCACACCAGCATTGTCATCCTCGATCCCGCGCAGTGCGCGGCTCTCGGCGCGGCTGCCACCGGCCATCCCCGAGAACACCACTTGCCAGGGCTCTTCGTTCCCGAGACCAGGAATCGCCAACACGTGCGCAGCCACGTTGCCACCGCGATCCAACAAATCCGCGGCTGCCATCCTTTGCACGCCGGGTGGAACGCTCGGGTCACGCATCAGCTCGACGAGTTTCGCTGCGGCTAGGTCCTGTGCCAGCAAGATGCGCTCGGCAGCCTTGGCGCGGGCCTGCGGCGCTGCCCCACCGTGGTTCTTGCAAACGTTCTGCCCCTTCATAGGTCTGTTCGAGCACGGCTGTCCGTTGGATCGGTTCGCAATGCAGGTCACCTTCGGCACAAGCCCCGCTGTCCGTTCGCTTTTCGTTGTCATCGCATTTCTCCTTTTCGGTTCAACTCTGCCTATATAGCAATAAGGTCTCTGTAACCCACGTAACCGGCGTAACCCGCTCGGTATTTCGGCATTTCCCCTGGCCAGGGGGCGGAAACCCGTAACCCACTACATTTCAACCTATTTATATATATGTGTGTGCATATACCCCCCCTTTCCATACCTCTTTATTAATTACTTCAATATTTATAAAAATAAGTGGGTTACCTGGCCTACACAGCTTTAACCAGCGCAAATAACCCGATTTTGCGGGCTACCGTGTGGCCTACTGCCTGGCTACCACCGGGTTACCGTGCACCCGCCCGACGCTTTATACGCGACGTTTTCACTCGACCGCCGTCAATCGTCGCGTTCGACGATTCATTCGCAAAACCCATTCCTAAATAATGCCAAGACTGCCCACCGCGTGGACCTCGCTTTTTCCGTTGTACCGACCTGCTCAATCCGGTCGACCGCAACCACGCATGCAAATCGCGGCCCATCTTGGTGGAACTGCCCGCTTGATGCCCGTTCTCGTCGCACCAATGCCGCCAAAAGGAGAACAGGTCCGACGATGAGCACACTTCTTTGTCGCCGAATACGCACCGTTCTTCGACAAACTGCGCCATCGGCGATGCACTCTCGCTGAGCATCCCGGCGAGCTCACCGCCGGATTCCGGTTGGACGAAGTGCCCCCGAGCATCGAGGCTGCGGAGCCCGTCCAGCGCCCACAACAAGATGCCAGGCAATTCCATGGTGAGCTTGCGACCGAGGTCGACATCCTCCCGACCGAGAAAGCTCTGCGTCATCTCCAAGGCGATCAACCGGCTGATCACCGCTGCAGAGTTGTCCGGGAGTGCAGGCGCTTCGTTGGACATGAACATCAATCGCGTGGGCAGCTTGCCCACCCACGGTTCGTGGTACTTGACGTCAATCTGCACCGAATCGCCACCGGAGATTCGCAGCAGGTTCTCCACGAGTTTCTTACCGTTGATCGAGACGCGGCCATCGGCGATGGTCGCCAACGACTTACCGATCAGCGCTTGAAGCCCAAAGCCACCAGATTTAGACAGGTCGTCCGTGGACGGGCTAGCTGCATTCTCACGCCCGACCAACTGTTCCAGAACATTGGTGATCGTCCCTTTCCCCGAACGCGGGGGACCTATCACCATCAGCATCTTGTGTTGATCGGTACGGCCCGAAACGATGTAGCCGAACCATTCCTGTAGTGCAGTCACGGCGGCTGGATCACGCGGAAACACCTCGTCGAGGAAACGCAACCACATCTTCGGTTGCGGAGCGTCGGCGTCGTAGTCGAACGGCACCGCCACCAGATTGAAGAACTGCGGGGTATGCGGCAGCAGCACGCCGTCAGTCACCCGAAGCAATCCGTTGGCGCAGGCGATGACACCGAGCGGATTATCGGGGCGGTGGTCCAGCCACGACGGCGCGTCGACATCGCCGCCGAGCCACGCAACACCCTTCATCGCGTCGACGACCTTGCTGACTTTGCCGTCGTCGGGGTTCCACGGTTTACGGACCACCTCATTCTTCGAACCATGGAGATACACGGCGTCTTCCAAAGCGCTGTAGACTTTTTCTCGGAACTCACTCGGGCTGAACAACTTCCAGCGCGTACCCGTCCAGCCGGTCCACCGTTCTTTCCAGAACCGCACCGGGCGCTCCTGTTCGCATTCGACGTGGAGCCGTCGGGCGACCACTCGGGGTTCGTTCGGGCTTGGCCATACGCCATCCGCCACATCAGCCGTCGGCGTCGCCGCGACGATCCGCAGCGCGCCAGACCACGCTTTGTCGAACTCGGCGGATGCCTGCTCGGTGTCGCGGCTACCGTCGCGGGCTGCCTCCTTGATGAAGGCTCGCAGCAACCTCGACCGAGCCGTCATCACTCCAGTCCGGCCCCGCTCACCCAATCGCACCAGCTTGAGCGTGTACGCCGTTAGTGCCGGGTGCCTACTGCCCCTCAGGGCATATAGAGCCTCTGTGAGCGTCGCCCTCACCACAGCATCCATATCGCCGCCGTCGAATGTGATCTCGAGGTCGTCGGCTTCCTCTGCGGTGGCCACCATCTGCGGGCCAGCGTTGCCACTGGCGAGTGCGGTCAGCCAAGCTCCAGGCAACTCCGGGAGTTGGCCCGGCTCGCAGGGCCAGACTTTCCTTCTCCCTTCGGGGTCGTACCACCACCACAGCTCCCCGGTCTGCGGATGGACCGACGGATGCACTGCCGCATAACGATGATGAGCCTGCAGGATCTCGACGCAATCCTCCGGAGTGCCGAGGTTGCCCTGCGCGATAAAGTGCTCGGGTACCCGGAAGAACAACTGCCTACTCGGGGTGCCTGCCCGGGACGTGTTGGACCACGTCGGCGGCAACGGCCCGAGTTCTTTCTCGTATCGATCTAGGGTGTCGGCACCGCGCTTCTCGTCGTGATGGTCGACGTCGATTGCGATCACGCCCGGTGGCATCCGTAGAGCGATGTTGCAGCCACGAATCTGGCGCGGCCATTCCACAATGACCGGCCACGGCGCGTCGACTCCCTGCCATCCGGTCAGTCCTTTGGGCACCAGAGCTTTCCCGCGCAGAGGGAGAATTCCGGTCCAGTCAAGGTTGTAGTAGATGTCCGCAGCACTGACGAAGTCATCGCCAGTTAGACTGCGCTGCTTGGGTTTGCGGATGGCGCTACGCCGCTGTGGTGCGGTAACCTGAGTCATGTGTTTGGCCTCCTGGCCTGCCGAGGTGATGCTCGGCTCGATGAGAATGATGTGGTCCCGTATCGGTCTCCTACTCGCAACGAATGCGGCGAGTAGGAGGCCGACCGCTTTTCAGCCGCCTCCGGCAGCGAGCTGGGCTTCTAGCCGCGCCACCCGTTGCACGTTCCGCTTCCGCTCAAGGTTGCAACTAGTGCAGAACCGCGTTCCACGGTTGTCTTTCGCGTCGTATCGGTGTCCTTCAGGGCAGCGGTCTTTCTGGGCGTTCAGGCCGATGTAGTCTGCGCCGAACGAGATGTATTCGCTGCGTTTGTATGGACGTAGGTGCTCGGGGTCGACGCACCGCATCTCACCGCAGATGTGTGCTAGATACATCCAGTGCCCCAGATACGTCCCGTATCTGGTTCCGAGTGAACCGTCCTGGATCTGATGGAGACCTGGTTCAAGCCACTTCGCGGTCGGAGGTGGCGGTCGAGCATTGATGACGGTACTCGTTTTCGTA
>NZ_LVCV01000541.1 GCF_001647195.1 Rhodococcus sp. EPR-157 | reverse complement strand
ATCCCCACCGCAATTCTGTAATCCCCACCGCATTCGGTACCCGGCCGAGCTAGCACCCCTGGTACCGAGCTAGCACCCCCGCTCACCTCCTACAACCGGTGCTAGGTCGGCAAAAACGGTGCTAACTCCCCGCACCCGCACCCGTACCCGCATCCCCGGACCACGCACTCGAACCAGGGAACTCTGCTTACACGTCACTGCCTGACACCGCCGTCGACCACGGAAACCACACACCCCAGCAGAGCTAGCACCCCTAGTACCGAGCTAGCACCCCCGCTCACCTCATAGAACCGGTGCGAGGTCGGCAAAAACGGTGCTAGCTCCCCGGAATCCGGACCTGAAGCTAACGGCGTTGAAGCGAAAGCAGCCCCAGCTGAAGGTGTAGTCGCTGGTTGGGTGGTATCGGGGTCGTTCTTGGGGAGGCATCGGGGGCTCCCAGACGGAGGTCGGTGTCGATCAGATCGGGCGCCGGCGCACCTGGTAGCGGAGGTGGAGTACTCGGTTGCCTTGCAGCACTAAGTCGGGATCCTCCAACACGTGCTGCGCGTGCACCGACCCGAAGTAGCGCTTGCCGGACCCGAAGACGACGGGTGCGACGTCCATGCGCACTTCGTCGATCAGGCCCGCGGCAAACACCTGGCCGCCGACGTCGCCAGCAGCGACCTCGACCAGCCGGTCACCCGCCAGTTCTTGCGCCTTGGTCACGGCCGCCTCGACGCCGTCGACGAAGTGGAACGGGGCCTCGGGGTCCCAGCCGTCGGGCTTCGGCCGGTGCGTCACGACGACCACGTGGTCGACCCCGCCGGGAGGCTTCCCGTCCCAGCCGTCGGTCATATCGAAGACGTGGCGGCCGACGATTGTCGCTCCGATCTCGTTCCAGTACGGCCGGGTGTAGTCGTAGGACGTCTGTGACACCTTCAACGCGCCGCTCTCGTCCAACGGCACGTCACCGCTGAGCAGCCAATCGAACAGGGGTCCGGGCTGGTCGTTCACGTCCGCGATGAAGCCGTCTACCGACACCGAGCTGTACATGACAAGTCTGCCCATCAGGTGCTCCTCTGGTTTGGGACGCCTCCAAACTAGCGGGCCGTGATGCTCCGCAGGACGGGAACCTCATACCCAGCCGAGCTGGCACTCCTTTGCCGAGCTGGCGCCCGCGCTAGCCTCCGAGCAGAGGTCCAGGCTCGGCAAAAACGGTGCCAGCTCCCCAGGTCCGCTCCTGACGCCTAGCGGGCGACAAATTCCTTAATTCTGCTGTACGGCAAGAGTATTCGTGGTGTATCACCGGTTCGGGTCGTAGCCAGAATTAATCGGTGGCGCTATCGGTCGGTTGTGTTGCATGATGGTGTCCGTAACGACACGGACCTGGATGGGAATGGGGTGGGACCTTGGTGGACATTCTGAATGCGACTGCGGGTCAACTCTGTTCGCGAACAGGCGTAGTCGTTCGATTTCTGCGATAGCGACGTCTATTCCGCTGTCTGTATTCGATTGTGGCAGCGCGTTTTCCGCGCGCCCATTTCAGTCGCGCGCAAGGGGCCTTGCTCTGTGCGCAATTCGAGGAGCGCGAGATGTACCTGTACGAAAATGTGATCCGGAATCACGAATTGATGGTCGCCAAGTCGTTGGAAAGATACGACCGGCGCACGGGAAAGGACGCCGAGCGCGTTCATGTCTACCCTCTGTTCGCCAGAGCTAGGCGGGCGGTTCGGCGGAAGTAAGCAGACTCCCGTACTCGACGGTGTTCGTTTCGATGAATTCCCGGACGAACCAGCACGATGGAACGACCGTCATGCCACAGGTTCGGGTGTCGTCGAGGGCATACTCGGTCAGTACCGCGGCGAGCCCTCTGCCGCGGTACTGCGGGAACGTCACGGTGTGGAAGAAGGTCCGCTGCTCCTTGGTCTCGAAGTACTCTGAGATTGCGGCGACCTGCTCGCTCACGTACAGAACGAACCGACGCTGCGCCGCGTCGTGTGCTGTCCGAATCTCCACGCACCGATTGTGCACTGTTCCTGTGAACGGGGTCGGACCACTAGGCTGAGGTCAAAGATCGGAGTCGTGCGCGTGCTACCCGTCGTAGGCACGTCTCCTCAGCTCTACGGGTAGGCAATATCTGAGGAAGCGCTGTGGAAGACGTATCGGAGCAAGGCATAAGGGCATTCATCAAAGCGGTCGTCATGCACGGAGGTCGCGCCGAGAGGCTCACCACGTCGCGGCGCAACCCGGTTCAAGTGTGGGGCGTCGACGGATCGAGCTGCGTCGTCCGCGTCAGGTCCAAGGCAGCAGGAGATTGGAAGGCCCGCCGCCAGGACGAATCGCTGGCCAGTGACGACACCGGCTCGTCGTACTGGGTGTTCGTGGATCTCGGTAAGAGTGAGCCCGACTTCTTCATGGTGTCCTCGGAAGAGATGGCCGCTGACATCAAGGGGGAAGTCGACCTCTGGGTTCAGGAATCGCCATTGCGCACGCGGACAGGCCACCATGCAATCGCAGTAGGCCGAGTGCAGCATGGTCACAACAAGTGGGCAGCCCTCGGTTTGAACGCCGACGCCGATCCCGCACTGGCAGAAGAAGCGCGATCGGCGTCATCGCATCGTATCGGCAAGGTCGTCCGCCGGGCAGGTACCAAACGTGTCGCAGCGGTAGAGGAAGTAGTCGATCTTCGTCTGCGCGTCGTTGCCGACTTCGACGGTTATCGGCTCAGCGCCCGATTCGATCCGACCAGCACGCGACTGGAGATCGTGCAGGGTCCGATGGAAGGTCGTCGATTCGAGGATCCGACGGAGGCTGCGAGCGCTGTGGCCACTCACATCAGCGGCGATGTCGAGGTCTTGGACGGTTGGGATTTCTGGGAACTCGATACGCCGGAACGCCAGCCCCTCCGGTCACTCCGGTAGGTCACAACTGGACTGGTCGCCATGTTGTGACCAGTCATAGCAATCTCCAAAACAGCGGATCGATCTGGTTTTCGTCTCTATCGTGGGTGGAGTTCCAAATTTCACACTCGAATCGTCGTCACCCCTCACCGTGCGAACGCCCTGGTAGGCAGTCGTTGCACAGCTACGTCGTCGGTTCGATCCGATCAAGTTCGATGGCGATGGCGAGTGGCGTTGTCGACCAGGGAGAGGCCAGCTTCGTGGAGCATTCCTTCCGTTCTCCATCGCTGCACGCATCGCGCTTCGTGATTCTGGTAGCGCAGTTCGTCGACCGACGAATATCAGCCGAACACTTCTCCGCCCAGTTTCGTGCCCTGGAACGCTCCGATTCGGGCTACCTCGATCGTGACGTCTCGACGATCGTGCGCAAGCTGTCCGTCGACGTCGGCGCCTATCGAGGGGATGTGAATCTGCTCGGTGTCGACTTCATCGACGGCGAGCAGTTGTGGCGAGCTTCCGGTGAAGCCTTCCGAGATCTGTTGACGCTACAGTCCGAGCTGCTTGGCCGCGAAGCAGGCTAGAGCCCTCAGGGCTGGAACCGTTCGCGATGTCTGACGAGATCCTCGAGGCGAAATCGGCGGTGGGTGCCGCGCATCTCGATCGTCAGTTGGCCTGAGTCGGCCAGCCGACGCACGTAGGTGTCGGACACACCAAGAATCTCAGCCGCCTGCGATGTCGTGAGGAGCTCGTCGACCGGACCGATCGTCACCGCGGTCCCACTGGCGAGTTGACGCAGCAGCTCGATGACCGCCTTACGGGCTGGTTCGTCGATGTCGAGTTCGACGCCGTCGATTGCCAGCGTCGGAACGCGGTCATCGAGGTTCCCCATGATCGAGGTGACTTTCCTGGCGTCGTGATGTGGCAGCGCCGAGGCGATGTACCGGTGGTCCATGTCGCCGACCCTACTGGGCATACTCTGAGACAGCCCCAGTAGAAGGAGGACCTGTGCCGCAGCTGTTGCATCTCGATTCGTCCGCCGATCTCGACAGTTCGGTCAGCCGAACCGTCACCGGGCAGTTCTCGGACGTGTGGCACGCGATCGGACCCGACCACTCGGTGATCTATCGAGACCTTCATCGCGATGCACCGCCTCATCTCCCCACGTCGGCCTTGCATTGGGCCCCGCACCTCCGCACTGCGAACGAGGTCGCATCCCCAGCTGCCGAAGCGTTGCAGAAGGAGCTCATCGACGAGCTGGTCTCGGCCGACGTCGTTCTGATCGGCGCGCCGATGTACAACTGGTCGATTCCGTCGACACTCAAGGCATGGATCGACTACATCCACGTACCGGGAATCACGGTTCCGTTCGACGGGCCGACTCGTCCACTCGAGGGCAAGCCGGTCGTCGTTGTGTCCTCCCGCGGCAACCAGTACGGACCAGGGACGCCGGACTTCGGCGCCGACCACACCGTTGCCCAGCTGAAGCAGGTGCTCGGCACGGCACTCGGTATGGAGGTGCACGTCGTGACGGTCGATCTGACTTTGGCGACCCGTGTTCCCGCATTGGCGCCGCTGGCTCCACAGGCAGAGGCGAGCCTGACCGATGCCCGCAATAGCGTGACGGAACTCGCTACTCGCCTGGGTGGCGCCCCTGCGTCCCAGCAGCTCGGCTGAGGTCTCGTCGGTGCATGCGGAGGACAGGCTCAACGCCGGACGGCATCGATCGAGTGCAGGCAGGCACCGATTCTCTCCACACCGGGGGCAGACCGCGCGTACGCCGTGGCTCGTTCATGCTGGGCGAACCGTCGTCGGGCTGGCTGCGGTGTCGGCACTTCTGGTCAGTGGTGTCGGGTGGACGGTCTACCGGGAGGCGACGACGGGACTGACGACGTCCGACGCACTTGTCGATCTACCGAGCAACGAACCGTCGCAGAACGGCGCGGATACGAACATATTGCTTATCGGACTCGACAGTCGAAAAGACATGGACGGCAACGATCTTCCTGCCGAGTTCGTCACCGATACGTTGCATGCGGGAGACAGTGATGTCGGCGGGTACAACACCAACACACTGCTGTTGCTGCACCTTCCCGCAGACGGTGGCCGTGCGAAGGCGATTTCGATTCCGCGCGACGACTACGTCGACGTGCCGGGATACGGAATGCGGAAGATCAAGGAGGCGTACGGGCTCGCCAAAGCGGACGCCGACTCCGAACTCGTCGACGAAGGCGTGACCGACCAGGCCACGCGGGAGCGTCGCGCGCGCGAGGCAGGTCGACGTTCCACCTTGACCGCTGTGCAGCAGCTGCTACGAGTGCCGATCGATCACTTCGCGGAGGTCAACTTGCTCGGCTTCTACGACGTGGCGAATGCAGTCGGGCCGATTCAGGTGTGCTTGCAAGAGGCCGTTGACGACGATTATTCGGGCGCGCAGTTCACCGCAGGTATACAGACGATCGACGCATCACAGGCACTGTCGTTCGTGCGACAACGTCACGGGTTGGCAAACGGAGACCTGGATCGGACGAAGCGACAACAGGCTTTCGTCGCAGGGGTGATGTCGAAGCTGAAGGAATCCGGCCTTCTCGGCAACCTCGGAGAGCTTCGTGCTCTGGTGGCGGGTACCAAGCAAGACGTCGTCATCGGAATTTGTCAAGGCGGGTGAGTCCAGTGGGTGTTAGGCCGCTACCGAATGTTGCTTCTGGTCGGTGTCGGCTGGTTCGGCGGGTTTGTTG
>NZ_LVCV01000540.1 GCF_001647195.1 Rhodococcus sp. EPR-157 | reverse complement strand
TCGGTGTCGATCTCAATGAGCGCGGCAACGTCAAGCGCACCAACGAGTGGGTCACCAACGTTCCCGGTGTCTTCGTCGCGGGTGACATGGGCCGCGGCCAGTCACTCATCGTCTGGGCAATCGCCGAAGGACGGTCCTGCGCGGCCGCCGTCGACACGTTCCTGCAGGGAGTCACCGCGCTGCCCTCGCCGATCGTCCCCACTCAGGCGCCGCAGCGGTAGTTTTCTCGTACGCCGACCCACCGCTTGAATGGTCTTCCGTAGCCATCTGATCGTATGGATGGACCATTCGAGCGGTGGGTCGTCCGCATTCTGGCCGCTTGAATGGGACTTTCCAGCCATCTGATCGTATGAATGGACCATTCAAGCGATCGCCGGAGCACCGTGCCATGTGCACGTTTTTCCGTGCCATAACCTCGTTTTCGTCTCGGTGTATGCATGCTCATAGTTTTGGGTAACCTCTGTTTACCGATTGGGCATCGTTTCGACATCGAAGCGTGGAAACCTCGCCTGCGAAGTCGATAGTCCGCTAAGCAGTGAGGCCGCATCATGCGCGTGAAGAAGTTCGTCGCCACCATCGGATCGGTCGTGGCCGTTGTTGCAGGTGTCTCCACCTTGCCCACAGTCACTGCATCGGCGGATCCAGCGTCCTGCCCAGGCCTGTACGTCGTTGCGATCCCTGGCACATGGGAGACCAGTTCGGGCGCGGCACCGAAGCCGGGCATGTTGACTGCGGTCACCGATCGAATCGCCAGCTCCGATATTCGTACCGACTACGTGTCCTACCCCGCTACGGCGTTCCCGTGGGAGGGTGGAATCTACGGCGAATCCCGTGCAGTGGCGACTGCCAACGCGGGCGGCATGATCAAGGCCATGGCCGACCAGTGCAGCGCAACCAAATTCGGCATCATCGGCTACAGCCAAGGTGCCGACGCGGCAGGCGACCTGGCGGCGTCCATCGGGACCGGCCTCGGCGTCGTACCTGCAGATCGCGTCGTTGCGGTCGGATTGGTCTCCGATCCCAAGCGCTCCGATGCGGACGCACTCGTCGGGCCTCAGGTAGTCGGTACCGGAGTCGGTGGCCCCCGCGTCGGAGGATTCGGTTTCGTCAGCCCCGTCGTTCGTACGTTCTGTGCGGTCGGTGACCTGTACTGCTCGACACCCAAGGACGACTACGTCGCTCGACTTGCCGGCTTCCTGGCCATGTCTTCGGATCCGAATCCGGCAGTCGTCGCACACGCGCAGCAGGACGCGGACGTTCTGCTGGGCGACATCGCGTCGGCAGGTGGCCTGCCGGTACTGCAGGGCCAGCTGTCCAACCAGGCGAACGAGCAACGCAGACGTGAGATCGAGGCCTTCTACCGCTCCGGTATCCATCAGGAATACGGTTCCTACGCCGTCGATTCCAACGGAACCAGTGCAACGACGTGGCTCGCGAACTACCTGCGGGACAGCATCTAGTCAGCCATGTGCGGCTGTAACCGCTTGCCGCGCAACAGCAGGTAGACGACGAACGCCGATATCCCCATACCTGCTGCACACCAGGCCGCTGCGAGGTTCAAGCCGTCGATGAAGCTCGATGCGGCGAGTTCGCGGAGGGCGTCGTTCAACGGCGGGGGCAGGTACTCGGCGACGGCCATGCCGCCTCCGACAGTTTCCGACGCGGGACCAGCGATCTCGGGGGGAGTCTCCGGGGGGAGTGAATCCTGGAGGCCGTTGCGGTAGACCGTAGTGCCGATCGTGCCGAGGATGGCAATGCCGACGGCGCCACCCAACTCGGCGCCTGTCTCGGACAATGCCGATGCCGTGCCGGCCTTTTCGGGAGCTGCGGCGGTGAGGACGATGTCGGAATTCAAGGTCGATGCAGCGCCGACACCGAGCGTGATGAGTGACATTCCGGTGATCAGCAATGGTATGCCGGAGTTCGTTCCTACGAAGCTCAGTGTCAGCGAACCGACCGCGATGAGCACCAGCCCACCGGCGATGATGGTGCCCGTCGGGACGATTTTGCTCAGCGTCGGGGAAAGGACTGCCCCCAGCCCGGCAGTGCCCGCAGGAATCAACAACCACAGTCCGGCGGCCAACGGCCCGAGGCCCACCAGAAGTTGCAGGTATTGCGAGGCGAACAGGCTGAACCCGGTGAGGGCGAAGATCACCAGGAACTGTACGAGAACTGCTGCACTGAACGCTCTTTCCGCGAACAGTGTGATGTCGATGAGGGGATCGGTGGCACGCCGCTGTCTGTCGACGAAGAAGTAGCCGAGTACCAGACCTCCGAGTGCTGTGGAAATCGTTGCAGCGTCGAATCCCTCCTGGGCGCCATGTTTGATCGCATAGACGATGCCGAGCATCGCCGCGATCGATAGCACGACACTGATCGGATCGAATTTGCCTGGATTCGGATCTTTGAACTCCGGGACGAGTAGTGGTGCGCTGACCAGCAGTAGAGCCATGACCGGAATGTTGACGAGGAACACCGATCCCCACCAGAAGTGTTCGAGCAGGAATCCGCCGATCACCGGACCGATGGCACCACCACCGGCGAAGCCCGCCGTCCACAATCCGATTGCTTCTTTGCGTTGGGCGGGATCATGAAACATGTTGCGAATCAAGGACAGCGTGCTCGGTGCGATCGTGGCCCCGCCGACGCCGAGGAGTGCGCGCGCAACCAGGAGCATCTCGGGGGACGTCGAGAACGCGGCCAGCACCGACGCGGCGCCGAATACGACCGCGCCGATCATCAACAACCTGCGTCTACCGATGCGGTCGCCGACAGAGCCCATCGTGATGAGCAACCCGGCGAGGAAGAATCCGTACAGATCGAGGATCCACAGCGTTTGATTGCTGGTGGGTTCGAGATCGGCGGCGACCGCGGGAAGCGCCAGGTAGAGCACCGAGATGTCCATCGATACGAGCAGGATGGGAATGACGAGGACACTCAGTCCGAGCCAGTCCTTGCGCGTAGCCTTCTCGTTCACGACTCCCCTTCTTCTCGACCACGACGATTGGCGATACGAATACGTACCTGACGGTACCGTCGGGGCTTTCGGGGTGCTCGAGACGAGGGCTACGCGTAGTCGGGTGAGACCGTCTCGCGGGAGCTGTCGGTAGCTCGGTAGACCACCGCGGAGACCACCAGCAATACGACCGTCAACGCGATGGCAAGCCAGCCGGTCGACGTCATGGCCGAGTAGCCGATCTCGCGGGCGCCGGCGGCGGTGTAGGCCATCGGCATGAAGGCCGACAGGTGTCCCCAGATCGCTGCGCTGCTCGCGTACGCGGCACCGCAGACGACCACTTGGATGACAAGTAGCGCGACGTTGACTGCTTGTCCGACGGTGGCGCCGAGTAGACGTTGGATCGCACCTGCAGCCGTGAGGTAGGCAGCGGCGGATACGACGAGGAAGATGCCTGCGGCCAGCAGTGCCCCGATCCCGGCTTCCGGAGCCGTGAATGCGAATGCCAGTGCCGCGCAGACTCCCACGGCGAGGATTGCGACTGCAGCGGCGATCCAGCGGAAGCGGGAGTCGCGGCTCAGCACTCGTACCAGGCTGACGGCACCGATCGCTCCGACAGCGACGAGAGCGGCGATCAGGTAGGGCGCGACGGGCGTGCTGGACGTAGCGGCGGGAGCGACGGCAATGTCGGAGTTCGACGCTGACAGTTCCTTAGCCGTCGGTAGCCCGGTGGTTGCGTCCTGGACGTTGGTGGAAATGCCGTCGACGATGCCCGTGACGGGTTCCACCGCGGTGATGAGCTGGTCGGTTCCGGCGCGGAGCTGGCCGCCACCGTCGTCGAGCTGCCCGAGTCCGTCACGAAGCTGCACGGTCGCGTCGCCGAGCTGGCCGGTCGCCGTCAGGAATTGGCTGGAGGGGTCGTTGAGCTCGCCGGACAGCTGTTGCGCACCGCTCTTGAGGGTCTGCAGGTCCGCGAGAGTCGACGGCCCGAACCCCTGTGTGTTCAGGGTGTCGACGACACCGCGGATCTGACCGGAGATGGCGTCGGAACCGGGGTGGGGAAAGGCGTCGACCTGGGCGGCTGCGGCGTCCAGCGCGGCCGTGAACTCGGCCTGCTGCGCGCCGAACGCAGACAAGCGGTCGACGAGCTGGTCGACGCCTCCACTGATCTGGGACGCGCCGTCGCCGAGCTGGCCGATGCCGTCGCGGTACTGGCCGAAACCATCGGCGAGTTGAATTGTGCCGTCGTGAGCCTGGGTGATGCCGTCGGTGAGCTGCACGACGCCGTCGTTGAGCTGATTGCCGCCGTCGGTCAGCTGCGTGATGCCCCCGGCCAGAAAGCTGAGGGGTAGACCGGCTTCCTGCAGGCTGCTCCTCGATTCCGCCAGCGGATCACCTGTCGCGGTGGGCTGGGCAGTTGCCTCGGGCGCCGTGGCCGTTTCGGTGGCGGGGCTCAGGTCGTATCCCGCGCCGAGCGCGAACGCACCGGCAGCCACCAGCGGAAAAGCAATGGCGACGAGAGCAGCGGACGGCCTGCGGAGAACGCGGAATTTACCCATAGTGGTTCTGAGGCTAACCGGCGCTCGGAGCCTCTTCGACCAGCTCACCGCGCATATCCGGCCGAATTGGCGGTGTGAGCTGGCACTTTAAGAGGTCTATGAGGATCTGGCGGTCGCCCGGGAAATCTACCCCCCGATTGTGCGCCGAGGACGCCTTCCCGCGCACATCCGGGGAGTATTTCTAGCGGTTGCGCGGCAGCAGATCCCACACGTGTTGGGTCTCGTTGATCGACGCGACCGAGCGTTTACCGTTGCGTGAGTACAGGATTCGCGTGATCGAACAGTAGTCGATCGGAAACCCGAGCACCTTCGGCGTCGTCAGGATGTCCTGCAGCACGATGTTGATGACACCTCCGTGCGCGAACACGGCGACCGTGTCGGTGTGTTCGACGCCGTCGACCGCCGCCGCAATCCCCTCGAGGACACGAGCGCGGAACGCCACCTCGTCGACCTGCTCTGGGAGGTGGCCGTCCTTGATGCGCGCGAATGCGTCGGCGAACTCGGTGCGTGCGTCCTCTATGGGGATGTAACCGCCGAAGTCGCGGTCGTACTCGGTAAGGCGCTCGTCGGAGTCGAGCCGTAGACCGCGGTCGGCGGCGAGCGAGGTCCCGGTCTGCAGTGCGCGCAACTGGGTGCTGGCGACGGTACGCGCGACGCCGAACCGCGCCAGGGCGTCGGGAATCCGTGCTGCCTGCTGATGTCCGAGTTCGGCGAGCGGCGGGTCGGCCGACTCTTCGGAACGGAGCGGAAGCGCGTGGCGTACCAGAATCAGCTGCACGGGCTCACTCAACCACAGCCAGGTTTCGACGTTGCGGCGCTCCGCGCCAGTGGCACGAATAAGTGCACCTGGATGCACTCAACCGTGCCACTAGTGGCGGAGCCACATCACCTGACCACAAGGCCGCGGCCGCTGCGGATGACCATCGACCGAAACGCCTCGACCTGGCTCGCGTGCTGGCGGGCCGACCACACCATCCCGATGCGCCGTCGTGCTGCCGGATCCGCGATCCGCACCTCGACCGCCTCCCCGCTTTGCCCGCGCATCCGCGGAAGGATGCTGATCCCGAGTCCGGCCCCAACGAGTCCGCGCAACGTGTGGATGTCCTGGCCTTCGAAGGCGATATCGGGAGCGATCCCCGCCTCGGACCAGAGCTCGTCGCAGATCGATCGCATGCCGAAGCCGTGACCCATCGCGACGTAGTTCTCTTCGGCCGTGTCGGCGAGGTCCACCGATCGCGCGCCTGCCAACCTGTGGTCGGCAGGAACGACGAGCACCAGACGTTCGTCGTAGAGCTGGAACGAGTTCGCCGCCGTGTGCTCGGTGCTGAGAGACACGAACGCGAGGTCGGATGAGGCGTCGTCGAGACGGTCGAGGCACCGCGCACGAGCCCCCTGGTCGAGCTCGAAGGTCACCGCCGGGTGCTCACCGCGAAACTGTTTGATCAGCGCAGGCACGATATCTTCGCCGAGGGTGTTCTGAAAGCTGATCGAAATGCGCCCGCGGGCTCTGGCGTCGTGCTCGCTCATGGCGTCCAACCCCGCTTCGAGGTCGACGGCGACGCGCTGCAGGTACGGCACCAGGATTCGGCCGGCGGTGGTCATCGCGATTCCGCGGCCTCGTCGCTCGACGATCTCCACACCGAGGATGTTCGACGCCCGGGTGATCTGGCGGCTGACGGTGGGCTGCGGGATGCCGAGGAGGTCTGCCGCCTCGGTGATGTGTTCGGTATCGGCGACCGCGAGGAGCGTCGGAATGAGCGGTAGCAGATCCCTGGCCTCGTCGCGCATCGGTGAATCATATCGCGGAGGTATCGAAACAACCCGGTCCATGCATTGGACGTAGGTAGTTCCGAGTCCTAACGTCGCAGCAATGAGTTCGACGACCGAATCTGCACTCGAGTGGGAAGGCCACCCCCGCGGCTCTCGCGAGTACAAACGACTCGTCGCAGCTCTGCTGTTCGCGGGAATCGCGACGTTCGCTCAGCTCTATTCGGTCCAGGGCATCTTGCCGCTCATCGCATCGAGCCTGGCCATCACGCCGTCGCAATCGTCCCTTGCCGTCGGATTGGCAACCGTCGGAGTCGCGGTGTCGGTGCTGCCGTGGTCGGTG
>NZ_LVCV01000539.1 GCF_001647195.1 Rhodococcus sp. EPR-157 | reverse complement strand
ACGGCATACTCCGCATTCTTCAACGCGCACTTGCCATCTGGATCGGAACCTGCCCGCACTGCCACCACAGATTCCCAACCTAACAAAGTACTAGTAGGCCGCAGCGACGCGGATGCGTTTGGGGATCACGGCCCACGGATCGCGCTCGGCACTCGAATCGAGCAGTAGCACTCCGGCCGTCCGCTCTGGCTCGAGCCGAGCGAACGCCTCCACGTAGAAACCGGCAAGAGAATGCCCGACGACGACAGCGGGCGTCGTCAGCGCCAGCGCGTCGAGAACCCCGAGGATGCGGTGTGCTTCACCGGCGACGGTCGGTGTCGTTCCGCGCGGGAACGGTTCACTGAGTCCGAATCCGGGCCGGTCGAACACGACGACCGTGTGAAACGCCGACAGAATGCGGGCGCAGTCGTCCCAGTCGAACCAGTTGCCTCCCAGACCGCCACACAGCACCACCGTCGGGCCGGCGCCGGTGACCACGACATGAGTCTCGAGTCCGTCGACCGTCACGAATCGGCCCGGCGGCTGCAGGGCAGAGTGAAGCCGTTGTCTCATGTGAAACATCTACTGTCGCGGTTTGGCGAGCGGGAACGCGAGGGTCTCCCGAATGCTGCCTCCGGTGATGAGCATGACGACGCGGTCGACGCCCATGCCGAGGCCGCCGGTCGGCGGCATGCCGTATTCGAGTGCCTGCAGGAAGTCCTCGTCGAGCGACATCGCTTCTTCGTCGCCGCCTGCAGCGAGCATCGACTGCTCGGTCAGACGCTGGCGCTGATCGACCGGGTCGGTCAGCTCGCTGTAGGCGGTGCCGAGTTCGACCCCCCAAGCGACGAGGTCCCACTTCTCGGCGACGCCGGGGATGGACCGGTGTGGTCTGGTCAGCGGCGACATCGACGTCGGGAAGTCCTTGTAGAACGTCGGGAACTCGGTGTAGTCCTCTACTACGTGCTCGTACATTCCCTGTGCGACTGCCCCTGCATCCCAGTCCTTTTCGTACGGAATGTCGTTCTCGTCGCAGATGCGCTGCAAGTCCTCGAGCGGGGTGTGTGGTGCAACGTCGATGCCGAGTTTCTCCGCGACGGCTCCGTGCAGTGTCTTGACCGGCCACTCACCCGAGATGTCGATCTCGATCATCTCGCCGTTGGGGCCGTCGGGTCGCAGCACGATCTCGCGTCCGTGTGCGGCCACGGCTGCCCTCTGAATCAGCTCGCGGCACAGCACCATTGCGCGTTCGTAGTCACTGTGCGCCTCGTACGCCTCGAGGATGGTGAACTCCGGGTTGTGCTTGAAGTCGGCGCCTTCGTTGCGGAACACGCGGCCGATCTCGAAGACCTTGTCCATGCCGCCGACACACAGCCGCTTCAGGTACAGCTCCGGGGCGATGCGTAGGTACAGGTCGAGGTTGTAGGCATTGATGTGCGTGATGAACGGCGCGGCGTTGGCACCGCCGTGCACCTGCTGCAGGATCGGGGTCTCGACCTCCATGTAGCCGCGGTCGGACAGCGAATCACGCAGGGATTTCACGACATTGCTGCGCGCGATCATCAGCTCCCGCGCGCTGCGATTGATCGCGAGATCGACGTACCGCTGACGAACACGCGACTCCGGATCGGTCAGTCCCTTCCACTTGTCCGGCAGGGGGTGCAGGCATTTGGCGTTCATGCGCCAATCCGACGCGAGCAGCGAGAACTCGCCCTTCTTGCTGCGCCCGATCACTCCGCTGACCTCGATGAGATCACCGAGGTCGAAGTCGGAGTCGAAGCTGTCCATCCTCTCGCCGACCTGTGCGCGGTCGAAGAGCACCTGGATGTCGTCGGTCCAGTCTCGAACCAGGGCGAACGCGACGCCGCCGTAGTCACGAATCCGCAGTATCCGTCCCGCAATTCGGACTGTCGTGCCTTGCGGTGCGGCAAGTGCCTCGGCGACGGAATGTGTTGGGGCTTGGGCGACGGGATAGCCCTCGATGCCCTCACTGGTCAGACGATCCAGCTTGGAGATGCGCACACGCACCTGATCGGGACGCTTGGGACCGGTCCGTGGCTTCTCGTCGTCGAGCAGATCGAGGCCACCGCCTCGTGGCCCGCTGCCGTCCGCGTGGATGTCCTCGCTTCCGACGAGGTTCGCGGGCACCGCGACATGGCTGCCGGTGTGCTTGCTGGCGCGCCGGAAGCTGGGGAGCGTCAGGAATCCCTCGGCGATGGCGGATGCGATGCCGACCTTGGGAAGTTCGCGATTGTCGGCGAAGCAGAGGTACCTCGGCTCCCAGTCGGGCTGGTACTTGAGGTTGGAGCGATACAGCGCCTCCAACTGCCACCAGCGGGAGAAGAACACGAGCACCGAACGCCAAATGCGAAGCACTGGACCAGCACCGATGCGGCTTCCTTCTTCGAAGACAGCACGGAACACGGCGAAGTTCAGGGAGATCTTGGAAATGCCGAACTGGTCACCTCCGGTCGCCAGGTCCGTCACCAGCAGCTCGATGACCCCGTTGGGGGACTGCGGGTCGCGTCGCATCAGATCGAGTGACACGCCGGTGCGTCCCCACGGCGCGAGCGAGAGAACGGCCACCGTCTTCTCGTCCTGCCGCGCCTGAACGAGCAGGCAGTCGCCGTCGAGTGGATCTCCGAGACGGCCGAGGGCCATCGAGAATCCACGCTCGGTCTCGGTGTCGCGCCATTTGTCCGCGCACTCGATGATCTCGGCCATCTCCTGCGCCGGGATATCGCGGTGACGCCTGATGGTTGTCGTGACGCCGGCGTTGCGGGCGCGGTTGACGGCCTGGCGAACGGGGCGCATCTCCCGTCCGCTCACGTTGAACTGTTTGGTGTAAAGAATGGCTTCGTCGCCGAGTTGGAGGACGCTGAGTCCCGCGCGCTTGAACGCCGTCGCACCGTTTTCGCTGGCGCCCATGACCGCTGGACTCCACCCGTACTTCTCGGTGAGTTCCAGCCAGGCCTCGATGGCATGCGGCCAGGCCTCGGGATTTCCGATGGGATCACCGCTGGCGAGACAGACACCGACCTCGACGCGATACGTCACCGCGGCCTTTCCACTCGGCGCGAAGACGACGCCCTTGTCGCGACGGGTGGCGAAGTATCCGAGGGAGTCGTCTGCTCCCCATTTGTCGAGGAGGCCGCGAAGGGCGGACTCGTCGCTGCCGGTCAGTGCGTTCGACGAGCGTTGCGAGCGGAACAGCGTCACGACCGCGGCCAGCAGCGCGAGTGCGCCGAACAAACCCAGGAGGGTGTTGACGAATCCGTGTGGTCGACCGTCGAACTGCTCGTTGTCGACCGTCGCGAGTGCGGTGACCCGGTTGAACGCCCACAGGAACGTCTGGCTCTCCGGGAGTGTGCCGGGGAACAGTGCGACGAGACCCCACCCGACGAGTGTGCCGACCACCGCGCCGAGCACCAGAACCCCGAGTGCTTTCCACGCGGCGCCGCGTCGAACCCGCGTGTAGAACTCCTTGCGTGCCGCAATGAGGATGCCGAGGATGACGATGTGGACGCCCAGTGCAACCCACGCGTTGATGTCCCTGCCGTTGAGTCCTTCACTCAGGTTGTTCAACGAGACGAGGACGAGATACACCGTCAGGAACCACCACGCGATGCGCTTGCGGCTCGCGAGGGCTGCCGCGGTGAGGCCAACGACGAGCGCCCAGGCAAGCGAGGTGTCCGGCGCGTCGATGTAGTAGTTGTCGACGAACTCGCGGGGAACCCGAATCACCACACGTAGAGCGGGCGAGAGACTCCAGAGGAACACGAGCACCGCGAAGATTCCGAGGACGAGTCCGGCGATGTGCGGAACCTGTCGAAGTGGGCCGTGCTCGGGCGGCACGAACGCTCGTGGGGCCTTCTTCTCGACGTGCTTGTCGACGTGCTCCGATTCCTCCATCGAGACCGATGTTCTGGTCAATGCCCACTCCTGCCGTCAGCGCTACCTCGTATCCAAGGGCAACGGTAGCGCCGACGGCGAGGGTAGTGCTGTCCATTCGGAGTGTGGACTGCGGTTATCACCCTTTCCGGGTACCAGTCTCAGTGCTGACGTACTGCGGTGTGCTTGCCGGCCATGGCGAGTGCTGTCCGCAGACCACGACGCTTGCCGGTCTCCGGATCGACGCCGAACACTTCCTTCATGCCGCCGCGGATACGGAACTTCAGCTCCGAGGATGTTTCGGGTGCGTCGTCGGCGGTGGCGGACAGGAACCGGTTGGGGAGCGAGAGCTTGAGGATGGTCCTGAGCGTCTGGCCGTACTGGTGCGGCAACGATCCCGTCGTGTACGGCAGGTCGTATTTGTCGCACAGAGCGCGAATCTTGACCGCAATCTCGGCATACCGGTTGCTCGGCAGGTCCGGAAAGAGGTGGTGCTCGATCTGGTAGCAGAGGTTGCCGCTCATGAACGCGAGCACGGGGCCGGCCCGGAAGTTGGCGCTGCCCAGCATCTGACGCAGATACCACTCCGGCTGAGTCTCGGTCTCGTACTCCTCGAGCGTGAATTTCTCCGCACCGTCCGGGAAGTGCCCACAGAAGATGACGCCGTACGTCCAGTAGTTGCGGATGAAGTTCGCGGTCGCGTTGGCAGTCAATGTCGACTTCCACGCCGGCCCGGTCAGCAGCGGGAAGAGGATGTAGTCCTTGCCGATCTGCCTGCCGATCTTGCGCAGCACATCGATCGCCATTTCCTTCTTGTCTTCCCACTTCACCTCACCGGTACGAAGCTTGTCGGTCTCGAGGTGATGCAGTGCGACGCCCCACTCGAAGAACGTAGCCAGAAGTGCGTTGACCAGGGGCTGCGCGAGGTACTTGGGGTGCCACTCCTGGTCGCGGGTGATACGCAGGACACCGTAGCCGACATCGTTGTCCAGGCCGACGATGTTGGTGTACTTGTGGTGCGTGAAATTGTGCGAGTGCTTCCAACCGGACGACGGGCAGGTGTTGTCCCACTCCCAGTTACTGGAGTGGATCTCGGGATCGTTCATCCAATCCCATTGGCCGTGAATGACGTTGTGGCCCAGCTCCATGTTCTCGATGATCTTGCCGACCCCGAGCATCGCCGAACCCAGCAACCACGCCGGGCGCTTCCTGCTCGCGAACAGAACCAGACGGCCCGCTACTACCAGCGATCGCTGGAACGTGATGGTCCGCTGAATGTATCGGGCGTCGCGCTCTCCCCGTGAATCCTCCACATCGCGCCGAATAGCGTCCAATTCCGCACCCAAGGCCTCGATATCCGCCTCGGTAAGATGGGCGTACTCCTGAATGTCCGATATAGCCATGCTTTCCCTCCCCAGGTTCCATTGCGTCAGGGGCCCCCATGTGGCCCCCGACACACCCTCAACGGTACGGGCCATCGGCCGGGGCGTCGAGCGGGGCGGGTGGGTGTGGGGCTTGGGTTGGGGTGGGGTGGGGGGTTGGGTTGTTGGGGGTTGGGTTGGGACCGAAAGTCTGTCTGAGTCACTCTGAGTGTGCGACTGACTCATTCGGTCACCGGCGCACTAGCGAATGTCTCATTCGGTCACTTGGGGGCGAAGCGACTGTCTCATTCGGTCACCTCATAGCCCCGAGAATTCATCCACAACCTAGGAAGTGATCCACAGGGGGCGCGGTCGACCGGCCATATTTGTCGCACCCCTGGGTTTCTATGTGTGCCATGAAACGTGGGGGATGGGCAGACGACGAATACGCGCTGCAACAGAAATCGAAGAACGGGGTCATCAGGACGACCGTACTCAAGGCGATGGGGGTGGGAGCAAAGACGATCGTGGACAGAACATCGGGTGGACCGTGGCAGCGAATCTTGCCGGGACTTGTTCTGCTGCACAACGGTCAACCGTCCCGACACCAGCGCGACACTGCCGCCAGCATGTACGGCGGCGACGGCTCGATGCTGAGTGGCCGGGCCGGTCTCGCGCTCCACGGGTTCGGTGCGTCCAAGTCGTCGGCGGGTATTTTGTTACTGATACCGCCCGAGCGGCACCGCAAAGATGTGTCGTTCATCGTCACCGAGCGAACAGAACGAATGCCGGCTGCAACGATCAAAATGGGTCTACCGGTGGCACCGATAGATCGATGCTTGCTCGACGCGGCCCGGCGAATTCGCGATCGTCGGACGTGTATCGCCCTGATCGCCGAGGTCGTTCAACGCGGCGTCGTCGACGTCGGGTCGCTGCTCACAGAGCTGGACGACGGTTGCGGTCGAGGCAGCGCTGTTCCGCGTCGTGCGTTGCATGAACTCCTCGGTGGTGCGCATTCCGTGGCCGAGGTGGACGCCGAGAAGTTGTACGAGCGCAGCGGCCTACCACCGAGCCAAGCCAACGTCGATCTGTACACGGAGGACGGTGTGTTCATCATGAACACAGACAGGTGGTTCGACGAGGTCGCGCTTGCCAACGAAATCGATTCGTACCTACACCACGCGAGTCCTGCGGATTACGAAAAGACCGTCAAGCGACGTGCCGGTGCGGAAGGCCATGGTGTCATCGTGACGGCTTTCACGCCGAAAATGATTGCAGAAGAACCACAGAGAGTTATCGAAGAACTTCGTCGCGCGTATCAGAGGGCGCAGGAACGACCACGTCCCAACATCATCGCCGTACCGCGCGGCACCCGCTACCGTGCTGCGTCGTAGATCCAGATCATCTGCCTGCCGGTCTGGTGCGATGTGGTGACCGGGTGGTCGACGACGCGATCCAAGCGGTACCCCAACCGTTCGGGTACCGCTTGGCTTCGCGCATTCGCTGCATCACAATGAATTTCGACGCGACAGACTCCGTCCATCCCGGCCGCGATCATGGTTAGTGCCGAGCTGGCTCTCGTCGCGATTCCTCGACCCTCGGCAGCTCCGGTCAACCAGTATCCGATCTCGAGTACGTCTTCGGCAGTTCGATGGAGACCGATCTTTCCTAGCACCTCGTTTTTCGACTGGTCGACGACGATGTAGTCGTAGACGCTGCCCGAGTTCCACTGCACGGCGGCGTCGGCAATTCTGCTGCGCTGCGTATCGACGCTCACGGCACTGTCGACGGCCCACTCCATCCACGGGGCCAATCGCGAAATGTTCGACGCGATGGCGTCGGCGACCCTCTGAGCGTCGTCGTCCGTTTCGCGTCGGATGACGATTTGGTCGAGTTCGATGCGCTCGGGCGGTGTCGTCGTCATGACAGCAGTGTGCGGCGGATTCGTTCGCAAAGCGACTGGTTTTCGGCGAACCTCAGGTGACCGAATGAGACATTCGCTAGAGCGCCGGTGACCGAATGAGTCAGTCGCACACTCAGAGTGACCCAAACAGGCTTTCGCTCACCGCAAGTGACCGAAACAGACTGTGAGTATGGGTGTGTCCGGTTGATACTGGACTTCTCCAGTGAGTTGGGGCCTGACTCTGAAACAGACCGACGTCT
>NZ_LVCV01000538.1 GCF_001647195.1 Rhodococcus sp. EPR-157 | reverse complement strand
GGCTCGGCAGTTGGGGTTCTGGTCGCAGGTGTTGGCGGATGTGCCGGATCTGTTGCCGTTGCCGATCGATCGACCACGCCCGAGCCAACAATCGATCGCAGGCGCCACGCGGCGTTTCGAGATCCCAGCCGAACTTCGTAGCGATCTCGCGCGACTCGGCGCCGACAACGATGCAACTCTGTTCATGGTCGTGCACTCTGCACTGGCGCTGCTTCTCGCGCGGGTGAGTGGCACCGAGGACATCGTGATCGGAACCCCGATCGCAGGCCGCGGCGAAGCCGGACTGGACCACCTCGTCGGCATGTTCGTCGGCACCCTGGTCCTGCGCACACTGGTATCCCCGCACGCCAAGTTCACCGAACTGCTCGCCGCGACGCGCGCCGCAGATCTGGCCGCATTCGACAACACCGACATCCCCTTCGAGCGGCTCGTCGACACCCTCGCACCGACACGCTCCACCGATCACTCACCGCTGTTCCAGGTACTCCTCGAATTCCAGAACAACGAAACAGCACACCTCGAACTACCGAACCTTCTCGTCGAATTCGACGAACTCGATACCGGAACTACCAAATTCGACCTGCAGCTGCGCGTCGACGAGCAGGTGTCGGCCAGCGGCTCTTCGAGCGCAGCATTCACGTACTCGACCGCTCTGTTCGAGGCTGCCACGATCGACAATTTCGTCGACCGATTTCTTCGACTGTTGCGATCCATCTCCGAAGCGCCTACCGCACCGCTGCGTGATGTCGACATACTGTCGATCAGAGAACGGGAAACCGTACTCCAGAAGTGGAATTCGACCGACCACGCGCTTCCCGCCGTCGTCGGAACCGATCCGACACTCAACAGCCTGTTCGACCTGCAGGTCGCGCGGAGCCCGTACTCGATCGCGCTGGTCTTCGACGACGAACATGTGACCTACCGAGAACTGGACGAACGCGCCAACCAACTCGCGCGACACTTGGTGTCGTTGGGAGTTGGACCCGAATCCCATGTGGGGCTGGCTATCCGACGCTCCGTCGACCTCGTCGTCGGAATGTATGCGATCGTCAAAGCCGGTGGCGCGTACGTGCCGATCGATCCCGATCACCCGGTCGATCGGTCCGCGTATGTACTCGACAGCGCACGCCCGGTGTGCATTCTGACGACCAGCCGAGATTGGATCGACGTCTCGGTGGCGACGCCGGTGCTCGCAATCGACCTCATCGACGTGTCCGACAGGTCGACGACACCTCTGGGCGCAGGTGACCGGCTCGGTACCGTCTCCGGCCGCAACACTGCCTACGTCATCTACACCTCGGGTTCGACAGGTCGTCCGAAGGGTGTGGCGGTCACCCACGAGGCAATCGTCAACCGACTGCTGTGGATGCAGAACGAGTACAAGCTCGAACCGTCGGACACTGTCTTGCAGAAGACTCCGGCTACTTTCGACGTGTCCGTGTGGGAGTTCTTCTGGGCACTCCAGGTCGGCGCGAAACTGGTGATCGCGACGCCCGACGGGCACCGCGACCCAGAATATCTGTCCCGAGTGATCCTGCGCGAGCGCATCACCACGGTGCACTTCGTTCCGTCGATGCTCGCCGTGTTCGTCGACGGCGCGCATCCAGAGGATTGCAACTCACTTCGCCTGGTGTTCTGCAGCGGCGAAGCACTGCCACCCGCGACGGTCGACGCGTTCGTCGGCTTCTCGGATGCGTCTCTGCACAATCTGTACGGACCGACAGAGGCGGCCGTCGATGTCACCTATTACCACTGTGCCACAACGGAACTGACGTCGATTCCTATCGGCGCACCGGTATGGAACACACGTGTGTTCGTGCTCGATGCCTCGCTGAAGCCTGCGCCTATCGGTGCACCCGGCGAGTTGTACCTGGCGGGTATACAACTCGCACGCGGATACGTGGGGCGCGGAGATCTGACTGCGGATCGATTCGTCGCCGACCCGTACGGTGAGCCAGGCACGCGGATGTATCGCACCGGTGACCTCGTTCGATGGCGCGCAGACGGCAACATCGAGTACATCGGCAGAACCGATTTTCAGGTCAAGCTGCGCGGACTGCGAATCGAATTGCCGGAGATCGAGGCCGCTCTGTTGCGACATCCCTCCGTCGCACAAGCCGTCGCACTCGTCCACAGCACCGTCTCCACCGGCGAGATTCTCGTGGCCTATGTCGTGCCTAGCCGCGATTCCGTCTTCGAAGCAACAGTTCTCACCGATGCGGTTGCGGAATCCCTTCCGGCGTACATGGTGCCGTCGCTCGTGATGGAACTGTCCGAGTTTCCGTTGAACGCCAGCGGCAAGCTCGACCGAAAGCTGCTGCCGTCACCGATGTTCGCATTGTCCGACGACGAAATCGTGGCACCGTCGAATCCGGTCGAGGAGATCATCGCGGCAGAGTTCGCTGACCTTCTCGGCGGTGATCAGATCGGCGTCACGCAGAACTTCTTCGCGGCCGGTGGCAACTCGTTGGTCGCAATGCGGCTGGTGGCCAGGATCAACACCGCAGTCGGATCGTCACTGACCGTCCGGGACCTGTTCGACGCTCCGACTGTCCGTGCGCTGGCATCGACAGTGGAATCACAGGGCCACCGGACCGATTCGAAACCGTCCCTCGTTCCGATCGATCGACCAGCGGCAGTCCCGGTATCGCTCGCGCAGCAGCGGATGTGGTTCATCAACCAATTCGACACGACGTCCGCTGCGTACAACGTGGCGTTCGCCATGCGCATGACCGGGCGACTGGACCTGGATGCGCTGCGAAGCGCGGTCGGGGACGTCGTCGACCGACACGAGTCCCTGCGAACCGTGTTTCCGCTCACCGACGACGGTCCGGTTCAGTCGATTCTCGAGTCGCACCAGGCGTTGCCCGATCTCACCGCGGTGCGCGCCGAGTCCGATTCGCGGGTGCACGAACTGGTAGCCGAGGTCGTCACTACCGGCTTCGACGTGTCGAGCAGCGTTCCGGTCAGAGCGCGACTCATCGAGATCGACGAGAACGAACATGTGCTCGCCTTCGTCGTCCACCACATCTCGTCCGACGGGTTCTCCACGGCGCCACTGGCACGCGACTTGATCGTGGCATATAGCGCGCGGATGCAGGGGGAAGCCCCCACCACCTCGCCTCTGCCGGTGCAGTACGCGGATTACTCACTCTGGCAACGCGAGTTCCTCGGGTCGGAGTCCGACCCCTCGTCGCTCATGTCTGCTCAATTGGCATTCTGGGTCGATACGCTGTCAGGGGCGCCGGAAGTGCTCGAACTCCCGACCGACCGACCACGCCCGACGGAGTCCTCGTTCCGCGGCTCCCAGGTGGAATTCTCCGTCGACTCCGTCGTACACGAGCGGATGGCAGAGCTGGCTTCGAGCCACGATTCCAGTGTCTTCATGATCGTCCATGCGTCGCTGACGGTGCTGCTGTCGGCCTTGTCGGCGTCCACCGACATCTCGATAGGCACGCCGATCTCCGGCCGTGGGGACGCGGCACTCGACGAGCTGGTCGGAATGTTCGTCAACACCCTGGTGCTCCGCACCGAGGTGGACCCAGCAGGATCCTTCGAGAACCTTCTCGCCGAAGTTCGTTCCACAGACCTGGCTGCATTCACACACTCGGACATACCGTTCGAACGTGTCGTCGATGCTCTCGATCCGGCCCGGTCCACCGCGCATACACCGTTGTTCCAGGTCATGCTCGAGTTCCAACATACCGACCGCCCCACTATCGAACTTCCGGGCCTGAACGTGGAAGCAATGGAGCTCGCGAACGATGTCGCGAACTTCGACCTTCAGCTGACCGTCTCCGAGTCGTTCGATTCCGCAGGCAACCATGCCGGCATCGAGGCGTCGTTCCGGTACGCGACTGATCTGTTCGATGAATCCACGGTGCGGACGTTCGCGACGCGGTTCACTGCAATTCTGAGCGCCGTGACCACCGATCCCAGCGTCGCAGTCGGTGACGTCGATCTGCTGTCTCCGGACGAGCACGGCGCGCTGACCCCGGTTCGTGGGCCCGAATCCGTTGCGCCCCGACTACTGCCGGACATTCTCGCCGACGCCGTCACTGCAGCCGGGGTCTCGTCGCAGGCACTCGTGTTCGACGGTGGCGTCATGAGCTACGGGGAACTGGATTCACGCTCGTCGCAGTTGGCACGCATGATCACCGATCATGGGGTCGGTCCCGGCGACGTCGTTGCGCTCGCGCTGCCCCGTAGCTACGAGGCGATCGTTGCCGTGTGGGCAACGGCAAAGGCAGGAGCAGCATTCCTCCCTGTCGACCCGACGTATCCTGCGGATCGCATCACGCACATGATCAGCGATTCCGGCGTGGCGCTCGGCCTGACGACAATGGCGGACACCGCGTCGCTCGCGATGCTGTCCGATTCCACGGTGTGGATCGTCGTGGACGACCCCCGGTTCCGATCCGTCACAGCAGAATTCTCGGACGAACCCGTCACGGATGCAGATCGAGTCGAACCGCTTCACTTGGACGACGCCGCGTACCTGATCTATACATCGGGTTCCACGGGGGTGCCCAAGGGCGTCGTCGTCACCCACCGCGGTCTGGCGAATCTGGCTGCCGAAGAACGAATTCGGTTCGAGGTGTCACCCGGTTGCCGCACTCTTGCTTTCGCTTCCCCCAGTTTCGACGCGTCCATTCTCGAGTTCATGCTGGCCTTCGGCGCGGGCGCGACGATGGTGATCGCACCACCCGACATGTACGGCGGCCCGGATCTGGCCCAGTTGATGAAAGATCAGGACGTTTCGCACGCATTCGTGACACCGGCGGCATTGGCGTCGGTGGATCCGACCGGTCTGACGGCACTACGCGTCATCGCGACCGGAGGAGACGCGTGTCCTCCCGATCTGGTCGCACGGTGGGCCCCAGGCCGAAAGATGTTCAACGCGTACGGGCCCACGGAAGCGACGATCTTCTCCTCGATCAGCGACCAGCTCCAACCGGGGGCGCCGGTCGACATCGGCTCACCGACAATCGGTTTCGCCGAGGTAGTGCTCGACAATCGCATGAAGCCCGTCCCGGTGGGTGTGCCAGGTGAACTGTATCTGGCGGGACCTGCCCTAGCCCGCGGCTACCACGGTCGTCACCCGCTGACAGCCGAACGCTTCGTTGCGAACCCGTTCGGGGACCCAGGCAGCCGCATGTACCGCACCGGCGATGTGGTGCGGTGGAATCGCAGTGGCGCACTGGAATTTGTGGGACGCAGCGATTCGCAGGTCAAGGTACGTGGTTTCCGGATCGAGTTGGGCGAGATAGACGCCGTTCTCGCGGCGCACCCTGCGGTCGAGTTCGTGACGACCGCAGGCGTGAAAGGCCCTGCAGGCAACACGATCCTCGTCGCATGGTTCGTTCCCGCCTCGGGCGGCAGCGTGGACACCCAGGTGTTGCGCAACCATGTCGCCGACTCGTTGCCCTCCCATATGATTCCGACGTCGTTCGTCGTGCTGGAGTCGATACCTCTCACTCCTGCGGGCAAGCTCGACCGCAGAGCGCTCCCTGATCCGACGTTCGATCACCATTCGGAATCGACCCGGAGTGCAAATACGCAGGTCGAGAAGCTCCTGGCGGGCTTGTTCTCGGAGGTGCTTCAGCTCGACAACGTCGGAGTGGACGACTCCTTCTTCGCGCTCGGCGGCGATAGCATCATGTCCATCCAGCTGGTGGCCCGGGCCAAGGCTGCCGGGCTCGTCCTGACCCCGAGGGACGTGTTCGAACGCAAGACGGTCGCAGCTCTGGCCGAAGTGGCGCTCGCAGCGGACAGTGCGTCGGTCGCCGTTCTCGACGAGTTGCCCGGGGGCGGTGTCGGTGAAGTTCCTCTTACTCCCATCACCAGATGGATGATCGATCGAACGCAAGTATTCGATCGCCACACGCAGACGGCATTGCTGTCGATGCCCAGCGGCATCGACCGATCTGCTCTCGAAGGCACGGTGCAGGCTGTGCTCGATCACCACGACATGCTGCGCGCGCGTCTTCGTCACCACGACGCCGCATGGACGATGGATGTCCAGCCGGTCGGCTCCGTCGCCGCAGCAGCAGTACTGCATCGAGTCACCGTCGATTCGACGACCGGGAACAAGTTCTCGTCTTTGGCAGCGGCCGAACTCGACAGGGCCGCAGCACGACTCGATCCAGCGTCGGGCGCCATGATTCAATTCGTATGGTTCGCCTCGGAGACCGACTCGGGACGCCTGCTGATCGTCGCGCATCACCTCGTCGTCGACGGTGTGTCCTGGCGTGTGCTCGTTCCCGATCTCGCAACTGCGTGGTCGCAGATCAATGCGGGGGACGAGGCTGCGCTGTTGCCCGTCGGAACGTCCATGCGTCGGTGGGCCCACGGGTTGGTCGAGACGGCAGAATCCCGCCGTCGCGAACTCTCGATGTGGGAAGACACACTGAGCGGATCGGATCCACTGGTCGGATCCCGGCCTCTCGACCCGACGGTCGACGTCTATTCGACCGTCGATCGCGTCGAGGTCGAACTGCCCGCGGACGTCACCGAGGCGTTGCTGACCACTGTCCCGGAAAAATTTCACGGCAGTGTCAACGACGGACTGATGGCGGGTTTGGCGCTGGCGATCGGTGCCTGGCGTCGCGCCAACGGAGTGGACACCGAGGATTCGCTCATCAGCCTCGAGGCTCACGGCCGTGAGGATCACGT
>NZ_LVCV01000537.1 GCF_001647195.1 Rhodococcus sp. EPR-157 | reverse complement strand
GACGCTCTGGCCGGCGGACCTGCCGCGGGGGCACTGGTCAAGGCAGTGAAGGAGCGACTGCTCGGCGTTCCTGACCACGGTATCGGGTACGGCATGCTGCGGTATCTCGACGCAGACTCCGGTGATGTACTGGCGCAGTACAGCGCTCCGCAGATCAGCTTCAACTACCTCGGTCGCTACAGCGCCGGGATCCCCGAGAATCTCCGGGGTGTCGGTTGGCTGCCGGTCGAGGACGACGAGATCGGCGATGTCCAGAACCAGGATCTGCCGGTGTCGGCGGCGCTCGACATCAACGCAGTCACCACCACCGGACGCGATGGCGACGCGCTGAAGGCGACGTTCGCATACCCAACGGGTGTACTGCGACGCGAGGACATCGAAGAGTTGGCGGAACTGTGGGTTTCCGCGCTGACCGCACTGACTCGCCACATACATGATCCGAGCGCAGGTGGATTCACCCCGTCCGATCTCGATCTCGTTGCGCTCGATCAGAAGTCGATCGACGACGTCGAACGCCGATACCCCGCGCTCGTCGACATCTGGTCGATGTCTCCGCTGCAATCCGGCATGTTGTTCCATGCCGAGCTGTCCGACCAGACCGTCGACGCCTACGTCGTTCAACTCGTGATGGCTCTCACCGGTTCGGTGGACAAGGCGAGACTTCGGCGTGCCGCACAGGCTCTGCTCGACCGCCACTCGAATCTCCGAACGGCGTTCGTGCACGATTTGGAGGGCGAGTCCATTCAGGTCGTCGAGCGTGACGTCGACGTCCCCTGGCACGACATCGACTTGACGTCTTTGAACGAGACCGACACAGCCGAAGAGCTCGAACGAATCATGGCAGCCGACCGGGCCACCCGATTCAACATGGCAGTGGCGCCGCTTCTCCGCTTCACGTTCATCGAGGTGGGCGACGCCGACTGGCGTGTCGTGCTGACCAATCACCACATTCTCATCGACGGCTGGTCGACGCCCCTCATCATTCGCGAGCTACTGACGCTGTACGCGACCGACGCCGACGACTCGGTATTGCCTCGTGTTCCTGCGTACCGCGACTACCTCGCGTGGATGAGCCGACGTGACAGCGCGAGTGCGCGCGACGCGTGGGTATCCGCACTGTCCGGATTGTCGGAACCGACGTTACTGACTCCAGTCGAGAGTCGCCGTCAGGAGTCGACACGGGCGGGACGTGCGTTGACCTCACTGGACGCGCCGTCGACCGCGCGCCTGAGGACAGTTGCGCGCGAACGCGGAGTCACCGTGAACACCCTCGTTCAGGCCGCGTGGGGAACCGTCTTGGCAACCTTGACCGGCCGAACGGATGTGTTGTTCGGCGCGACAGTGTCCGGACGGCCGCCGGAGATCAATGACATCGAGTCGATGATCGGCCTGTTCATCAATACTCTGCCCGTCCGAGTGACCCTCGATCCGCGGGAGACGTTGAGCGAGTTCATCGTTCGACTCCAGTCCGAGCAGGCGGGGCTTCTCGACCACCACTACCTGGGCCTTACCGAGATCCAGCGTGCCGTCGGGCCGGTCGTCGCGTTCGACACACTGACGGTGTTCGAGTCCTACCCTGTCGACCGTGCCGGGTTGACCGACGAAACCGATATCGCCGGTTTGCGCGTATCGGACATCGTCGACGGAAGTGACACGGCCCAGTACCCGCTCACCCTCGTTGCGATGGTCGACGAGCGCCTTCACATCGAGGCCAAGTACCTCCCGGAATTGTTCGAGGCGCACGACGTCGACGTGATCGTCGAGCGGATCGTACGGGTGCTCGAAGCGTATGCGACGCAACCCGAACTGCGCGTCGGGCAGTTGCAGTTGCTCTCGGATTCCGAGCGCGCGTCGTTGATGCCAGTGTCCAGTGCTGCGTCGGCAAGTGGTGTGTCGGTGGGTGGTCGGGTGTTGTCGGAGGTGTTTTCTTCGGCGGTGGGTGTTGCTGGTGTCGATGCTGTGGCGTTGGTTGC
>NZ_LVCV01000536.1 GCF_001647195.1 Rhodococcus sp. EPR-157 | reverse complement strand
TATGTTGTCGGATTCGGGTGCTGTGGTGGGTGTGACGGTGTCGGAGTATGTGGGTGTGTTGGGTGAGGCGGGTCCTGGGGTGGGGTGGCTGGTGCTCGATGAGGTTGGTGCTGAGCTTGATGTGAGTGCGGGTGTGGGTGTTTCGTTGCCGGTGCCGTCGCTCGATGATGTGGCGTATTTGATCTATACGTCGGGGTCGACGGGTGTGCCGAAGGGTGTCGTCGTCACCCACCGAGGTATCGCGAACCTCGCCGAAGAGCAAAGAACGCGGTTCGGTGTCACCACGGACTCGAGGGTTCTCGCGTTCGCGTCGACGAGTTTCGATGCGTCGGTGTTGGAGTTGGTGTTGGCGTTCTGTGGTGGGGCGACGATGGTGATTGCGCCGACGGATGTGT
>NZ_LVCV01000535.1 GCF_001647195.1 Rhodococcus sp. EPR-157 | reverse complement strand
GAGGAAGCCGTAGCCGGGGTGGATGGCGTCTGCGCCGGACTTGCGGGCGGCGTCCAAGATCTTGTCGATGACCAGGTACGACTCTGCCGAAGTGTTGCCGCCGAGGGCGAATGCTTCGTCGGCCAGGCGTACGAAGGGGGCATCGGCGTCGGGTTCGGCGTAGACGGCGACACTTCTCAGTCCCGCGTCTGCTGCCGCTCTGATCACCC
>NZ_LVCV01000534.1 GCF_001647195.1 Rhodococcus sp. EPR-157 | reverse complement strand
GTGTGCTCTGTGCAGGCCGTTTGTGCTGCACTGTTACGAGCGTCTCTTCGGAGTTTAAGCACAAGCGAGATCGCACTCGAAACTGGAGGGTGATTATGGGGGACCTCCCTGACGGGCGGGCCACCCCTACTGATCGGTAGCGATAGGTCCGGTCGTCGCAGCATCCGTGGTCCTCGCCCATCCTGCCCAGTTGGGCAGGGTGGCAGTCCCGGTGTCGGCGACCTCGTCGATGATCCGACGAACCGCACCGATGTATTGGTGCACGTTCGAGGTTGCGGCCTCGGTATTGGGGTACCTGGCCGAAATATTGACTCCGCGAGGCGTGCGGTTGATCCAGATGTACACGTCGTGGTCGTACTGCTTGCTCCGCAGGGCGCGGGCGTTCCAGTCGGCCCAATGATCGGCCATCGGCGCGAATCGGACG
>NZ_LVCV01000533.1 GCF_001647195.1 Rhodococcus sp. EPR-157 | reverse complement strand
TCGCCGTCACCTGTTCGGTGGCCTGCGCGACGACGGCGCCGAACGACTCCGCGCGCGCGATGTCGAAGGACAGCGGGCACAGCCCGACGAACCAACCTAGCGAGGAGACCCACTGAGGCTGATCCCGGGTGTGTACGGGGGTGATCGTCCTGAACTGGGTGTTGCCGGACAGTTCTGCCCCGGCGATCGCAAGCGCGGCCAGTAGTCCGGAGAACAGACTGTTCCCGGTCTTGCGGCACGCTACGGAGAAGGAATCTGCGCGCTCGGTGTCCAGAATCCAAGCCGACAGACCGCTCTGAGCCGTATGTGAAGCACTCGGCTCGCCGATGTCCAGAGGAAACTCGGGAAGCAGGCCGTGGCCCTCGTCGAGGAAGCGCTGCCAGGTGACGACAGCCTCGTGAGTGTGCTCCAGCTCTGCATGAATGCGGCGCTCGGAGACACCGAAGTCCAGGTAGCTACCCGCCTCGAACAGTTGCGCCGGGATGTTGTCCTTCGCTTCCGCGTAGAGAGCCGAGATCTCGTGCGCGACAAGCACCGTCGACAGCCCGTCGATGATGGAATGATCCGCGGCGAAGAAAACAGTGATACGGCTTTGGTCCTGATCGGCTGTGTCCTTCGGCAACGGCTCGAGGGTGACGAAAGCGTAGGCGGGCCAGGCGAGGGGCGAGGTGTACTCGTCGAACAGATACTGCAGATGCTCGAACACTTCACTGGACTGTTCGCACAGTTCCTGCTCGACCTGCCAGATGTCGATGGCGCCGGGTGTCGCTGTCACGCGAGACAGCACACCCGAATCTTCATCGATCGAGGCATGGGAGCGCATCGGCTCGTGGCGGTCGATCCAGGCGAGAACGGCCCGGCGGAATGCAGGCTTGTCCAGTGGCCCCTCCATTTCGAAGGCCGCTCCGAGCCAGCTTTCGCGGCCGCGCCGAGGGCTGGCGAGACTGGATCGCAGATGGGCCTCGTGCACGTAGGACGTGGGACGCTCGTCGGGCTGCCACCCTGCCAACGCCGGTGTGCTGGCGTGCGGGCCGACACTCGGGATCCACTCGGTCATGGTTCCGGCGGGTAGTGCGTAGTCCGCAAGTTCGGTGAATTCCATGCGGGATTGGACCACCTCTCGCGAACGACTTGAACCAGCAACAACGAGACCGAGTGTACCGAGTAGTAGGTGTATCGATCAAGATGAGCCGTTGCCCCTGGTCAAGACGCTCGCGGAGGCAGTTACCGCAGGTGCCGCTTGATACGCGCCAGCATTGCCGACATCCCTCGTAGCCGGAGTGGGCTGACTACATCGCCGAGGCCGAGGGCCAGGTAGAAGTCGTCCGGGATTGCGAGGATGTCCTGGGCGCTGTGCCCATCGAGCCCTTGGTGCAGGATCGACGCGAACCCCCGGGTCGTCGGCGCTTCCGGCGGCGCGCTGAAGTACAGCTGCACGGCATCTCTGTCGCCGGAGTCGACCGACAGGAACAGCGGAGACTGACATTCGGGGACCGGCTCCATCGCGGCCTGCTCGAGGTGCGAGGGCAGTTCGGGCAGTTCGCGGCTGAACTCGAGCAGAAGCTGGAGCTTGTCCTGCCCGGTGACCGCGGCGAAGTCTTCGACGATTTCGGCGAGAGACTCCGGCAACCCGGCTGTGCTCCCAGTGTCCGTCACGGTTCTACTGCGTTTTCGGAGCGTCGCCGGGCTCCTCGCCGCGGACGATCGGAACTCGGACCGCGTTGCCCCATTCGGTCCACGAACCGTCGTAGTTGCGCACCGAATCGTGTCCGAGCAG
>NZ_LVCV01000532.1 GCF_001647195.1 Rhodococcus sp. EPR-157 | reverse complement strand
ATCTCGTCGAGTTCGGCGCGTGAGCGGAAACGCCCGTCCGGTGCGGCAGCCTTCGCCCACGGAATGCTCGTGGCGGTCGGGATGTGGCCACCGCGAAGCGCGCCTTCCTCGGGGTAATCGGGCATGTGCGTGCGCTCGCCGGTGTACTCCGCAGGCGACCGCACGTCGACGAGGGGAATTGTGCCGAGGCTGGACAGTACGTCCGCGGCAAATGCACGAATCGGTGCGTCGTCACGTTCGACGACCGGGTAGTCGGTAGCCGGGTACTCGGGGACGTCCAGAGTCGTGTCCCGGTTCTCCGCGAGCCACGCGTCGCGGCCGCCATCGAGCAGGCGGACGTCGTCGTGTCCGAAGAGGGTGAACACCCAGAGCGCATACGCGGCCCACCAGTTGCTCTTGTCCCCGTAGATGACGACGGTGTCCGTGCGCGAAATGCCCTTGCGGCTCAGTAGCGCTGCAAACTGCTCGCCGTCGATGTAGTCGCGTGTGACGGGATCGTTGAGGTCGAGATGCCAATCGATCTTGACTGCTCCGGGGACGTGGCCGACGTCGTAGAGGAGAACGTCCTCATCCGACTCGACGACCTTGAGGCCGGGAGTTCCCAGGTGTGCGGACAGCCATTGCGTGGACACCAGGCGATCCGGATGTGCGTAATCGCCGAACGAGGGGGTGGGGTCTGCTGCTATGGGCACTTCTTCTTCGCTCCTACATGGGATCGATTCGAGCTGACTGTCACGATCCTATGCGTTCGGTCCGACGAGCGAAGCCTCACTCGAATACGCCGTGGGTCCGACTTCGCGGCGGATCACTGCCGCAAGCGTCAGGGCGAAGCTCGCGATGATCGCGTGGCCCTGGGATGTGTCGGGGAAGCGTGAGCGCAGTGCTCTGCCGTCTCGTGTTCGCGATACCCAGAATTGAGCGTCGTCGGCGGTGGTGACGTTGCTGATGTGGTGGGCGTTGCGGTCGTCGGCGTCTGCCCCCGGCAAGGCGCGGTAATCGATGTAGGAAATCATGAACACGTCCTGTCGAGGCCGTGAGAATCGCTCGCCCAGCGCTCGAAGCACATGCGGAATCGGCACGGCCGCCAGGGGCAGTGCGGCCCGGAACGACGCGTGCGCGGAGGCGAGCGTGTCGGCGAACGTGTCACCGACGGTGACGCTCATCGGCGCGTTCGTCGTGAACCATCCCAGTGCGTGCGCATACTCGGCAGCTCGGCGAGTATGCAGCGGAAACAAGAGGGAAAAGAGTTGCGGGCCGCCCATTTCGGCTGTGGCGGTTGCAGCCGCCGCAACGATTGCCGAGAACATGCCTGCTCCGAGGTCGCGACAACGGCGTTCGAAGAGCACGGCGTCGTCCGCCGTCGCGAGCGCGTGAATCGTGGTGGCCTGAGAAGCCTGATCGCCAACGGGCCCCCCGAGATCGAATGGAAACGCTGGAGTGTGGCCACCGCACCCGTCGACGAACTCGGACCAGGCGAGAATTCGAGGATCCGAGGACGAGACTTCGGGCGCCTGCGCTTCGTCTGCGCAGTACTCGACGAAACTTCCGACGCTGTCCAGTTCAGGGGCATTGCCCGCACGACGAGCACGGTAGAGGGCTGTGATCTCCTCGGCTGCGACGGTCATCGACAGCGCGTCGACGTGAGCGTGGTCGAAGCCGCACACTATGGTTGCGCGGTCCGGACGGTCCACTGCGGCAAAGGAATACGACGGTCGTTGCGAGGGATGGCAGAGATGGTTCAGTCGCGCGCGGAGGTGGGTGCTGACACTGGCGGAATCGGTGATCGTCGTGGCGCTCGGCCGGCCGATCCGCAGCTCGGCCGACTCGTGAACTCGACGATGAACCTCGCCATCGGAGGTGTGGAATGTCGTGCGCAACGCGGCGTGGCGCTCGATGAACTCGGTGAAAGCCCAGGTGAGCGCATCGATGTCGAGGGGGCCCTCGATGTCGAACGCGGTGGCGATCCACACTGCCCCGGTCCGATCTCCTGCACCCGACGCGTCGAGGGCGGAGGACAGATGGAAGGTTTGATTGAAGGACGGTGGGATTGGCGACGACCCTCCGGCCCCCAGGTCCACGGGCCACTCGAGGTACGTACCCGGCGCGGTCCGGAACTCGGTGATCGAGGTAACGCGCATCTAGTGGTGCCCGATCGTCTCGGGCACCCGAATCACGTAGTCACCCTCGTGAGCAACTGTTTCCAGCACAGCCTGGAGGTGTGAGTGGTACCGATCCACCGACTGGGCTGCGACGTCGTTGTCGGGCACCTGCGCGACGAGATACAGGTGATCGGCATCGCGGTTGATCCACATCGACGCGTTCGACGTCCGTCCTTCGCCGGTGAAGTGCTCGCCGCGTGCGTCGGCGGGCCGACCGACCCCGGGGAACCAGCGAAAATCGATGTAGGACAGCATATTAGGACTCACTGCGAGTTCGGTGCCTAGCGTCCCGTCCGCAGCGAGTGCTCCGAGGACGGCGTGCACGGGCGCAGCTGCGATGTGCTTGGCGTCTTCGAAGCCGTCGTGTGCCTTGGCTGCGACCGTCGAGAACGAGTCGGCGTCGTCGATCTCGAATGCGACCGGTGCGAAGTTGACGAACCAGCCCTGAGACTGACCGTAGTTTCCGAGATGCCGGGTGCTGAGTACGGTGATTCCGAAATAATCCGACCGTCCGGCCAGTTCGTAGTCGGTGATTCCCACCGCCGCGAACACGCCGCTGCTGATCCGTGCGCCCGCAGCTTTGCACGCCCGGTCGAGAGCGGCGGTGGCATCCGCGTCCAGGAGATGCCGTTCGACAATGCGTACGGGACCGCGGTCGCCCTCCGCCAGGCCGAGATCGAGCGGAAAGCGTGGCATCCTGCCGTCGTTCTTGTCGAATATCCGCTTCCACGCGCGGATTTCAGGCGAGTCCGGGCCGTACGTAGCGGCCCTCGTACGTTCCTCGGCGGCGTAGTCGAGGTGGCTTCCAGCGGGCGCCGGTGCCGGTGCGTCCTCGCCGATTTCGAGGGCATACAGGTCCGCCAGCTCGCTGATGACCAAGGCCTGCGACCCGCCGTCCGTGAACGCGTGGTCGGCGCCGTAGTAGAGCGTGAAGCTGTCGGCGCGTTCGACCGCACCCACGACGAATCCCGGCCATTCGAACGCCGTCGCCTCGGACGAGAAGCGCCTGCGAACGTAGGTCTGGAACTCCGCGTCGAGGCTGAACGTGCCCTTCTCGCTCGGGGCGAACGCTGCCGCCTCGCGCGGCACGAGGCGACGAGTCACCGCACCGCCCTCG
>NZ_LVCV01000531.1 GCF_001647195.1 Rhodococcus sp. EPR-157 | reverse complement strand
TCTCGGTGGCAACGCCGGTGTAGGCATGGTGCTCGTCGCCGCGGGCCGCCGCTGCAGCGGCGGCCACGAGATGATCCTCCTGCAGGAACGACGGCGGCGCCGGATGTGCCGGTGCTCTGCGCGCAACGTCGAGTGCGTGCTGCACCGGGTGCCACTCCAGCAGTCTGCCGGGCTTCGGCGTCCAGTTGCCGAGTGCGGTGATTATCATCTTCGAACCTCCGGATCTAGTGTCGACCCGCCCCGGCGGCCGCGACCAACGAATCTACCGATTCGACGGGCTCGGAGATGACGGTCGTCATGACGGAGACGAATTCGGTGATGAAGCGGTGCACGTTGGTTGTCGAGACATCGGTACTGGGGTAGCGGGCCGAGATGTTGAGGCCTTGGAGCGTGCGGTTGATCCAGAAGTAGACCTCGTTCTCTGCGTGGCATTCGCTGCGCAGCGCGCGTCCCTTGCGCGCCTGCCACTCCTCGCCGTCGGGCAGGAACCGCAGATCTATGTAGGAGACGACGAAGCGTGGGATCTCGGTCGAGGACAGCAACGATGCGACCCGTGAGTAGGGGACTGCTGCGAGGCCCTTGTGTCGATTCGACCCCGCGGCTGCACACTCGATCGCCTCGGCGAACGTTCGGGCGTTCTCCAGCCGAATTTCCATCGGGAGGATCCCGACGTACCAACCGACGCTCGCGGCCCACTTCTCCGCATAGCGGGTGTGCATGGGCATGATGGTCCGGAATGTCCCCTCGCCGGTCAATCGAGCGTTGACCAGGGCGAGCGCGGCAAGTATTCCCGACTGCATGTTCTGGCCGGCGTCGCGGCAGACGGCGTTGAACCGCGCGACCTGCTCGGCAGTGAGCAGCCACGACGACATGCTGCTCTGACGCGTTGCGAGATCAGTGGTAGCGGACGAGTCCTTGACGCTGATCGGGAGCGGGAAGGCAGGGAAGCAGCCGTCTTCGTCGGCGAGGAAATGCTGCCACGCGACGACGGCCTCGTGGTCGGTGGTCAGGGACTCGCCGAGAGCGCGCTCGGTGGCCGAGAAGTCGACGTAACTTCCCACCTCGGGTAGCGAGTGTTCGGTGCCGTCCAGCTCGTGCGCATACAGTCGGTCGAACTCGTTGATCGCGTAGATCTGGCTGTAGGCATCCATGACGGAGTGGTCGGCCGCAAAGATGACCAGGAACTTGTCCTGTTGCGGCGCGCTCGCTGCGACATGTGGTTCGGGGACCACGGTGGCC
>NZ_LVCV01000530.1 GCF_001647195.1 Rhodococcus sp. EPR-157 | reverse complement strand
TCTTCTGCTCCTGCCGGATATCGACGCGCACGGCGTCCGCCGGGACCGTGAACCGTCGCCAGGTTCCGGTCGCGGGGTCCGGCTCGACGCGAGTACGGAACGCTTCGTGCCGTTCGACGTAGCTCAGAATGGTCCGACGCATCACCTCGGCGTCGTAGCGGCGGTGAATCTCGAATACGGTGCCGATCCAGGATCCGTCGTTGCCGCGACTGCAATGGTCTTCGTGCGTGAACGAGACACCGCGCGGGTCCTCGGCCCACGCCGAGTCGGTCACAGCAGGTACCCACTCGGTGAGCTTTCCTGCAGGTAGCGGGTAGTCGGCCAGTTCGGTGTATTCCATCGAATGTATCCAATTCCGAGCTCGGCCAGCGGCGACTGGCAACATGGTGGACGATTCGTGCTGCAGCGCTCGATCAGCGTCGTGCAGGCACCATCTCGAGGCGTGACTGCGCACTGGTTGACACTGCACTGTGTACCTGTAACGCATATACGGCTACCGGCGCAGCCATTGCGCTCGGTATTGGTTTCGACAATGACAGTAGGTCGAATCGGCAGGTAATTCGCTATGCAAAAAAGTGTTGTTGATCACCTGGCATCGTCTTGACGGGGGTCGATGATCATGATTGTCGGAGTCGCCCGATTTCGGGAAGCTGTGAATGCCGTTGCAGTGCAACCATTATGGGACACTTTTGCGTCGAGTTGCGAAGTGCGACGAAGGGTGCATCGTCGACCGGGTGGTGACCGGTGACCGCAGCGCCGCTCCGATTTCTATGGCCTGTCACACACTTTGTAAACGAACCAATCCGTACGGACCTCGGCTTCGAATTCGACTAATTCGCATGTGACTACTCGAAACCTGGAATTAATCTGCGAGTTGACGAAACCGCGCTATATAGGCTTTTGTAGTACATTTTTCGCATGACCCGAATTGGATTTGCGGATCACTTATTCCTGCGAATGCATCATGGAATCGGCAATCCCGTCGTCAATCAGTTTCTTTGGCTGCTCGACACTGCCGTTTCGGGCGATGACCTCGAAAAACTGCGAACGAACCTGTCGAGAGGGTTGTTGGCGCGCAGGGTCGAACCGCCGACGCTGCCGACCGCCCGACATCGATGGGTCGCGTCGACCGTGTCGCTTCCACTCGAGCTCGCCACGTCGCCGCTACCTTCGGACACCGTCCTCTGCTGGGCGGAACAGCGGGTCATCGATGATCTGGACCCCGAGGCGGGTATCGGCTGGCAGCTTGCTGCCGCACCGCTGTCCGGAGGGGGGATGGTCGTTTCTCTCGTCTGCTCCCACATGGTCGCCGACGGCGCCGCCATGGTCGAGGCCATTCGTCGAGCAAATTCGGACAACAGCAGGGTCGATGCGCGTGACCTGGGCACGAGCCCATCGCTCTTCGGCGGAATCGTCGAGGATCTCGGCGATACCGTCGGTGAAGCGAAGCCGATTCTGCAGTGGGTGGCCGAGAAGGTGGTCGCTACCGCAACGTCAGTCTTCTCCTCGGGGCAGGACTCCGCGTCCGGATCAGGACAGATCGATCCCCCCAGGCGGCAGAACGTGGATCAGGCCTCGGGCCCGTGGAGCCCGCCGTACGTGGTGGTCGAGTGTTCCGCTGCCGAATGGCATGCTGCGGCGGCCGAGTGGGGTGGAACTTCCAACTCCCTCTTCATCGGCGTGATGACCGCGATATCGGAAGCACTCGGCCGAGCGATGCCGGGTGACGAGCTGCGGAGGGCGCTCCCGTACAGCGATCGTGACCCGCTCGATATCGACTCCAACTCGACCAAGATCATTCCGGTTCGGGTGCCGGTATCGGATCGTCAGGACCGAGACCTCACTCGGATCAGGAAAGCGAGCAAAGCCGCATTCACGGACTTCACTGCGCGTCAGAAGGCCGGCACCGCGTCGCCGACCGTCCCGCTGCCGCTCATTCAGATGCTGCCCGATGTGGTGGTCGCGAGGCTTCCGATGCCGACCGACGGAGCGGAGGGGCTGTGTTCGAACCTCGGACAGCTGCCCGAGGACTTCATCACGATCGGTGGGGTACGGGCTCGCAGTGTGGCGGCGCGCGCAACATTCGCGGGAGCGGACGCTGCGTTCGCTCGAACGCTCGGTGGTGGCTCGACCGCGTGGGCGACCGAAACCGACGAGGCCATCACGATCACACTGCACGGCATGGACCCCGATCGCATGGTCACCGACAGCGCGGTACGCGACGTCGTCGCGGACGTTCTCCAGCGATGGAAGATCAGTCACCGCTTCTGGTGAGTGGCACCCTCGATCAAGTCTGCGGCAACCCGCAGCGAATCCATGGCCGGCGT
>NZ_LVCV01000529.1 GCF_001647195.1 Rhodococcus sp. EPR-157 | reverse complement strand
GCGTCGTGAACTTGGCGGACGTGCCGGCACCTGTTCTGGTCAGCGCGGCTCCCCAGAAGGGCTGGTCGGCACTGAACCAGCACGTCATCGTCGGCAGTCCGGCTCGAATGCTCGCTGCAGTCGTTCCCGCACCGCCGTGATGAATTGCCGCTCGGCACAACGGGAACAGTGTGGCGTGGTTCACCGGACCCACCGTCGCGACGGCAGCGGTCGGGTCCACCGATTCATCGATCGCGCTCCAGCCGGAACTGACAACCGCCCGGTGTCCGCCGAGGCGGCAGACGTCCTCGATCATGGCTACCAACGCGGATGGATCCCGCACCGGCATGCTGCCGAATCCGAAGTACAGCGGCGGTGTGCCCGCGTCGATCCATCGACCCAGAGGTGAATTGGAGGTCGATTCCATACCCGTAGTTGTTGTCGCCGCAGGAAGTTCGAGAAATCCCACGAACGGTCTTCTCTCGTCCCACTCGTGGGACAGTCCGGGGAAGAACGAGCTTTCGTAGGCTTGGATTTCGATACCGCCGTACCGGGCGATTCGCGTCGACAGCGGCTGCGATGCAGCGGGAAGGCCAAGTGCGTTGCGCTGGATATTCTCTCGTTCTTTCATCGATCGCCAACGCATCGACTCCAGGATGCGCCACGTGCCACGATTGACGATGGCGGGCAGCTCCCTGCCCGGGAGAACCGACACCGAGCCGTTCGATCTGAGCGGGCAGTAGTGCAGTGCGATGAACGGGATCGACAGGGCCTCAGCGCAGTTGAACGTCATTTCCTGGCCGAGAGTGCCGGCAACGGCCGCGTCGGCACCGACCGACATCTGCGACAGCTGCTCGGTCATGTCGTCCCAACCGAAGTTTGCGAGCTCGGCCAGCGCAGCCGTCCGAACGCGCGGATTTCGCGATTTGATTCGGGTCCTCACCAAGTCCGATTCGAGCAGGGCCTGCGTGTCCGGTCCGAACGGGACGATGGATATACCGGCGGTGGACTCTGTCGCAGCTGTGGCGAACGTCACCAGGTTGGGCGGTGCTCCGAATGTGACTTCGTGTCCGCGCCCGGCGAGTTCGATCCCGAGCGCCAAGCCTGGTGCTACGTCCCCCCGGCTGCCGGTGAACGGCAGTACAAACTTCATTGGTGAACTCCTCAGCCGCACTCCGTCGCCCGAGTGCAACCTACCCCATGGCCGGCTGGTACGCGTAACACGAACGGAGACAGGGACGTTTGTCGGAAATCACCTGCGTGGTAGGCGATATCGAGCCGATCTCCGTTACGCTCGTCTGCGTGAGTAGATTGACGTACGACGACGACCTGTTCCTGCGAATGGAGTGCGTCCTCGACGTCCCCGTCGTCAATCAGATCGTGTGGCGGTTCGACGAGCCGGTCGCGCGCGAATCCCTGCACGCGATGTGGGAGAACCTCCGCGACGGCCCGATCAACCGAACCGTAGAGCGTGTGCGCTTCCCTGGTGCTCGCGACTCATGGACCAGGGCCTCGACGTCGCTACCTCTCGATCTCGACGCCAGGGTGCTCGGCTCGAGCGAGCTCGCCGGATGGATGGAGAAGCGGGCCGCCGTTCGGCTCGATCCCGAGAACGGGCCGGTGTGGCAGCTCGCCTACGCCGATACCGACGGTGGCGGCTCCGTGGTCTCGCTCGTCGCCTCGCATGTCGTCGGCGACGGTGGGGCGCTCACCTCTGCCGCCATTGCCGCCGTACGCGGACCAGGAGACCCCGAGGACTTTCGATCGGCCTGGGACGCCCCGACACACCGCGACATCTCCGATGCAGCCGGGCAGATCGGCGCCGCCGCGCTCGGGACTGTGCGCGCACTCGGAAGAGGCGCCCGCAATGCACTCACGCGGTCCACGAAGGACGAGCCGAGGGCAAACCCTCCGATCGCAGTACCGAACCCGACTCGCTTCGGTGAGTTCGCGCCCAGCACTGTCGTGGTCGACTGCCCCACCGAGCAGTGGACGGCGGCTGCCGCGTCCGTGGGAGGCAGCGGCAACAGCCTGCTGGTAGCAGTGGCGATGGGAGTTCTGACCGCAAGTGGCCGCGTTCACGAATCCGACACGGTCAAAGTGTCACTACCGGTGAGTACCCGTGTCGCCGGTGATGTGCGGGCCAACGCGAC
>NZ_LVCV01000528.1 GCF_001647195.1 Rhodococcus sp. EPR-157 | reverse complement strand
ACGACGCTCGCCGACGCCAGTCGCTCCACGACGTTCGAACTGACCAAACCGCTCATGCAGATGCTGCCCGACGCGATTGTCGCCAGGGCGGCGAAGTCGGCAACGGCTCCACTGTGCCTGTGTTCGAACCTCGGTAATCGTGGAAGCGCGCTGCGGTCGGTGGGTGGCGCCGACGCACGTTCGGTCGCCATGCGATCGATCACTCAGCAGACCACCGCGGAACTGCTACGTCGCACGAAGGGCGGTGTGAGCGTCTGGTGGAACACCTCGGGGGCCACGGCAACCTTGTGCGTCACCGGACTCGATCCCGATCTTTTCCCGAGCAGGGAACACCTCTGCACGCTGATCGCCGACGAATTCGACAGGTGGCAGCTGACCCCGACATTCTGGTGAAGCTATGCTCGTTCACCGATTCAACACCGAGGGTGCGGCACCAAGCGAAAAGGGGAAGTGAACATGGCAGTAGTCGTGTTGTTCGGTTCGGAGACCGGTACCGCCGAGGAAGTCGCGGACAAGATCGCCGACGTTCTGGCGGACCATGACGCCGAGGTTCGCGACATGCTCGAGTACGAGGTCTCCGAGATCGACACCGACGACTTTCACGTCATCATCTGCTCGACCTACGGTGATGGCGAGCTCCCGACGGGAGCGGAACCGTTCTACGACGCGCTCGTCGAGGACGCGCCCGATCTGACCGGGCTCAAGTTCGCACTGTTCGGACTCGGCGATCGTGTGTACGGGGACACCTTCAACCGCGGTGGCGAGATCATCGCCGAGAAGCTGGTGGAACTCGGTGCCGAGCAGATCCACGAGCACGCCAGGCACGATAGCTCGTCGAACGTCAAGCCCAAGGCGCAGGCCGAGGAGTGGGCCCGCGAGCTGACCGGGCTACTGGCCGGCTGACCACACGTCGGACATCGAGACGCCGACATCGGCCAGCAATCGACGGACGAGGGGGAGACCGATACCGATGACGCTGGACGGATCTCCCTCGATCCGATCGACGAACCATCCTCCGAGACCGTCCAGCGTGAATGCGCCCGCGACTTCGAGTGGCTCTCCAGACACCAGGTAGGACTCGAGGTCGGGCTGGGACGGTTCGGCGAAGTGAACGGTGGTGGTGCTGCATTCCGCTACCGTCGAGACAGTTCGCCCTTCGCGCACTCTGAGCACCGCATGGCCGGTCAGTAGGTCACCGGAACGGCCCGCCATCGACGCCCAGCGTCGCCGTGCCACGTCGACGCTGTGTGGTTTGCCCTGTAACTCGCCGTCGATCGACAGCATCGAATCGCAACCGACGACGACGGCATCGTCGAACTCGTCGGCAACCGCTTGTGCCTTCGCTCGCGCCAGGGACCGAACGACGTCCTCGGGTGACGGCGAAGCACCGAGGGCAGCCGTCAGCGCATCTTCGTCCACGCCGGACACTCGCACCAAGGGGTCGACTCCTGCGGCCCGTAGCACCCCTAGTCGGGCCGGTGACGCAGATGCGAGAACGAAGAGTGGCACGCGATCAGAAGCGGTTGGCCGCTGCGTACGAGTACGGCGAGAACGGAGTGAACGTTCGGTGCATCGACGCAGGCGTTCCCCAGAGTTCGGATGGCCGTGCATCTGCGACCGGACTCGCAGCGGACGCAGCGGCCGTCAGGACAGCCACGAGCGCCGCGATATCCTCGTCCGAGGGATTTCCCTTCACGATGCGAATCGCGGCGCTCAGCTGCGCCTGTGCAGCCTCGTCTGTCGGTTCCGAATCGTCGAGTGCAACGAAGTCGGCGTCGGCGAGTTCTGCCGTGATGTCTGCATCCCTCGAAATCGCTTCGGCGCTCACAGCGGGATGTTTCCGTGCTTCTTCGGGGGCAGGGTGACCTGTTTGCGTTCGAGTAGTCGTAGTGCGGAGACGATCTG
>NZ_LVCV01000527.1 GCF_001647195.1 Rhodococcus sp. EPR-157 | reverse complement strand
GGGTGTCCTCACACTCGGTCGTCGTCATGCGTCACCCCCTGCAATCCGAAGTTCGAACTGATGTTCGATTCACTGCTGGAACTGTAACCCACCTCACCGACAAAGTCGCCAATCCTGCACAGACGCACCCTTATTCGCGGAAATCAGTTCACATCCGAACCCCCTCTGGGGCTGAAGGCACGGACTTGACCTCGAGCAAACTCGAGGTTGCATGCTGTGCACATGACCGAATCGACACCCCGAGTGACCGTGCCATTGTCGTCGCGCGACGACGTCGAAATCCGTGCCATCATCAGCGACGTCGAGAGGGGCTTCAACGACAACGACGTCGAGCTGTCCGTTGCACACTTCGCGGAGGACGCGGTCGTCGTCACGGCCATCGGAGTCGTACTCGAAGGCGCGGCTGCGATACGAGGGGCCACCATGCTGAGCCTCGGTGGTGCGCTTGCCGACGCGACGGCCTACTACGAACCGTTCGCTCTCGCCTACGTCGGTTCCGATGTCGCCGTAGCCCAGAAGCGTGCATGGTCCTCGAAGAAGTCGGCCGAGTCCGGCGAGGCGGCCGAGATGACAGCTCTGTACGTTCTCGTACGACACGGGGACCGATGGTGGATAGCTCGGCGCGAGAACACCCTCGTGGCCCGCTTTTGAGCATCGAGGATTCCGCCTGCGTGTAACGGGTACACGCGTGATCGGCGACCTGAAATCCACATCAGGGCGGTGTCGGGCACCGATAATTAGTAACGCCACCAGAACGGAGCACCTTCGTGCCGATCGCAGCATCAGATTTCCACCACGTCCGTCTCACGGTCAGCAACATCGAAACCTCACGCAAGTTCTACGACGACGTCTTCGGGTTCGAGGTGGCCTTCGAGTGGGATCCGAACGCCGACGAAGAAACCAAGAAGTCTCTGTGGTTCCTTTTCGGCGGAGTCATCTACAAGTTCGCGGGTGGATTGTTCGGACTCAGGCCGGTAGCAGCCGACGGCGATACCTTCGACGAGGACCGAGCCGGCCTCGACCACCTCAGCTTCGGTGTCGACACCAACCAGGACCTACACGATGCAGTAGCGACGCTTGATCGCCTCGGTATCGCACACGAGCCGATCAAGGTAGGTGGCCCAGGTCTGGCAATCTTGGAGTTCCGCGATCCCGACAACATCGCGCTCGAGGTGTCCGGACCGAGTGAGTAACTATTGAGCGGCACTCACCGAGGACATATAAAAGTCAGGGATACGTAAGGGCGGCATTGCAGTCCGAGTGAACCAGTCTTTCCACTCTCGGGGCAACGTGGGCTGAGTTGCCCCGGCCTCGGTGACACGGCGCAGCAGGTCGAGCGGACTTTCGTTGAATCGAAAGTTGTTGACGGCGCCGATGACCCTACCGTCCTGGATGGAGTACACGCCATCCCGCGTGAGGCCGGTCAGCAACAGCGTTGTGGGATCGACTTCGCGTATGTACCAGAGCGTGGTCAAGAGCAGTCCATGTTCGGTCCGGGCGATCATGTCGTCGATACCGGCGTCGGCACCCGTCAGAACGAGGTTGTCTCCGGGCAACGTGACGTGAGCGTTGAAACGCTCTGCCGCGAATCGCGGGTACGCCAGCGCGTTGATCACGCCGCCCTTGATCCAATCCACTCGCGATGTCGGCATCCCGTTGTCGAACAGGGATACCGAATCGTTCGAGGATCCGGTCGCGAGAAAGGGCGAGTACTCGAGGCCGGCCGCTCGCGGGTCCGAGTAGAGCGTCAAGGGGAGACGTCCGAGCTTCTCTCCGATCCTCGTTCCGCCTGCTCTGGACAGAGCGGTATGCCCCTCTTCCGCGCCGCGCCCCTCCATGGTCCACATCAGGTAGATCATGAGGTCCGCGACCGCGGAGGGGGGCAGAATTGTCTCGTACCGTCCCGCTGGAAGTTCGATACTCGTCGAAGCCCAGTCCAGGCGGGTCGACAGTTCGACGAGCAACTTCTCGATGGCGATGTCGCCGAAGAGCGGGGTTCCCGCGCCGACCCATGCGCTGGCATCGCCGCGCTTCCCGTTGATCTCGACCGAACCAGTGGGTTGTGTGTAGCGCCTTCTGAGCCCGGTCGACGAGCCCAGCCACACAGTCTCGATCTGATGATGAGCAAATCCGTAGAGTGTGTCGGTGCCGTCGAATCCGGTCGCGAGGCCCCCGGTCAGCGAGCCGAAGACGTCGATGCTGGTCCGTTCGGAAGGCGCATCCCACGAGGCAGGTGCGCCGTCACCCTCGAGCAACGGCATCGCGTCTTCGGCGAGACCGGCTGCACGAGCCGCCGTTTCGGCGTCCTTCACGACCGCGTCGATGTCCGCAGGATCGACCGACGTCGAGGAAACGGTGGCTGCGCGAGCGCCGGCGCTGTCGCGAACGATCGATACCACTGTCCACCGTCGCAGTGTGGAGATACCGTTGGTCGTCATCGAATTCCCGGCCCACCGCAGCGAGGCCTCACTCGAATCGGTGACGATGACGATCGTCTCGTCGACGGTGGCAGCGCCGAGTGCACGTTCCACCAAGTCGTGGCCGGGAATCATGCGCCCGCCTCCGTTCGCGTGTTCAACACGTTGACTCCGCGGAACAACGCTGCAGGACATCCGTGGCTCACGGCGGCCACCTGACCCGGCTGCGCCTTCCCGCAGTTGAATGCACCGCCCAACCGCCGTGTCGATCGACCTCCCACGACCTCCATCGAACCCCAGAAGTCCGTCGTTGTGGCCTGGTACGCGACGTCACGAAGCTGCCCGTCGAGTCGTCCATTGCGGATTCTGAAGAACCGTTGCCCGGTAAATTGAAAGTTGTACCGTTGCATGTCGATCGACCAGGACTTGTCTCCCACGACGTAGATCCCGTCCTCGACTCGAGAGACCAGATCGTCGATGGTGCGATCGACGACAGGATCCGGTTGCAGGGACACGTTCGCCATCCGCTGTATCGGAACGTGGTGCGGTGAGTCAGCGTAGGAACAGCCGTTCGAACGTTCGAGGCCCAGGCGCGGCGCGAAGACGCGGTCCAACTGGTACCCGACGAGTATGCTGTCGCGGACCAGGTCCCACTGCTGTGCGGCGACGCCATCGTCGTCGAATCCAGTGCTCGCAAGTCCGTGTTCTTCGGTCCGATCTGCCGTCACGTGCATGGAGGGACTGCCGTACTTCAACTTTCCCAGTTTGTCCGGTGTTGCGAAGGACGTCCCTGCGTACGCCGCCTCGTAGCCGATTGCCCGGTCGTATTCGGTTGCGTGTCCGACGGATTCGTGAATGGTCAGCCAGAGGTTGGTGGGGTCGATCACGAGATCCTTGGGTCCGGGTTCGACCGACGGAGACTTGACCTTTTCCGACAGCCAATACGGGATTCGTTCGAGTTCGTCTGCCCAGTCCCACGTGCTTTCCTGGCCCAGGTACTCCCAACCCCTGCTCACCGGCGGCGCAAGTGTGCGCATGGTCTCGAACGCGCCTGCCTCCTGGTCGACTGTCGTTGCCTCCAGCTGTGGGTGTAGGCGCACGCGCTGCTGGGTAATCGTGCTGCCCGCCAGATCCGCGTAGAAGCTCTGCTCTTTCACTTGGAGGACGGACGCGGTGACGTGGTCGATCCCCTCTGCGGATCGCAGCGAGTCCGAGTACGCGGCGAGGAGGTCGACCTTCTCGTTCGTCGGTACGTCGAACGGATCGATGTCGTACCGCGAGACCCACGTGGCATCGGAATAGATGGGCTCCGCGGCGAGCTCGACAGACTCCCGGTTGAGTGCGCGCAACGCGGTCGCCACTCCCACTGCGGACCGCGCAGCGTCGACCGCAGCAGCGACCGACAATTCGGATTGTGATGCGAAGCCCCATGTTCCGTCTACGACGACGCGCACCGCCAGACCTATTTCAGAACTGTCGACGGCGGACTGGACGACGCTGTCTCGGAGGTTGAGTGACTGTGTGACGAGGCGGTGAACACGAAAGTCCGCGTGTGTCGCGCCTGCCCGTTTGGCGGCGTCGAGCGCGGCGTCTGCGAGCTCTCGTAGCGGAAGCGCAAGGAAGTCCGGGTCGACGTGCCGTTTCGACAACTGAGTCACAGGGACCGAGATTAGCCGAATTGTTGCCATCCCAGGCGTACAACCATGCCGATGACCACCACGAGCAACACAATTCTGACGAAGCCGGACCCTCTGGACAGGGCGGTTCGCGATCCGATCAGCGCACCGACCACGTTGCACGCGGCCATGGCGGCTCCCAACTGCCACATCACATGCCCGGTGACCGCAAAGAACGCGAGGGCCCCCAGATTCGAACCCAGGTTCAGGACTTTCGCCATCGCGGCGCTGCGCACGAACTCGGTGCCCAACAGAGTCGCGAACGCGATGATGAAGAAGGTTCCCGTTCCTGGACCGAGAATGCCGTCGTAGAAGCCGAATCCACCAGCGGCCAAGAACACCACGAGCACGAACTTCCGGCGAGTGGGAGGGTGATCCCCGGCGACGGTTCCGATCGTCGGTCGCGCAGTGACCAAGACCGCGACGCCCACCAGGACAACCATGATGATGGGGATGAACAAGTCCCGGTCGATCAATGACACTGCAGCCGCGCCGCACGCCGACGTGGCAGCAGCGGCAATGCCTGCCGGGGCCATGACATGCCAGTCGAGCTTGATCTTGCGCGTAAACGTCACTACCGCGGTGAAGGTCCCGAAAACCGCAGTCATCTTGTTGGTGGCCAGTGCCGCCTGAGCGGTGAGTCCAGGCGCGACGACGAGGAGCGCAGGGAGCAGGATGAGACCGCCACCGCCGACAACGGCATCGACCCATCCTGCCGCGAGTGCAGCGACCATCAACAATCCCCAGTCGGCTGCCGTCATGCGGCAAACTCAATCACATGCGCAGGTTCAGCTTATGGCTCAGGGGCAAGCCCTTCGTTGCGGATTCGCTCCTGGCGGGCATTCTCTTCGTATTCGACGCGATTGCCTTCGTCGGAAACTCCGAGATGCGCAGTTGGCCGCTCTACATTCTCGTCGCGGTGGCAGTCTCGGTTCCGGTCGCTTGGCGGCGTCGCCACCCGCGCATCGTGGCCGGATCGGTGTTGACCGCATCGCTTTTCAGCAGCCTCGCCGGCATGGGGGTCGGAGAGTCCACGAACCTTCATCCGTCGCTACTCGCGCTGCCGATCATGCTCTACACCCTGGTCGTGTACGTCGGGCGTCGCGACGCAGCGATCTACCTGGTCGCGCTGACGGGCGATGCGATCGTCGGATTGCTCGCTTTCGGTCAGGAACCTATTTCCACAGTGTTGTTCACAGTGCTGATGTATTCGCTTGCGTGGGTCGCCGCCGAGTTCCTCGGCGCAAGAAGGGCATACGACGAAGCGGTCGAAGCGCGACTCGCGGTAGCGGAATACGATCGTGACCGCCGTGCGGAGGAAGCGGTCGCAATGGAGCGAACGCGCATCGCACGTGAACTTCACGACGTCATCGCGCATGGCGTCAGTGTCATGGTCGTGCAGGCGGACGGTGCGTCCTATGCAATTCGGAAGGATCCTGATCGGGCGGAGCAGGCTGTCGCGAACATTTCTGCGACCGGCAGGCAAGCTCTCGCTGAACTGCGCCGAACCGTGGCACTTCTGCGCACCAACCCCTACGTCGACGACATGCCGCTCTACGGGACTGCAGGTCTGGCCAAGGTAGTGGACATGATGTCCAGGGCGGGGCTGAACGTGGAGATCGAGCAAACGGGAAACCTCGACGACATCAGCCCGGCAATCAGTCTCGGGATCCACCGATTGGTGCAGGAATCTCTGACGAATGTGCTGCGTCACGGTGGCCACGCACCCAAGGCGAGGGTGTCCGTCGTCCGGCGAGCCGAGGACGTCCTCGTCGAGATCGTCAACAACGGGGTCGGTGTGTCCACGAGCACGGTCCAGGGAACTGGCAACGGGCTGCTGGGCATGCGAGAGCGAGTCGCGGTGCTGCAGGGCACGCTGGAGGCAGGCTCCGCAGACGATGGTCACTGGCGCGTGCGCGCGGAGTTGCCACTCGAATAGCGATAGGTTGTTTCGGTGCCGATCTCTGTGCTCATAGTCGACGACCAACAGCTGATGCGGATGGGACTTGCGATGGTCCTCGATGCTCAGGACGACATCGACGTCGTAGGCGAGGCAGCGGACGGCGAGTCGGCGGTCAAGGCGGTATTCGAACTCACGCCCGACGTTGTCCTCATGGACGTTCGCATGCCCGGAGTCGACGGCGTGACTGCGACGTCGCAGATCACCTCTTCCAGCGCATCCTCGCGAGTGCTTGTCATGACGACGTTCGACCTGGACGAACACGTGCTGGGCGCATTGCGAGCTGGTGCGAGTGGATTCCTGCTCAAGGACACCCCGCCCGAGGATCTGATCTCGGCCATTCGAAGTGTTGCTGCGGGCGATGCGGTCGTGTCGCCGAAGGTCACCAAACGACTGCTCACGAGATTCATCGCGGAGGAGTCGGCCCCGATCCAGGATCCCGGTGTGCTCGACACACTCACAGAACGCGAACGGGAGGTGCTCGGGCTGCTCGCCACTGGTTTGTCCAACGCGGAGATCGCCAGGGGACTCGTGTTGTCCGAGGCAACTGTCAAGACGCACGTCGGTCGAATGCTGACGAAGTTGGGCCTTCGAGATCGAGTGCAAGCGGTAGTTCTGGCTTACGAGACCGGCCTGGTCCGGCCACGGTCCTGATCGTTACCCGATTGCCATGAAGTTCGGGGAGTAATTCGACGGTGTCGTCCGTTGTCAGTACAGGCAACGAAAGGAACGACAGT
>NZ_LVCV01000526.1 GCF_001647195.1 Rhodococcus sp. EPR-157 | reverse complement strand
GCTCTTCGCCATAGGTTCGGTCGCCCTGTTCGTTCCTGGATTGGTCACCTCGGTCTTCGGTATTTTGCTGCTGATGCCGGTCACCCGATGGGCATTGCGGCCGTTGGTGCTGCTCGCCGCGGCGCGATGGATGCCGACGGTCGCCGCCACGACAAGCAGAATGCGTCCGACCGTCATCGACGGGGAAGTGGCGACCGAGTCCGCGGGTGCGCCGAGCTCAGCTCGAATCATCGAACTCGACGGACGGGATTTCCAGAAGCCCACCCGCTGAGGGCAGACTTGGCTGTCGTGCGCACCCAACTTCTTCTCGGCGGACGGATCTACAGCTCATCCGCTCCGGACGCCACGGCAATGGCAGTCACCAACGGAGTTGTGACATGGACAGGCGAGGACCGAACAGGTCGGGCTCTGCATCCCGGAGCTGAAGAGTTCGATCTGGCGGGAGCATTCGTCGCCCCGGCCTTCGTCGATACCCACGTTCACACGACTGCCCTCGGGCTCGCTTTGATCGGCCTGGATCTGCGCGACTGTTCCTCGCGACAAGAATGTCTGGGGCGCCTCCGGGCGCACGTCGAACACTTCGAGGACGCCGTGGTCTGGGGTCATGGGTGGGATGAATCCGGCTGGGCCGACGGCGGCGCGCTGTCGACTGCCGACCTCGACGAGGTGGCACCGGGCAGAATGGTCTACCTCTCCAGAATCGACGCCCACTCAGCCGCATGTTCGACGCCGTTACGTCACGCGAGCGCGTTGACCGAGTCATCGAACGGATTTCATCCACAGCTCCCGCTGACGACCGACGCGCACCACGCCGTGCGATCGACAGCTCGTTCGCTGCTGAGTGCCGCAGAGCGTTCGCGGGCCAGACATGCAGCCCTCGACCACGCTGCATCGCGAGGGATCTGTGCCGTTCACGAATGCGGTGGTCCCGAAATCGCCGGGCGTACCGACTTCGCCGAACTGATGCGGACCGACCATGGCGTCGAGGTCCGTGGCTACTGGGGTGAGGCCGTCGCAAGCGCGTCGGATGCGCACGCGCTGCTGGCCGCGACCGAAGCTCATGCCCTCGGCGGCGACCTGTTCGTCGACGGTTCTCTCGGCTCGCACACGGCCTGGCTCACCGAACCGTATGCCGACCACGTCGGCACGGGCGTCGCCTTTCTGGACGTGGACGCGATCCACACACACCTCACGGCATGTACCGAAGCCGGGATTCAGTCGGGGTTCCATGCAATCGGTGATGGCGCGGTCGGCGCGGTCGTCGAAGGTGTGCAGCGTGCAGCGTCCGTTCTCGGCGGACCCTCGGTGGCGTCGCTAGGGCACCGTATCGAACACATGGAAATGGTGCTGCCGCTTCAGGCCGAGGCACTCGCGTCCTGGGGCGTCATCGGCAGTATGCAGCCGGTGTTCGACGACCTGTGGGGTGGCGAGAGCTCGCTGTACGCCACGAGGTTGGGAGCTGCCCGCGCACGTTCACTGAATCCGTTCGCGCTACTCGCAGCCGCCGGGGTGTCGCTCGCATTCGGATCCGACGCCCCGGTCACCTCGCTCGATCCGTGGGCGATGCTGCGCGCGGCGGTCAATCATCGGACTCCGGGAAGCGCGATTTCTCCGCGGGCAGCTTTCTCCGCGGCAACACGTGGTGCTTGGCGCGCGGGCGGAGTACGAGACGGGATGGCCGGCACCTTGGCACCCGGAGCCCCCGCCAGCTATGCGATCTGGGATGTCGACGAGCTGGTGGTGCGTGCGCCGGCCGACACGGTTGCGCGTTGGTCGACCGACCCGCGCGCCGGGGTACCACCGCTGCCGGCACTGGACACCGATTCCAGCAGTCCGCGCTGCCTGCGTGTCGTGCACCGTGGTCGGGTCATCCATGAAGGGTAAGCCTCGGGAAGTCGCCCGCATTGTGCTGACCGGCGTCGCGGCAGTGGCTTCCGGACTTCTGGTGTTCGCGAGTTTTCCGCCTCGGCATCTGTGGTTTCTGGCTCCGGTCGGGATCGCGTTGCTCGTGGCCGTGTTGCTCGGATTCGGTCGGGAAGAACCGTCGACGAAGAAGAGCGGGTTCGGGTACGGCTTCCTTGCCGGGCTGGGTTTCTTCGTTCCGCTGCTCCCATGGATCGGTGTGTACGTCGGACCACTCCCGTGGCTTGCGCTCGCCGCCGCCGAATCGGTGTTCATCGCGATCTTCGGGGTGCTCACGGTCGTGCTGTCCCGATCTCGATGGTGGCCGCTGTCGATTGCGTTGGCATGGAGTCTTGTCGAGTGGGCGAGGTCTTCCTTTCCCTTCGGGGGATTTCCCTGGGGGAGACTGGCATTCGGCCAGCCTGACGGTTGGCTGCTTCCGCTCGCGAGCATCGGCGGCGCACCGCTGCTCAGTTTCGGTGTCGCCTTGACCGGATGCGGGATTGCCGCAGTCGTGCACTGCCTACTCGTGCGCCCTGCACCGGCGATGTGGGTGTCGGCGATGGCTACCACCGTCACCGCGTCGGTCGTCGCCGTGGCCTTGCTTCCGACATTGATGTCCGACGATCCGGAATCGGGAGACCGCACCATCACGGTGGCAGCCGTGCAGGGAAGTGTCCCGCGGCTCGGCCTCGACTTCAACGCGCAGCGCAGGGCTGTGCTGGACAACCACGTCCGGGAAACGCTGCGACTCGCAGACGATGTAGCGGCAGGCAACCAACCCGCGCCTGATTTGGTGGTTTGGCCCGAGAACGCCTCCGACATCGACCCACTGCGCAACTCCGACGCCGCCGCCCTCATCACCGAGGCTTCGGAAGCGGTCGGCGCGCCCATCCTCGTCGGTTCGGTTCTCGTGAACGACGACAGAACGACGACGAACTCGGTCATCGTGTGGGACGGCGCGGCCGGACCAGGCGAGCGGCACGACAAGAAGATCATTCAGCCGTTCGGCGAGTACCTGCCCTACCGGAGTTTCTTTCGGCTGTTCTCCGAGTATGCGGACCGCGCAGGGTATTTCGTGCCGGGAACCGGCAACGGCGTGGTGCATTCCGCAGGAATCGCAGTGGGAATTGCCACTTGCTATGAAGTCGCGTTCGATCGCGCCCTGACCGAATCGGTACGTTCCGGGGCTGAATTCATCGCAATACCGACGAACAATGCGACGTTCGGAGACACCGAGATGACCTACCAGCAGCTCGCAATGTCGCGAGTACGCGCGGTGGAGCACGGGAGGTCGGTCGTGGTTGCGGCGACCAGCGGTATCAGCGCCACTGTCTCGCCAAGGGGGACGGTTGTGCAGGAAACGGATCTCTTCGTTCCGGAAGTGCTGGTCCAGAAAATACAGTTGCGGTCCGACACCACCGTTGCTACCGACCTCGGCCGGATACCGGAAGTGCTGCTATGTATCGCGGCAGCACTGTTCGTGTCGGTCAGAATTTTCAACAGGCAGCAAAACAAACCGCAGGATCAAATATCGCCGGAAAAGCGTCTCTAGTTCTTTTTGGATTCGACCTACGTGATCTACAGAATGTTTCGAGTCATTCGTAGTGGTGAATTCGGGCATGGTTGTGACGAGACGGCGCAATCTGTAACGGAAGCCGAAGTAAGGTCGATTCTTCTTTAGTGATCCGCGACAAATCGGGCGGGTTCCTATTGTATGTTTATAGATCGCGAAGTGTGGGTGCGCAATTGGTCGCTGAATTGTGCATTTGCTGGCGTATTTGCACGGGAGGGGGTCGTCAATGAGCAGCGTTCCGGCCGAATCGGCCATACCAAAACCTTCTGCCAGTTGGTTATCGGCGCTCGAAAGCGGTAACTGGTCGGCTGTGGATATTGCGGTGGAGCCAATCCTTCGAGTGGCGTGCAACGAACCAATCTGAGAGACGGGGTACGGCCGCGAGCCGTACCGGTCGCTCGTGCGGGGCCACAGAAGCCGCGCGAGAAAGAGAACACAGTTGCCATCGATGCACGCTCGGGAACGGATTGAACATTGACCGACTCTGCCGTTAGTACTACTCCCGGAAAAATGCCGCAGCCGGCTTCGGCGCCAGTGTTTTCGGCATCGTCGGCTTCGACGCAGAAAGGCTTGTAGATGCGGGCCGCGGTTTCAGGCGAGTCTCAAGGTTCACTTCCGCCGAGTGGCGGCGCAGCGGAGGCCTTTCCTCTGTCGTCGGCGCAACGAGGGATGTGGTTCGCGCAGCAGCTTGCACCCGAGGTGCCCGTTTGTATCGCACAGTACGTGGACCTGCGTGGAGATCTCGATGTGGAACTCCTGCGTAAATCCACACGCCAGGCAGGTCATGAGTTTCAATCGGCATTCCTCAGACTGACCGAGGTCGATGGCGAACCCGTGCAGGTGGTCGATCACGACATCGATGACAGTGTCGACTATCTGGATCTACGTGCAGAACCCGAGCCGATGGTCGCGGCTCTTGCGTGGATAAACACCAACTACACAACGCCGGTAGATCTGACCCGGGACCGTCTGGTCGACGTGTGGATCCTGCACGTCGAGGACCATCGGTACCTCTGGTACAGCAAGATTCACCACGTTGCTCTCGATGGCTACGGCGCCATGACCATGGTGAACCGAACGGCAGAGCTCTATACCGCGGAGGTCGAGGGACTTCAAGCGCAGCCCGCGAAGGCAGCCGACCTGAGAAAGCTCTACGATCTGGACCAGGAGTACCGGTCGTCCAGCCGTTTCGAAGCCGATCGTGACTATTGGGCAGAGCATGTCGGCGGCGCTCATAGCGGTGCCTCGCTGGCGTCGACGCCAGGACCGACCGTGGCTGCGAGCAAGCTCGAAAGCGCCGCCCTCCGAGCCGAAGTAGTGGAAGCGCTGGAGGACTCCGACGCCACCAAGGGCGCGACGGCGGCAGCCGTCGTCATCGCCGCGTTTGCGTGCTACCTGTCGAGGATGACGGGCCAAGACGAGGTTCTGGTCAACATCCCGGTGTCCGCAAGAACCACCGCACTTCTGCGTCGGTCCGGCGGAATGCTGGTCAACGTCGCCCCACTGTCCATTCGTGTCGATCCGCAGGGCAGCGTCGGGGATCTGGTCCAACAGGTGCAACTCGAACTGATGGGTGCGCTTCGCCATCAGCGATTCAGCATCGAGGACATTCGTCGCGATCTCGCGAGCCGTGGTCGAGACAGCGCGCTCGTGGCCCCCATGGTCAACGTCATGTTGTTCCATCAGGAGATCAATCTGGGTTCGATCGTCGGCGAGTTCAACATCGTCACCTCGGGTCCAGTGGAGGATCTGCTGGTAAATATCTACCAAAGTGGTTCACCTGCAAAGACATTCGTCGACTTTCGCGGCAATCCCAACCGGTACGCCGACGAAGACCTCGCCGCACACCATCGAAACTTCATCGAGGTCATCGACGCGTTCGTCGCTGCGAGCCCGCACGGCGCTGTCGACGATGTCCACCGCGCCAGCGCAGCGACGGGCGCTGCGCGCAGGGCTGAGCGCGCCGAGTTGGCCTACTGGGCTACGGTTCTCGCCGATGCACCCGACCCAGTAGGGTTTCCAGGAACTGCGAGTGCAGATTCTGGCGCAGCACCGGTCGAACGTGCGCTCGCGACTTCTGTCGATGCCGCTGTCCATCGCGGCCTGCTCGCTGCTGCGCACCAGCAAAACTCGAGTGTGCTGGTTGCGGTTCACTCCGCGCTCGCCGTTCTTCTGGCCCGGTTGTCCGACGAACCGGATGTGTCGATCGGAGCGCGAACCAGGTTCTCCGACGGCAACGTCGTGGTCCTGCGCGCAGCGGTCGAACCGTCGGAGTCGTTCGTCGACCTCGGTGCGCGGCTGCGGGACATCGACTCTGCGGCACTCGCACACGCAGGTTCGTCGCTCGAGTCGGTGTCGCGGACCGTGAATACCGCCGGCGCCACCCGCTCCGGTCTGATCCGCGTCCTCCTGTCCTTCGGCGTCGAGCGCTCGCCCCACGATCTCGACAGTGTCGACGTAGTGGTGTCGGTAGAAGAGACATTCGACGCGCTCGGTGTGCCCGCAGGGCTTGCAGTCGACTTCGTCTACGACGCGTCGGCCGCGAGCGAAGACACGATCCGCGGCCACAGCGACAGGTTTGCGAAGCTTCTTGGTTCGATGGCAGCGAACCCCACCGCCATTGTCGGCGATGTGGACATTCTCACCGAGTCCGAGCATGAGTTGTTGGTGCCGGTAAGTGGCGGTGTGTCGGTGGGTGGTCGGGTGTTGTCGGAGGTGTTTTCTTCGGCGGTGGGTGTTGCTGGTGTCGATGCTGTGGCGTTGGTTGG
>NZ_LVCV01000525.1 GCF_001647195.1 Rhodococcus sp. EPR-157 | reverse complement strand
TATGTTGTCGGATTCGGGTGCTGTGGTGGGTGTGACGGTGTCGGAGTATGTGGGTGTGTTGGGTGAGGCGGGTCCTGGGGTGGGGTGGCTGGTACTCGACGGGGTTGGTGCTGAGCTTGATGTGAGTGCGGGTGTGGGTGTTTCGTTGCCGGTGCCGTCGCTCGATGATGTGGCGTATCTGATCTATACGTCGGGGTCGACGGGTGTGCCGAAGGGTGTCGTCGTCACCCACCGAGGCATCGCAGACATGGCAGAGCTCGAGCGCAGCCGTTTCGGCGTCGGTGTCGGATCGCGAACTCTGTCGTTCGCGTCGACGAGTTTCGATGCGTCGGTGTTGGAGTTGGTGTTGGCGTTCTGTGGTGGGGCGACGATGGTGATTGCGCCGACGGATGTGT
>NZ_LVCV01000524.1 GCF_001647195.1 Rhodococcus sp. EPR-157 | reverse complement strand
ATACGGCGAGCGGCCTCGATCTCCGCAGCGAACAGATCACCACGATCCTTCGGGAAGATGTAGTGGTGGTCGGTCGTCGTCGTACATCCGGATTTCGCGAGCCACGCGAGACCTGCTGCAGCAGCGCCTCCGACGACTTCCGCGTCCATCTTCGACCACGGCTTGTACAACGCGACGAGCCACTCGAACAGGGTGTTGTCCTTCGCCAGTCCCTGGGAGGCCCACTGGTAGAGGTGATGGTGCGTGTTCACCAAGCCCGGGGTCAGGAGCGCGCCGCCTGCGTCGATCCTCTCGGCACCGTCGACAGCGGGAGCCTCACCGGATCCGAGCGCCGAGATGATGCCGTTCTCGATCACAACGTAGCCGTTCGTGATCTCGTGGCCGACGATCGGAGCGATGTACGCGTTGTGGATGATGGTCTTCGTCATCGGGCCTCGGCCTTTCGAGTTGCTGCGAGCCGCACCGCGTCGAGAATCTTCTCGTATCCGGTACAGCGACAGAGGTTTCCGGCGAGCGATTCGCGGATCTCTGCATCGGAGGGATTCGGTACCCGTTCGACGAGATCGTGCGCTTGCACGACGAGACCGGGGGTGCAGAATCCGCACTGCACCGCCCCGCATTCCACGAACGCTTCCTGCATCGGATCGAGGGTGTCACCGTCGGCCAGGCCCTCGACGGTACGGACCGACCGACCCTCGACCTGACCGGCTGCCACGAGACATGCACATGCCGGTACATCGTCGAGATAGACCGTGCACGAACCACACTCACCTTGCTCGCATGCGTTCTTCGAACCGGGCAATCCCATCCGCTCCCGCAGGAGATACAGCAGACTCTCGCCCTCCCAGACGTCGTCGGCTTCCAATTCCTTACCGTTGACCGTGCACGTGACGCGCATGTCTCACGCCGCCTTTCCGTTGTTGCCGAGGTCTTTCCAAGCCCAGCCGAGGGTTCTCTTCGCCATGACGGCCAATGCATGCCTGCGGTAGTTCGCAGTGCCGCGAACATCGTCGATGGGGCTCGCAGCGTCCGAGACCAGTTCGCTGAATCGCACGACCACCCGGTCGTCCAACGGACCGGACCAGTCGACCTCGCCGGCGAGGAATTCCTCGGCAGCATAAGCCCGCCGGGGCGTCGGCGCAGCGGACCCGAGTCCGGTTCCGATTCGCTTCTCACCGGGGTAGAGAGCTATCGAGAAGGAGCACACCGCGATCACCATTGCGTTGCGCGTACCGATCTTGGAGAAGTACTGCGGACCGGCGGCGGGCTTCACGTGGAACGCTCTGATCAATTCGTCGCGCTCGCAGCAGTTCCGCTTCACCCCGACGTAGAAGTCGGCGGCCGGAATCATCCGAGTTCCGCGGGCAGCCGACTCCACCTCGATCACTGCCCCTGCGGCGAGAAGTGGTGCGTGCAGGTCGCCGGCGGGAGATGCACCGCCGAGGTTGCCGCCTACGGTCCCCCGGTTTCGAATCTGCGGAGATCCGACGGTCCGGGAGGCCTGCGCGATGCCGGGAAGCCGGTCTCCGACTTCCTCGATGATGCGCACGTACGGCATCCCCGCGCCGATGCGCAGCGTGTCGTCGGGCAGTTGTTCCCAGGTGGTGAGTTCGCTGATGGGGTTCAGATCGAGGAGAGCTCCCGGCCGATGAACGTCGAAGTTCATCTCGACCATGACGTCGGTGCCGCCTTGAATCGGGACGGCATCGACGTCGTCGGCTTTGGCCGTCAGTGCGTCGGCCCAGGTCTGTGGCCGTAGAAAGTCCATCGTGCTCGCTCCAACTTTTCGATGCCGGGTGTGTGCATCCAGTACACCTGCGCGACATCCGACGAACGAGAGACAATAACGACGAACTATGACGGTGATCACAGTGTAGGTTCTGGAGGTTCCTACAAAGAGCGAGGTCGATTGGCCGTGAGACTGCATGACTTGCTGGGATTGTCCGACCTGAAGTTGCAGCAGGTAGTCGCACCCGAGCACTTCGATCCGGTGATCCGATGGGTAGTCACCACCGACATGCTCGATCCGAGTCGCTATCTGACCGGCGGCGAGCTCGTTCTTACCGGCCTGGTGTGGCACACCGATTCTGATGACTCGTATTCCTTCGTCAGTTCCGTCGCCAAGGCCGGGGTCGCGGCGGTTGCAGCATCCGAAGGCGGGTTGGTCCCCGACGACCTCGTGGCCGCATGCCGCGAGCACGGGTTGCCGCTGTTCCGGGTTCCCGCGGACGTCGCTTTTGCGACGGTTACCGAGGTCGTCGTCCGCCAGTTGTCGACGGCGAGAACGTCGGACTTGAAGGCTGTCCTCGACCGACACCAACGCCTTGTCGAAAGCACCGGACCGGGCGGCATAGGTCCGCTGCTCGATCTCGTCGGCACCGAACTCGGGATGGAGTGCTGGGTGTCCACGGCGTCGGGCAACGTCCTCGCGGGTCCGGAAGGCATTCCGGACCCTGTCTTCCTCGCCCACGAGTTCTTGACCGCTCGGAGGCTTCCCCACTACGTCGAGGAGTACGGAATCTCCCTGCTGCCGGTGGACAGCGATTCCGCCGCCCGGGTCGTCGACTGGTTCGTTGCTGTCCGAAGCGATTGGCAGACATGGCATCCGGAGAGGCTGGCGCTCGCCGAACAGTTGTCATCCATCGTCGCGGTCGAGCGTGCCCGATCCGACGACAGGCACACCGGATCCGGCATCCTCGCACAGGAATTCGTGCGTGCAGTGTCCGAGGGAGCGTCGGCGTCGGACATTGCGCAGCAGATGTACGTCATCGGCCTTCCGGTCGAATCACGCTATATCGCAATAGCAGCGGCAGTGTCCGAGGATGTGCTACGCCTCGGCGAAGTTCGTCAGTTGGTTCGTGAGACCTCGGCGTCCTCTTTTTCGGCAGTCGGCATCACCGACGGCGAGGTCATTGCGATCGTGCCTGCCGACCAAGACCTCACCCCGGCAATCGAACGAGCCGTGGAAGTCCTCGCCCCGGGACTGACGGGTACCGGACTGTCCATCGGCGTCAGCAGCCTCGTTGCCTCACGCGACATCCGCAGCGCCGTCGAGGAGGCCAAACATGCTCGTCAGCTCGCCGCACGTCGCAACGACGACCGCTACGTAGTCGGACACGAGGAACTTGCCACCCTCGTATTACTGCTGGCCGGAGTTCCCGACGATGTTCGACGGATGTTCCGCTCACGGCTGCTCACGCCCCTCGCCGACTACGACGACGTCCACAAGAGCGACCTGATTGCGACCCTGTCTGCGTTCCTCGACACCAACGGGTCGTGGACGAAGTGCGCCGATCAGATGCACCTTCACGTCAACTCGGTGCGCTATCGGATCCAGCGAATCGAAGAGTTGACGGGCCGCGATCTCTCCCGACTCGAGGACAGGGTCGAGTTCTATCTGGCGCTGCGCCTCGCGTGACTTCCCATCTGATACCGATCGGTGTCAAGATCGCTGAGTGAGCACTTCCGAAACCGACACCGCCACCGGCCGCCCGTACCGCGGATCGACACCCGGGCAGCGGCGCGAGACGCGGCGCGAGCAGCTCCTCGACGCCGCTGTCGAGGTGTTCGGAACAACCGGATACCGCTCGGCTTCGATCGATCGGATCTGCGCGACGGCGGGCTTGACCAAGAGGTACTTCTACGAATCGTTCGACAGCAGCGAAGACCTGCTCGAAGCGGTCTACCGACGTGCAACGGCCACGATGCTGACCAGCATCCACCCGCCTACCACCAGTGCAGCGATCGGACCCGAGACCAGTGCCGAGGAAGTTCTTCAAGCCGCACTGTCGAACTTCTTTCGCACGATTGCCGACGATCCACGTTCTGCGCGCATCGTTCTGCTCGAGGTGCTCGGCGTCTCGGCCGAGATCGATGCTTTGTATCGGCAGACGACGTCCCTGTTCGTCGACGCGGTGCTCGCCCTCGCAACGTCCGTCGGGATTGCCAACGGTCTCGCGGGTCCGAATCGACGGACTCTCGCCATCGGGCTGGTCGGCGCCGTTCTGATGATGACGCAGCAGTGGTTGCTTGCGCCGGACTCGGAACCGTTGGACGGCATCATCGCCGGTGCTCACACCATCCTCGGTGCGGTGGCGTTCGGGCGTCTCGACTGACATCCGTCGTCTCCAAGTCGTTTCCAAGTGGGCACGTGCACTCTCGTCTGCAGACTCCCAGCGAACGGAAGTGAGACCGACCCTCATGAGTGCTCCTACTCTCGACAACTTCATCGACAGTGCGACCACCAGCCGAGTGCGTGCCGCACGCGTCAGTTTCTGCGACCGCGAGGATGCCGAGATGTTCCTGGAATGGCTCAGGGTTCGCTCCGAGGCGCTGGCGACCGAGGTGACGTTTCCGCTGTTCGTGTGCACAGCCGCGGACGCATACAGCCTGTCGGCGGCGACGACGTACGCCGTGTTCGGCGACATACCGGTCGATGACCTTCCACCGGCGGTCGCCGAGTCGGTCGCCACGTGCGAGCTACCCGCAGTCCTCGGTCCGTTCGACGCGGCCACAGGCTGGGATGTCGTCTTCGCCCTGTCGCGACGGTGAGTGCGCAGTAGTCGGCAGAAGGGGAACCAGCGTGAGGACGAGATCACGCACCCGGTTTCGGTCCAGTTCGCGACCGATCGCGCCTCCTGCCCGCAGGATCTCGGGCGGGATGGACGTGCGCATCTCTTGGTCGTACCGCCCCATGTCGATCGGGTCCATCGTGGCAGGAACGTAGCCGCTCAACTCGGTGTGTCGCCCCACAACTCCCAGCAACTGTGCGGCGGAGTCGAAGTCGCCCCGACGGAACAACGCATATGCCAGCGTCGCCAGGCCAACCATCCATGACGACGTATCGGACACAACGTCGCAGGCGTCGATCATGCGGGCAAGCTTGAGTTCGGCCGGTCCACCCCAATCACCGCGCGCCAGATCGACCTTCGCGTGGATCCACAGAGCCGACGCCTCACACCACTGGTAGCCGGACTCGGCCGACACCTCGGCCGACGCTTCCAGCAGTTCCTGCGCCCGTTCGAGGTCTCCGCTGCGCAAGTACGCTGTGCCGGCGGACATCAGGGCCTCCGCCCTCGTATACGGCGCGTCCATGGCAGTTCCCAGTTCGAGCGCTTCGTTTGCATGGCCGAGCGCTTGCTCCGTCATTCCTGCTCCAGCTTCGAAGAACGCAAGCGAGACGAGCACGTCGGATCTGGCCATATCGTCGCCAAAAGTGTCGGGTTCGAGTTCGGCCAGCCTGGACAACGACTCGAGAAGACCGGAGATGTCACCCGCCAGGTATCGCGTGATCGTAAGACCGGCGAGCGCCCGGACGAGGACCCCGACCGGGATGTCTTTCGCCTTCATGGCTGGTTCGAGGTATCGAAGCCCTTCGGCGACATGCCCGCGCCGGTACCAATACCAATAGAGACTGCCGACTATGCGCAAGTACGTCTCGGATGCAGAGTCGAGGTGATCGAGAGCTGCTCGCACGTTGGGGATATCGCGATCCAGCCGTGCCATCCACCGCGGACAATCCGGTCCGCGTAGACCGAAATACGCCCCCTCTGCCATCTGGATCACCCACTCCGCGTGGCGTTGGCGCAGATCCGAGGTTCGAGCCGGATCACGCTGTAGCGCTGCGTAACTCCGGAGCGTCTCCAGCATGCGATACCGACGGGGATCACCGCCGACCGACTTGACGAGCGACTTGTCGATAAGCGTTCCCAGATCACCGATGATGTCCGACTCACCGACGACGGTGCGCGCCGCATCCAGGTCGAAACCACCGTCGAAAATCGCCAGATTTTGGAACAGGGTTCGCTCGGAGCCACCGAGGGTGGAATACGACCACTCGACCGCGGCCAGCATGGTCGAGTGGCGAACATTGTTGCGCGGGCCGCCTCGTAGGACCGCGAAACGGTCGTCGATGTTGTCGACGAGTTGCCGAACGGACAACGTCCGGCACTGCCCGGCCGCGAGTTCGATCGCCAGCGGCATGCCGTCGAGTTCCTGACAGAGGTTCTCGAGCAGCCCCAACTCGTCGACGTCGGGTTGCCATCCGCCCATCTGCGACGCTGCTCGCTCCACGAACAAGCGCACGGCCTCCCCGTGCGGACCGCCAGACAGCGACGGCATCTCGTACACGAATTCGCCGGAAACACCCAGAGCTTCGCGGCTGGTGGCAAGGACCGAAATCCCCGGACTCGACGCGAGCAACGTGGACACGAAGGCTGCGATGGGTTCGACGATCTGTTCGCAGTTGTCCAGCACGAGCACAGTCTCACGATCCCGGAGAATCGCTATCAGTGCGGGAGCCCCACCCGACACCGTCACGTTCAGTCCCGTCGCGATCGCGTCGATGAGCAGGTCCCCGTCGCGTACGTCGGCGAGTTCGACGAACCACGGGCCGTCCGAATCCCTCCGCAGCCGCGCGACTTCGAGCGCGAGGCGTGTCTTCCCCATTCCACCGGGCCCGGTCAGCGTCACGAGACGATGCGCGGACGTGGCATCTGCGACATCGCCGAGAATGTCCTGGCGTCCGACCAGCGGTGTCGGCGGAATGGGGACATGGCTACCGCGCGAGCGCGCCGCCGGTGCCGCAGCGGCGGCGTCGAGCGACGGATCCTGACGCAGGATGGCGTCGTGCAACGCCAGCAGGCTCGGTCGTGGATCCGCACCCAGTTCCTCTGCCAGACGCTCCCGGGCGGTGCGCAGCGCTGCCAGTGCGTCGCCCTGCCTTCCCGACCGGTAAAGCGAGGTGGCAAGCAGTTCCCACGCCCTCTCTCGCAACGGGTACTCGCGGGTGTGAGCTTCCAGTTCGGCTGCGGCAGAGGCGTTGTTGCCCAAGGCCACGGAGGAATCCATGCGATCCTCGACCGCGTCGAGCCGCAATTCGTCGAGATGTCGAATCTCGGCCACGGCAAATTCACGGTCCGCGCAGTCGGCGTATGCCGGCCCGCGCCACATCTCGAGTGCCTCGCCCAGCATTCGTTCGGCGTCAGCAGGATCGCCGGCAGCGAGGGCCTGCTTGCCGCGGGATGCGGCCACGACGAACCGCTTGGAATCGACGGAGCCTGAGGGCAGCTCGAGTGCGTAACCCGGCCCTTTTCGGACGAGGACCTTCGGCTTGCCGCTTCCCCGGTGCGGCTCGAGAGCCTTGCGGAGTGTCGATACGTATCCCTGCAGGGTGAGCGAGGCGGTGCGGGGTGGCTGTTCGCCCCACAGGTCATCGATCAGCGTCTCGTCGGTGACCATTCGGCCGTCGGCGATCACCAACCTCGCGAGGAGTGCGCGCGGGACCGGGCCACCGAGTGCGACCGCAGCGCCGTCGAGAAAGGCCTCGAGGGGCCCGAGCACACGCAGCTCCAGCCCTGAGCTGGTCGCGGAGTCAACGGTCGGCACCGATGGATCATAAGTTGTGCCTCGGCTTCCGTCGCCCTACAGGCTACTTCGGCGTGACCGTTCCCAGCTTTGCCAAGATGATTCCCAGGACGACATACCCTGCGATCAACTGGACGGAACCCACGACCTGGCCTGCGTCGCGCGCGATCAGCACCACCGGAATGGCGGCCACGAACCACGACTGCGCCCACAGGGTCCACCAACGAACGATTCCGGTCCAGCGACCAGCGATGGCGATGCGCACACCGATACCCACCATCCCGAGCATCGACAGCGGCCAGAACATGTCGAACGCCGCCCAGACCGGGGTCCCTTGGATCAGCCAGAACGCGTCGAACGTCGAGGACACCAGCGCGCCTGCCATGAACACGAACTGCGCGATGTAGAAGCCCTTCGCCACCCGACCGGTGCCCATCGCATTCGTCCGCACCTGCAGGAGCAGGAGGCGGATGATGGCAATCTGGAATGCAATCGCGGTCGCTCCCCCGACGAGCGTCTGCCAACCGAATCCTTCGAGGTCGCCGATCAGAGTCATGCAGAGCGCCCACGCAGCGGTGGCGACGGCCAATCCGATGCCGGTCACACGTATCCCCTGGAGGGTGGCGGTACGGGGGGCGGTGTTCTGGGTGACGGTCATGGTTACTACTCCCTGTGTGTGATCCGAGTGGAACTTCGACGACCACACGATGGCGTGAACCACTGGGAAATCACTGGGACTCGAGCTACTGACTCTCGTAGAGCCTGTTCTCGTAGGCCGGGCCGAAGTACTCTTCCAGTTCGGCAACCGTCTCGGGCGAATTCGGCATGACTGCTTTCGTGATGGCCGCAACCGTAGGCATCACCGTCGGATCCCAGGATTGCGGCTCCCACAGCCGCGATCTCATGAACGCCTTGGCACAGTGAAAGAAGACCTGTTCGACGTCGACGACGAGACACAGGATGGGTCGATGTCCCTTCACCGACATCTCGTCGAAGAACGGTGCGTCCTTGACGAGGCGGGCGCCACCGTTGATCCGAAGTGTGTCGCCACGACCCGGTATGAAGAAGTTGATACCGACGAACGGATTCGCCAGGACGTTTCGATAGCCGTCCATGCGCTTGTTTCCCGGACGCTCGGCAATCGCAATCGTCTTCTCGTCGAGCACACGAACGAGTTCGCCTGCGGGGTCTCCCTTCGGCGAGACGTCGCACCGACCGTCGGTGCCGGCTGTGCCGATCAAGCAGAACGGGGAATGCGCGAGCCACTGGACGTCGAGCGGGTGAAGCGCGGAGCGGTCCTTGTTCGCAGCGCGATAGCTCGGCGTGCCGAACATCTCTGTCAACTCTTCGGGGTCTCGAATTTCGTCCCATTCCACGCCTGCGAGACTAACAACCGACCCGACGGCGGGTCACGCGAGTTTCAGACGGAGTGATCCGACTCAGGCAACCCGAACGCCATGATCGCCGCATCGTCTTCCAGTCCGGTGCCGAAACTCTCCATCAACTCGCGGAGTGCGTCCACGATCCGATGCGCGCTCGACGGCGCATGAGCCCTCGCGAATTCGAGCAAAGCTCCGTCGTCGTCGTAGCGCTCGCGGCCTACTCCGGTCCGCGCCTCCGTCAAGCCATCGGAATAGAGCACCACGGTGTCCCCCGGCATCAACCGAACACAAGTCGACACGAACCGAGCATCAGGAAGAATCCCTACGAGTTGTCCGCCCGCCGTGCCCAAATACTCTGCGGTGCCTGCCTTTCGGAGCAGGATCGCCGGCGGGTGTCCGCCACTGGCCAATTCGACGTCGAGTCCACCCCCACCGAGCGTCATGACTCCGAACAAGACCGTGCAAAACTTGGCCGCGTCCTGTCCGAACTCCTGCAGGAGAAGCGAATTGAGATCGCGCAGCACCGTTACCGGATCTCGGTCGTACACCGCTGCTGCACGGAGGGTGTACCTCGTCGACGACGTGATGGCTGCAGCCTCGGGTCCCTTGCCGCACACATCGCCGAGGAAGAACCCCCACCGATTGTCCGACAATGGAAACAGGTCGTAGAAATCTCCCCCGACGTCGTAGTTCGAGGCGAAGTGGTAGTACGCGTCGGCGTCGACCCCCGAAGGCGGCGTCAACGACGGGGGCAGCAGGGATCTCTGCAGAGTGGTGGCGAGTACCTGCACCCGCTCACGTTCGAATTCGGCACGTCGACGTTCCTCGATCAACTCGCGCTCGTAGGAGCGTCGTTCCCGAGCGTCGAGTGCGGTGATTCGAATCAGGGCCGGAACCCCGTCCGGCCCGATCCGGGTGTTCGCGGTGACGAAGACCGGAAGCTGCTCGCCGTGCGAATCGAGGAGATCGAGTGCTGCACTGTCGATCGAGCCGCGAGTGAGGAGCAACGGCGCGAAATGTGTCTCGTAGTGGATTCGACCGCCGACTGTGAGGAGATCCGCGAAACGGCGTCCGAGCAGGTCTCCACGCTCGTATTCGAGCCACTTCAACAGGGTGGCGTTCACTTTCGCGATCCTGCCGTCGGGCCAGGTCGAGAGGTAGCCGCATGGTGCGAACTCGTAGAGATCCTCGGCTGTGTCGTGCAGCAGAGGGTCGGCGTCGTTCATCGGGCGGTCGATCATGAGAAGTCGACGAACGACAGAATCGCCTGCGAAGTGATGTCCGGATTACTCACGTGTGGGCAATGCCCGCTCGCATCCAGTGTGACCGACGAACTGCCTGCGATGTTGTCGCAGACGTAGCGCCCCACCGACGGTGGTGCGAGCGAATCGTTCGCGCAGTCGATCACGAGCGTCGGAGTCACAACGCGCGCCAAGTCGGCCCGGTTGTCCGACAGAAAGGTAGCCCGGGCGAACGATCGGGCGCACGCAGGGTCTGTCCTGCAAAAACTTTCGGTCAGTTCTTCGCCGAGTTCGGGACGATCGGGGTTGCCCATGATCCGTGGAGCCATCTGGCTGGACCAACCGAGGTAGTTGCTGTCGAGTGAGTCGAGTAGTTCATCGATGTCGGCGCGGCTGAAGCCTCCTCGGTAGTCACCGTCGTCGATGTACCGGGGTGACGGTGTCAGCAGAATGAGCCTGGCGAACAAGTCCGGGCGCGCCGCGGCAGCCAGAACACCGATCATCGATGCCACCGAGTGGCCGACGAACGTGACGTTTCGCAGATCGAGGTCGGTCACGATATCCACGACGTCGGCCGCGTATGCATCGAGAGACGAGTAGCGTTCCTCGTCCCATGCCGCCAGGTCCGAGGCACCGGCTCCCACATGGTCGAACAGCACCACGCGACACGTCGGCGTCAATAGGTCCGTGACGGCCCGCCACAGATGCTGATCGCAGCCGAAACCGTGCGCAAGCATGACCGTCGGACCGTTGTCCACGCCCACGATCGACACATTGTTCCTTGCGCGCACATCCACCGACACAGTGTCTCACCCGCCTATTCGCAGGTGAGAGCGGAGGCGGAATAGGAATCTCGCACCTCATGTTGAAGCGACAATGAAAAAGATCGGGTTCTTGTCGTTCGGTCACTGGACGCCGTCGCCGCAGTCCCAGACGCGGTCTGCTTCGGACGTACTCCTGCAGTCGATCGATCTGGCGGTTGCTGCCGAGGAGTTGGGCGCCGACGGTGCGTACTACCGCGTACACCACTTCGCCAACCAGCTCTCCTCGCCGTTCCCGCTGCTCGCAGCGATCGGCGCCAAGACCGACTCCATCGAGATCGGCACCGGAGTCATCGACATGCGCTACGAAAACCCGTACTACATGACCGAGGATGCGGGATCGGCCGACCTCATCTCGGGAGGCCGACTACAACTCGGCATCAGCCGAGGATCGCCCGAGCAGGTGATCGAGGGGTACAAATACTTCGGTCACGTTCCGAAGGACGGTACCGACCACGCGGAGATGGCCCGCGATCACACTCGCACGTTCCTCGACCTCCTCGACGGAAAGGGATTCGCCGAGCCCAATCCTCGGCCCATGTTCCCGAATCCGCCTGGACTGCTTCGTCTCGAACCGCACTCTGCTGGTCTGCGCAAGCGGATCTGGTGGGGAGCCGGCAACCGTAAGACTGCCGAATGGGCCGCCGAGCAGGGCATGAACCTGATGAGTTCGACGCTACTGAGCGAGGACACCGGAGTCCCGTTCCACCAACTCCAAGCCGAGCAGATCGAGCGCTTTCGCAAGACCTGGGCAGACGCGCAGCACTCACACGAACCGCGCGTCTCGGTCAGTCGGAGCATCTTTCCGATAGTGAACGAAACGGACCGTGCCTACTTCGGGCAGCAAACCGACGGGCAGGATCAGGTCGGTTACATCGACGGAGGCATCGCCCGCTTCGGCAAGTCCTACGCCGGCGAACCGGACCGGCTCATCGAGGAACTTGCCGCTGACGAGGCCATAGCCGCTGCCGACACCGTGCTGCTCACCGTTCCCAACCAACTCGGAGTCGACTACTGCGCACACGTGATGGAATCGCTACTCACCGAGGTGGCACCCGCGCTGGGCTGGCGCTGAGGCAGGCCGGGACGGCAGTCGTCACGGATGCACGATTGTCACCCCGCCCGCACCTGCACCCGACGCATGGTGCCTGCCACGCGGACGCAGGCAGCCGATGGACGCCCGCCGGCTACCTGTACGACCGCTCGGTATGCAGTCGCAAACCTGCATCCGAGACTTGCAGCGGTGTCGAAGTCGATCTCGTCGGGGAGCAACACCAGATTGACGTCTGCGTGGTCGAGCGCAACACGGTCCGCGAACGACCCGTGGTGAGTGAAACCGGGCTGAGTTTGGACATCGCACACTTGCTGGTCGCCGCGCCGGCACGGTGGACAGTCCCCGCAGGCATTGACGAACGGGACCGTGATGCGGGCGCCGACGGCGAAACTTTCGACCAGGTCCCCGACTTCGACGACGGTTCCGGCCAGTTCGTGACCAGGAACGTTCGGCAGCGGAATGTCAGGATCGTGACCGCGCCAGCCGTGCCAGTCACTCCGGCACAGACCGGTAGCAGCGACCTCGACGACGACCCCGTGCGGCGGGCACGTCGGATTCGGTATGTCGCGGATCTCGATCGGCCCGCCGAACGTCTCGTACATTGCTGCTTTCATCGGTTCATTGTGCTGTAGTCACGCCTCGCAACGCTCGACCGCGGCGGCGTTCGAGTCCGCAGGGCAGTATGGTGACGTTTGACTAAGCTACCGGCGGGTAATACCTACTGCTGAGCGCAGAGCGCTCGGGCATTCGTGTGCCCCAGAGACCCTCCTCTGTTCTCCAATCTGCTTGCAATACAAAAATATTCGGTCCAATTAGCCGATTTCCACACGAAGCCCGCTGTGTGGCGGTTACGTTGCAGTCGTGGCAGAGCGGGGGGCCAAGCCCCAGGTTTCATTGGTTCGCAGGACGGCGTTGCGCGCCGTCCGAATGTTGTTCAATCCGCTGAGACCCGACGACTACCTGTCGATGATCAACCCCTTGTGGACGACACGGGAGTTGCGGGGTCAGGTGGTGCGCGTCGCGCCCGAAGGGTCGGATGCGGTATCGGTGTTCATCAAGCCCGGCTTCGAGTGGGCAGGTCACACGCCGGGACAGTACGTACGCCTCGGAGTTCTCATCGACGGCCGCTATCACTGGCGGGCCTACTCGTTGACGTCCGATCCCGAACCTGTCGACGGCCTCGTGAGCGTCAGCCCGAAGCTGGTACCGGAGGGCACCGTCTCGCCGTACCTGGTGGGGACCATCAGGACGGGCGACATCGTCCGTCTCAGCGAGGTGGAGGGTGAGTTCACGCTTCCGAGTCCGATCCCGGACAAGATGGTGTTCATCAGCGCGGGCAGCGGCATCACGCCCATCATCAGCATGCTGCGCAGTCTCGATCACCACGACCAGGTGACTGACATCGTGGTGGTGCACTCGGTGCACACCCGTGAACAGCTCATGTTCGCCGAGACGCTCGAGGAGTTGGAGGCCAAGCACGACGGGCTGCGCCTCGAGCTTCGTATCACCAGCGACGAAGGCCGGATGAAGGCTTCGGAGCTGGACGCGCTCGTCCCTGACTGGCGCGAGCGCGACGCGTTCTGCTCGGGTCCGGGAGAGCATCTGGACGATCTTCGGTCTTACTGGAAGGACCAGGGAGATTACGATCGGTTCCACCACGAGAGCTTCCAACCTGTCATCGGCGGGGGCGATGACGCAGGTGAGGGCGGTACGGTCCGATTCACCAACAGCAACAAGGACGTCGAGTGCGACGGTAGCACCACTATCCTGGCCGCCGGCGAAGACGCAGGTCTCGATCTGACCTTCGGTTGCCGCATCGGAATTTGCCATACCTGTGTGGGCACGCTCAAGTCCGGGCGTTTACGAGACCTTCGAAACGGGGACGTCTCAGAACCTACCGGGCAAGCGGTGCGTATCTGCGTGAACACAGCCGAGGGCGACATCGAAATCGAACTATGAGTTCACGATTCATTTGCGACAAGGGGTACCCATGACCATCGACGACACAACCAGGATAGATCCAGTCAATCCACTGGCGCATCTCAGCGACGACACCATCGCTGAGCTCGCAAAGGAATTCGACGCCATCCACGACGAGGTCTATGCGAGCCTTGGTGCGAAGGATCGCAAGTACATCACTTCCGTGATCGCTGCCCAGCGCCAGTTGCTCGTCGCAGGTCGGGTTCTGCTGCTCGGCTCGACGAGCAAGCCTGCCTGGGTTGCCGGCACCGCATGCCTTGGGATCGCCAAGATTCTCGAGAACATGGAAATCGGTCACAACGTCATGCACGGGCAGTGGGATTGGATGAACGACCCGGAGATCCACTCCTCGGTGTGGGACTGGGACACGGCATCCACCGCCCAGTCCTGGAAGCACTCGCACAACTACGTCCACCACACGTACACCAACATTCGCGGCAAGGACAAAGATCTCGGATACGAGATCATGCGGATCGACCCGCGCCAGAAATGGCATCCGGTGTATCTCGCCCAGCCGTTCTACAACGTCCTCCTGATGGCATTCTTCGAGTGGGGTGTCGCATTGCACGACCTCGACATCGAGGCGATCCGACGAGGCGAGAAGCCCGCCAAGGATGTCATCAGCGACCTCAAGGGTATTGCGGTCAAGGCACGCAAGCAGTTCGTCAAGGACTACGTCGGTTGGCCGGTCATCAGCGCCGGCGCGTTCGCTCTGGCGCAATTGGCGTCGGGTGGTCGTCTGCGCGAAAGCAAGAGGTCGCGCATCGCGACGAAGCTCCGCTCGTCCACTCGCTTCGGCTCATCGCGCAAGACGGCGGCGTTCCTCGACAACAGGTTCAGCGGTATCGAGAGCACGTTCCTGTCCACTGTCGCTGCCAACTTCACGGCGAACATCATCCGCAACGTGTGGTCGCACGGGATCATCTTCTGCGGTCACTTCCCGGATCAGGCATACACGTTCAGCGAGGAAGAGGTCGAGAACGAGACCCGCGGAGGCTGGTACGTCCGGCAGCTGGTCGGCGCCGCCAACATCGACGGCGGGCCACTGTTCCACCTCATGAGCGGCAACCTCAGCTACCAGGTCGAGCACCACCTGTACCCGGATATGCCGAGCACCAGATACTCCGAGGTCGCACCGAAGATCAAGGACATCTGCGAGCGATACCAGTTGCCGTACAACAGTGGGCCACTGATGCAGCAGTGGGGCATGGTGCACCGCACCATCGCGAGGCTGGCCCTCCCCGGCGGTAAGATTCGGCCGAAGCCAGGCCCCTACCGGCCGGAAGAGGCCTGGCGTCGCAAGTTCAGCGAGACGCCTTCGGAGAGCGAGGCGGCCCGCTCGCGTAGCCGCGTTCCCGCCGGGCACCCTGCCGCCGGACCGGAGCACAACTCCGGTGGCGTCGACGTCGAACCACCGCCCCGCGGCGACGACTGACGGAAGTAATTCTTGCGCTCCAAGCCTGGGCAACACCGTCTTTCGACGTTGCCCAGGCTTGGAGCGTTTTCGTTGTCCTGATGCACGCACTCGGACCCAGATGAATTCATCTGCCGTTGGTTGACACGATTGCGCGCGGATCCGATCATGAACCGATGACCGAGCCCTTCCTGCCCCGCCATCATCACGACGATTCGATCGATGCGGCCGATCCCGGCCTCGGCGCTCCCGGCCACGAAGAGAACGTGCCGGATGCAGCCGAGCTCGACGCGCAGGTCGACGCCTTCGAGAAGCGCCTCGACGCCGAGCGCGACAGCCACATCCCGTTCCACGCACCGACCCCGAAGTCGGACTGACGGCAGCAGTGAACTGCCGGCAGCAGTAGCGGGCTATCCCTCTCGGCTCGAACGGCCGGTTCCGCTCGGCCCCTGCATCACGCGAACGATCTCAGCCGCGTCGAATTCGTTGGGAACGCCCCACTTCGATTCGTATCCGTACACCTCACGCAACGATGTCGCAGATTCGTGGCCGTACAAGATGTCCAGATCGTCGGCCGTGATCAATCCGGGGTGTGCCACTCCACACGCCTCGGACACCTTCAGCAGGTCACGTCGCAACGTCCGCAGGTAGTTGGTGGCTCGGTCGGCCTTACTCAGCGGGTCGAGACCATGGGTAAGCCACTTACCCTGTGTTGCAATGCCTGTCGGGCACATGTCCGTGTGGCATTTCTGTGCCTGCACGCATCCGATAGACATCATGACTTCGCGGGCGACATTGACCATGTCGCATCCCAGCGCGAACGCGACGACCGCGTTGTCGGGCAGTCCGAGCTTGCCCGACCCGATGAACGTGACGTGGTCGGCGATGCCTGCGCGAGCGAACTGTTCGTATACTCGCGCAAATCCGACGCGAAACGGTAGCGACACCGATTCGCTGAACAGCAACGGTGCCGCGCCGGTCCCCCCTTCGCCGCCATCGATTGTCACGAAGTCGACGCCTCGCTCGGTAGTACTCATCAAGTCCACCAGTTCGGACCAGAAGTCCATGTTGCCGACAGCGGACTTGATGCCAACGGGAACCCCGGTCCGGTCGGCGATCATTTCGACCCAGTCCAACATGGAGTCGACACTGTCGAATTCGGAGTGCCTCGACGGACTCGCACAATCGACGCCTTCCTCGATTCCTCGAATTCTGGCGATCTCGGGCGTCACCTTGGCCCCGGGAAGTAGACCGCCCAGACCGGGTTTCGCACCCTGGCTGAGTTTGATCTCGATCGACTTCACGGGGTTGGAGGCAACGAGATCTTCCAGTCGCGACAGTTCGAATCGGCCTGCGCTGTCACGACATCCGAAGTAGGACGTGCCGATCTGAAGTGTCAGGTCGGCGCCGTGTCGGTGGTGCGGCGACAACCCACCCTCTCCGGTGTTGTGCAGAGCTCCAGCAGCGGCTGCGCCGCGGTTGAGTGCTTCGATCGCTGCGGCGGACAACGAGCCGAAGCTCATGGCCGACACGTTGACGACGGACGACGGCCTGAATGCACCCCGCCGGTCGCGGTGCCCGCCGAGTACCTTCGCTGCCGGAACGGTGTCGCCGCCACCCACGTGCTGCGCCGTCGCAGGTGCGATGTCGGAGAATGTGCGGTGCTTGATGATCGGGTAACCCTGTGCGAACTCGGTGTCGTTGTCGGCGCCGAAACCGAAATAGTTGTTCTGCAACTTCGCCGACGAGTAGATCCACCGCCGCTGGTTGCGGCTGAACGGACGCTCCTCGTCGTTCCCGCTGACGATGTACTGCCGCAGTTCCGGACCGACCGCTTCCAGGAGATACCGGGCATGCCCGAGCACCGGGAAGTTACGCAGGATTGCGTGACGTTTCTGTGTGAGGTCGTATACCGCGACGCCGAGAACACCCGCGACCGGAACCAGCGGCAATGCCCGTACCCATTTCGATGCCATAGTCGATCACACTGTCACCGTGAGGGGTGGCGGGAGCGGTCGAACAGTGAAACAACACGCGACATTTGCGCGACTGTCCGGTCCCGCGCGCGTGGTCAGGCGTCATACGGTTCCAGCGACGAGCACAGGATGGCCGAGGGAGTCCGTCATAGGACCAGAACCGTGGCCTGACGTTCACCGCAGTCGTGGACATTCGATCGAATCGATCGAGAGTGTCCTATAGTCGATCGGTTAGGTCGACTACAGAACTGGCGAGGAAGCAGGTCTTCATGTCACGTCCAGGCCGGGTACATGCGTTCGCCGACGATGCGCTGGGCGAGCTCGATGCGACGGGTGTCGCTGCGGCAATCGAGTCGGGCGAGATCTCTTCGCGCGAGGCCGTCGATGCTGCGATAGCACGTGCCGACGCGGTGAACGAGCGTGTGAATGCCATCCAGACTGCCGATTTCGATCGTGCACGCACACTCGCGCAGAACCCGTCAGCGGGCGTATTCTCCGGAGTTCCGACGTTCGTCAAGGACAACACCGATGTCGCTGGATTGCCGACCGATCACGGTTCGCTCGCCATTCACTCCCACCCAGCATCGCGCAACGCCGCCTACACCGATCAGTTCCTCTCGACCGGGTTGATCAGCCTGGGCAAGTCGACGTTGCCCGAGTTCGGCTTCAACGCCAGCACCGAATACGAGACTCTGCCACCGACCCGTAATCCCTGGAACACCGACTACTCCAGCGGTGCGTCGTCAGGCGGCTCCGCAGCCCTTGTCGCTGCAGGTGTAGTCCCGATCGCCCACGCGAACGACGGCGGCGGTTCCATTCGCATACCCGCAGCAGCGTGCGGACTGGTAGGACTCAAGCTCACCCGCGGCCGTGAGATCGCCGACGCCCATTCCTCGGGAATGCCGGTCAACATCGTGTCCAACGGTGTGCTCACTCGCACGGTGCGGGACACCGCCGCGTTCGTTGCGCAGATCGAGCGATACCGAACCCCGCCGAAGCTGCGTCCGGTCGGGTTGATCGAGGGCCCGTCGAAGCGGCGACTACGAATCGGAGTGATCACGGAATCACTGCCGGGCATACCCGTCGACGAAACGACCCAGCTGGCGGTCCAGGACAGCGCCCACCTACTGGCCGATCTGGGACACGATGTCAGCGAACTCGGGCTGCCGTTGTCGGAAAAGGATCTTCGCGAGTTCCAGGAGGATTTCAAGATCTACTGGGCCTTCCTGGCATTCGCAGTGCGAACGTTCGGGAAGAAGGTAATGGACCCGACGTTCGACGCGGCCGGAACGGATGCGTTGACCCGGGGCCTGTCGCGCACATACATGCGGAACTTCTGGCGGACCCCACAGATGATTCATCGACTCCGACGGTCCGCGGACAGGTATCACGAAGCCTTCGCCGACATCGACGTCATGGTCTCACCGGTTCTCGCGCACACGACGCCGAAGCTCGGATTCCTCTCCCCCGCAAACGGTTTCGATGTCCTGTTCCCGCGGCTTCTCGCGTACGTCGCGTTCACTCCACTCAACAACGCCACCGGTGGCCCGGCCATCTCGCTTCCGCTCGCGCAGACCACGGACGGCCTACCGGTCGGTGTTCAATTCTTGGCCGACCATGGCGCCGAAGCGAAGTTGCTGGAGTTGGCGTTCGAACTCGAAGCTGCACGACCGTTCCGAAAGATCACGTCGGACGCGCAGTAGGATTGCGGCTCCGCCGCACTGGCACGGTTAAGTGTCCTCCCGTGCACTCAACCGTGCCACTGAGAAGCGGGCATCTCAGGCACTGTTGACTGCCACGGATCCGATTCGACTGAATCGCTTCTCACGGGCAATTCGTCTCATGTCGGGGTCCTGACCGATGAGTTCACCGAGTTCGCGGTGAAGGACCGCCCCGACCCGGTCGCAGAACTGTTGTGGTTCGTCTGCCGCATCAGGCAACTCAGGGATGATCAGATCCACGATTCCGGCGCTCAGAAGATCGAGAGAGCGCACCCCCTGCTTCGTCGCCATATCCGCAGCATGACCGGTGTCGCGATAGACGATCGCGCTGGCGCCTTCGGGAGGAAGTGGCGACAGCCAGGCGTGCTGCGCGGCGAGCACCCGGTCCGCCGGTACCAGAGCAAGAGCGCCGCCACCGGTCCCCTGCCCCAGCAGAAGTGAAACTGTGGGCGTCTCCAGATCGACCATGTCGGCTATGCAGCGGGCGATCTCGCCGGCGAGGCCACCTTCCTCTGCCTCCTTGGACAGCGCCGCACCCGCGGTGTCGATGACGGTGACCAACGGCAGCTGTAGGTCTTGCGCCAGACGCATTCCCCGACGTGCTTCGCGGAGCGCTGCTGGGCCAAGAGGGGTCTTGATCGTCTGGCCTCGTCGATCCTGGCCGAGCAGAACGCAGGGCATGTCGCCGAATCGAACGAGCGCAAGAATCAATCCTGGGTCGGCCTCCCCTTGGCCGGTTCCGTTGAGCGGCAGTACATCTGCTGCGGTGTTGAACAGCAGCTCACGTACCCCGGGGCGATCGTGGCGACGAGACGCAACGATGGATGTCCACGCGGGGACATCGTCGATCTCCCACTCGACGACGTCGGAGTCCCGCGTCCGACAGGGTGTCTTGTCCGTCATGATCCGCAGTGCGCGGTCGACGATCTCGCCAAGTTGTTCCGGCGATCTGATGGCGTCGACAAGTCCGTGCGCCTGCAAGTTTTCGGCCGTCTGGACTCCGGAAGGAAACTTCGCGTCGTACAACGCCTCGTACACACGGGGGCCGAGGAATCCCACGAGGGCGCCCGGCTCGGCGACCGTGACATGCCCGAGCGACCCCCAGGAGGCGAACACTCCTCCGGTGGTCGGGTGTCGCAAGTACACGATGTACGGGAGGTGCGCGGCTTTGTGAGCAGTGATGGCGGCGGTGATCTTGACCATCTGCAGGAACGCCACGGTCCCTTCCTGCATGCGCGTTCCACCGGACGTCGGCAATGCAAGGAGTGGGAGTCCTTCCGCAGTTGCGCGGTGCACGGCCGCCACCAGCCGTTCCCCTGCCGCCACGCCGATCGAGCCTGCAAGGAAGGAGAACTCGCACAGCAGGATGGCAACCGTGCGTCCGCGGATGGTCGCCGAGCCGGTCAGCACCGATTCGTCGAGACCGGTCTTGTCACGTGCCGCTGCCAATTCGACGGCGTACGCGTCGTCGACGAGATAGTCCACGCCAGGTGTATCCCACGACTCGAAGCTTCCTGCGTCGATCACGAGATCCAGCAATTCGACGGCCGTCATTCTGGTCATCAGATCGCTTCCTTCAGCCAGTTGCGGACGAGTTCGTCGTCGGCTCCGAGGACCGGCGGGGCCAAATGGCGCGTTTCGGTGACCTCGGTGCCGTCGGCTTCGAAGAACCGCAGGGGCGGCCCGGGCAGTGTCACGGTGCCGAGCGTCTCATGCTCGACATCGACCAGTAGGCCTTGCGATTTCGTCTGTTCCCATTCGTAGACTTCTTGCACGTTGCGGACTTTGCCTGCGGGAACACCGATGTCGTCGAGTAATTGCAGCAGCGGTTCGGTGTCGTAGGTACGGAAGATCTTCGAGACCAACTCGATGACCTCCAACCGGCTGTCGACGCGTTGTGGGTTGGTCGCCATGCCTTCGAGATCCGGGTCGATACCGAACCCATCGCAGAATCGATGCCACAATCCTTCGCTGCCGACGGAAATCTGCACTGCGCCATCAGATGTCGGGAAGAGCCCGTATGGACAGATGGACGGGTGGTGGTTGCCCTGCGCCTGACCGACCTCACCGGCCACGGTCCATTTCGTGCCCTGGAACGCATGCACTCCGACAACGCTGGCAAGCAAGGACGTGCGAACGACCTTGCCTCGGCCGGTCCGGTCCCTCTCACGCAGGGCGGCGAGCACACCGAACGCCCCGTACATGCCGGCGAGGAGATCCGCGATGGGAACGCCGACGCGTTGCACGTCGTCCGGTCCAGAGCCGGTGAACGACATCAGTCCCGCCTCACCCTGCGCGATCTGGTCGTATCCCGAACGGCCACCTTCCGGCCCATCGTGGCCGAAGCCGCTGATAGACAACACGACCAGGGTCGGATTTATCTCCGCCAACCGCTCGGGTGAGAATCCGAGTCGATCGAGCACACCGGTTCGAAAGTTCTCGAGGAGAGCATCCGCGCGCTCGATCATGTTCTCGAGCGCTTCGCGACCGTCGTCGGTCTTCAGATCGAGGGCGATTGACCGCTTGTTGCGATTTGCCGACAGAAAGTACGTCGACTCGCGCTCGGCATCCCGTGGGGTCACGAACGGTGGCCCCCAGACTCGGGTGTCGTCCCCTCCCTTGGGAGTCTCGACTTTGATGATGTCAGCACCGCGATCGCCGAGCATCATCGCTGCATGCGGACCCGCGAGTGCCCGTGTCAGGTCGACGACGACGGTGCCTGCGAGCGGTCCGGTCCTGCCTGTCGTATTGAGCGGCATAGTCTTCACGATCCTTAAGTCGAAACGAGGGAGTTGAGCCTGCAATAAAGGCTTAGTGGCCAAGTGGCCTATCCAATTAAATTGAGCCAGAGCAGTGGCGGAAAGTCAAGAAGTCGACCGTGTGGGTCCTGATCGGGGCTGCGCACTTGACCAGTGCGCAGCCCTCGATTCAAGCGAAACCCGGTAGACCGAGAGCCCTACAGCCAGCCGGGCACAACCAGCAGCGCCCATGCGATGACGGGCCCCAGCACGACGACGAGGGCGCTGTACTTCAGGATCTGTTTGTAGAAGACGTCCTTGTCCACACCCTGCGCGTTCGCCAGCACGAGAGCGCCGTTCGTCGAGAACGGACTGACGTCGACGATCGTCGACGAGATTGCCAACGCGACGATCACGCCGACGGCGCCTACCTCACCTGCGAGCAAGAAGGGCACGGCAAGGGGAATCGTCACGCCGAGGATGGCGGTCGACGAGGCGAAGGCAGAGACGATGGCGCCGATGTAGCAGAGCAGCAGGGCTACGAGCAGCGGGATACCGATGCTTGCCACGGCATCTCCGACGTATCCGACGGTGCCGGCTTCCTGCAGCACCCCGACGAACGTGAGGACGCCTCCGATGAGTAGAACCGTCGACCAACTGATCTGGTTGATCGCACCTTTCTGAGCCTTCGGCGACGCGAGGGCGAGCACAACTGCCACCGTCATCGCCACGAAGCCGACGTCCAGATCGAGGATGAGGGAGAGGATTGCAAGCGATGCAAGGCCGATGAGCGTCAGGATCTGATCGAAGGTGATCGCCTTGACTGCGACAGCGAGAGGCGGCGCGTTTTCGACGGTCACCGTTTGCGAGCGAGCTTTGGTCGTCGTCGCACCGAATCCACGCATCACGGTCG
>NZ_LVCV01000523.1 GCF_001647195.1 Rhodococcus sp. EPR-157 | reverse complement strand
GAGTGTGAGCGGGCTGTTGGTGAGGCCGGCGTCGGCCGCGATGCCATTGACGGTTACCCCGTAGATGCTGATCGGCGAGAAACCGCCTGCCTGCGCGCCATGAATCACCATCATGCCCATGAGCAGGGCATTGATCTTGTATCGGGCAGCGAAGCCCAGGGCAATCGGCGCGACGATGGCGACGGCGGCCGGTCCGAGCGCCCCGATCGAGGTGAGAACACCGGTGATGCCGAACATCACCCAAGGAATGAGTGCAACTCTGCCACCGACCAGGCGGACGGCACCGCGGACCAGTAGATCCACAGTGCCGTTGTTCTGGGCTATCGCGAAGAGGTAGGTAATTCCGACCAGCGTCAGGAACAGGCCGCTCGGGAAGCCGCCGATAATTTCGTCAGTTCCCATGCCCACGGCAAGAGTTCCGACGAAGAACGCCGCCACGAACCCCAACGCGCCCATGTTCACAGGGAACACGGTTGCGGCGAGGAACATGACGACGAGCGCAAGGATTGGTATCAACTCGGTCGACATCGAAGGTCTCCGGTCCGTCTTGGTGTCACCCAGGCGGTTGCCCGGGATCTTCAGTGGCTAATTGGACTGGCCACTGAGTCATTAGCGACTCAACCAGTGAAGTGGATCACTTGTCAAGATGCAATGTGTCGCCAATTACTCGACCCAAGGCCGTTAAGGTGGAAGGTCCAGAGGAACAGAGAGCGAGTGACACAGTGGCTGAGCAAATCCGCCCGGTGACCCGACCACGGCTGTACGAGGTGATCGTCGAACAGCTGTGTGAACACATCGTGAACCGGGATATGCAGCTCGGCGAGCGGCTGCCACCTGAACGAGAACTCGCCGCGCAGCTCGGCGTCAGTCGCGCATCTCTGAGCCAGGCGCTAGTGGCCCTCGAAGTTCAGGGGATCTTGTCCGTCCGGCACGGGGACGGTGCCGTCCTGATCCGTCGCCCCGTCGGCGATATGGCCATCCGAGCTCTGCGCGAACACGCCGACCGACTACCCGAAGTGATCGAGGCTCGTGAGGCTCTCGAGGTCAAACTTGCCGAACTCGCCGCAACCCGACGAAGCGACAACGAAATGGCTGCGATCGATCACGCATTGACGGTCATGGCCTCGGAGATCACCGAGGGGGAACGCGGCGTATCGGGAGACGAGCTGTTCCACCGCGCGATCACCGAAGCTGCGCATTCTCCCCTACTCGCCAGACTCATGGGCGAAATTGCCGGACTCATTCGCGAAACTCGCATCGAATCGCTCTCGCAGTCCGATCGCCCGAAGGCTTCACTCGAAGGTCACCGAAGAATCGCCGAGGCTGTGCGACAACAGGATCCGATGGCCGCGGGCAGAGCCATGGCCGAGCACATCAGGCTCGTGTCCGACGTCGCGCTTCTCCGGCCCGTCGACGGCTGAGCGGCGTCCTGGTTTCCCGCGAACGGATCGCGGGAAGAGTGAATGCACATGGTCACCGATGGAATGATGAGGTCCATGCAATCGCTGGGTTCTTTGGTCCGGGTTCGCCACATCAACTGCGGAACGTTCCGGGCGCGGATCGGCGGACCTGCGCTGGTGAGTCACGTGTTGGTGTGCGAATTCGAACACGGCGTCGTACTCGTCGACAGCGGTCTGGGTACGGACGACGTCGCGCACGCCACCTCCCGACTCGGCGCAGGCTTCCGTCTCCTCCTCCCTGCCCTCGACAGCGCCGAGACCGCGCTCGACCAGCTCGAAAAGTGTGGATGGACGGCAAACGACGTCACAGACGTCGTGTTGACACACCTGGATCTCGACCACGCGGGCGGCGCGGTCGACTTCCCGTCGGCGACCGTCCATGCGACCGCCGTCGAACTGGCAACGGCGCGGACTCGATCGGGCCTACCGGCCAAAGTGCGTTATCGCCCAGCGCATCTCGCCGCGATCGAACACCGATCAGCTGGCTATGTCGAAAGTTCCGGTGAACTGTTCGGGATGGCCGGGCACCAACTGCACGACTCGGTGTGGATGATTCCCATGCCCGGACATACGGCAGGTCATAGCGCTGTCGCCATCCGTGACCCGGAGTACGGATGGCTTCTGCACGCCGGCGATGCGTTCCACCACCGCCGTGCAGTCACCGAAGAGCGATCCGGGAGATCGATCTCCGTGGCCGAGGCTCTGTTTGCCGACGATCTGAAGCTACTCCGAACCAATCAACGTCGACTCGCCGATCTGGCCGCAACGCCCGGTGGTCCGCGCGTATTCTGTGCGCACGATCCGATCCAGTTTCGCGCCCTCGCTACCTAGAGCGCACGACTTCTATAGGGCTGTGCTGCAACACTTGATCCGCCACGACATCATTCGCTGACTACCGAGGACACCATGACCGTCACTGCCGATCCGCACCGGCCGCTGCCGGTCGATGTTGCCCACCATGCCCACTTGACTGGCGTCTTCGCCCCACAGCGTGAGGAAGTGGACGTCGCAGACCTGAAGATCGTCGGCGACTTGCCCGACGACCTGAACGGCAGCTATCTCCGCAACGGTCCCAACCCGCGATTCGACCCGATCGGCTCATTCGTCTTTCCCCTGGACGGTGACGGGATGGTCCACCGCATCAGTATCGCCTGGGGTCAGGCGTCGTACAGCAATCGGTTCGTTCGCACACCGATGGTCGAACTGGAAGAACAACGCGGCGAGGCTATCTGGTCCGGCGTGATGGACGGTTACACACCGCCCGCGTCGGTAGTCGGCGACGCACTCGCCGGAACCACCCGCCAACTCCCCGACATCAACATCGTCGAACATGCGGGCAAGCTCATGGCCATGGCCGAGGGCGACAAGCCCTACCTGCTCGACCGTGCTCAATTGAAAACTCTGGGCCAGGAGGACTGCGACGGCGCGATGCGCGTCGGAAGCACCGCGCACCCGAAGATCGACCCGCATACCGGTGAGATGGTGCTGTTCAATTACAGCCTCGAAGCGCCGTACCTGACCTGGTCCGTCGTAGGAGCAGACGGGAGCGCCCTGCGCGCACCGACGCCAGTACCGGGTCTGGACAAGCCGATGATGATTCACGACATGGCTCTGACCGAAAAGTACATCGTGCTCTTCGTCAATCCGTTGGCCTTCGACCTCGCGGCAGCCATGACCGGTGGCAGTCTGCTGGCCTGGCACCCGGAGGACGGCACCCGCATCGCGCTGATCCCGCGTGACGGCGGTGCTGTCCGATGGATCGACACCGACACGTTCTGGGTGTGGCACTTCGCCAATGCCTTCGACAATCCGGACGGCACGGTGACCGTCGACTACGTCGAGCATCTCTACCCGATGGGATTCGCGCAGACCTCGGTACCCAACCACTCGACGTTGATGCGAGCGCTCTGCAGTCCGTCGACGGGTTCGATCACGCGCACACAGATCAGCGAACGGACAGGCATCGAGTTCCCGCGAGTCGACGATCGGTTGCTGACTCGCGACAACCGCCGCATTGCTACCGTCGGACGGGCGGACGAGGATCACGACGTCCTCGAGTCTCTGTGGTTCCACGACGTACACACCGGCCGCGACGACGTGTGGACTCCGGGAGTCGCCCTCGGCGAACCCATTTACATTCCCGGTGAACAGCACGACTATTGGGGAGCGATCGGCACCGATCCCGCCGACATGAAGTCGCGGTTCTACGTTCTCGACTCCGACGATCCAGCGGACGGTCCACTTGCGACGATCGAGCTGCCGATCCGAGTTCCGGCTGGGCTACACGGTGCCTGGCTACCAGCGCTGTCGAGTTGAATCATCAGGGGCAGAGCCCAACTCGACTGTCGGACTGGTGAGTGACCAGCTGGAAAGGGTGTTCATGGCCTGATGGGAGGCGGTACCGACCTCGGTCGTGTAGACGAACAACGTTTGACTGGGATCACCGGGCATGGTGAGCGTTTCGTAGCTGACGGTCAACTCCCCCACCAATGGATGTCGGAGTCGCTTCGAGCCGAACGTCCGCTGATACACTCGGTTTTCACTCCACCAGCGTCGGAATTCAGTGCTATGACTGGTGAGCTCGTCGATCAGATTCTTGATTCCCTTGTCGTCGGGGTAATTTCCGACGTCGAACCTGAGACTCTCGACCGCTGCACGCGCGTGAATGTCCCAGTCGACGAACAACTGGCGAGCGTCGTCCGCGACGAACATCCACCGCGCATAGTTGCGTTCGCTCGGACGCATCGACTCGAAGTCGGCGAACAACGCGTTCGCCATTCGATTGCTTGCAAGGACGTCGGACCGTCGTCCGAGTATCAACGCCGGCTGACCGTCGAGTGAGTCGACAAGCTGCCGCAGACCCGGCCGTACCCGCTGGACCGGCCGCGACCGTGCATGGCCGTTGGACGTGGCCCCGACAAGATTGCCCAGATGCACTCGCCCTGCCTCCCCAAGACCGAGCGCTCGAGCAATGGCGTCGAGGACTCCCGACGACGGCGTTATTCGTCGCCCTTGTTCCAAACGGGTGTAGTAGTCGGTGGACACCCCGGCAAGGAGCGCGACTTCCTCACGACGCAAGCCCGGAACTCGCCGCACTCTGCCGTCCTGGGGCAGACCGGAACGCGACGGGTCACAGCCCGCTCGAGCGCGCTTGAGGTAGTCGGCCAACTCCTGGTTGACGTCTGGCATCTTCGAAGCATCTCAGAATTGCGGCAGTCGTGCCTGGCCCGCTCAGTCCTAGTCACGCAACTCCGAGGACGAAGAGGGTGCGCTATGGCCAATTTTCGACGGTAGTTCTGGCTCACGATCGAGTGGTCGAGGAAAGTCCCGACCTGATCGCACGAGGAGTCTCCCCATGCCCTACCCCACCGCCACACCTGCAACCTGGTTCGTCACCGGAACGTCGCGAGGTCTCGGTCTCGAGCTCGTCAAGCAGCTTCTGGAGCGCGGCGACAATGTGACAGCGACGACCCGCTCACCGGGGCGCCTCACCGCGGCGCTGGGCGAGGTGGACACGCAGCGACTGTCGATCGTCGACGTCGACCTGGTCGACAGTGGTTCGGTCTCGAGCGCTGTCGACGAGACAGTCGAACGCTTCGGCGGGCTCGACGTGGTGGTCAACAACGCTGGCTACGGACTCATCGGATCCGTCGAAGACACCACCGACATCGAGGCCCGAGCGATGTTCGACATTCATATCTTCGGGGTGTGGAACGTCTTGCGCGCCACTCTGCCGATACTTCGCACGCAGGCCAACGGCCACATCATCAACCTGTCTTCGGTTTTCGGTCTCGTAGCCGGTCCGGGCTGGGGACTGTACAACGCAACGAAGTTCGCGCTGGAAGGCCTCAGTGAGGCTCTTGCGCAGGAAGTTTCACAATTCGGCGTCAAGGTCAGCGTCGTGGAACCGGGCTACTTCCGAACAGACTTCCTGACCGCCGATTCGCTGGCGATGCCCGAGACCGTGAACGAGGCGTACGTCCCTATCCATGAGACGACTCGCACCCATCTCGCTCTCCACGGCAGCCAACTCGGTGATCCGACAAAGGGAGCCTCCGCGATCATCGACATGGCTGTGAAGGGCGACGGGCCGCTGCATCAGCTTCTCGGTTCGGATTCGTACGCCTACGCCACCGCCAAGCTCGAAAGCCTGCGTGCAGATTTCGAAGCTGGCCGCGAACTGGCGCACAGCACCGACTATCAGGTATGAGGCCCACATACGGGTGGTGAGTTCGTGCACCGGACAGCCAAAGTTGTTGCAGACGGATAGTTTGGGGCGCTCCGCGCCCAGTGGCACGAATAAGTGCATTGCCGTGCACTTAACCGCGCCACTGGGGCGGAGCCCCAGTGGCCAGTCGGCCCTATCGTGCGAAACTTATCCCGTGACGCCGAGAATCTTGATCGCGAAGACGAGGCTGTCTCCCGCTTCGATGCCTGCACGCGGTTGACCGTCGGGGTACCCATCCGCCGAGTTCATTGCGACGGCGACAGTCGACCCGACCGTCTGGCCCGCGATTGCCTTCTGGAAGCCTGACACGACTCCATCGAGCGGGAATTCGGCGGGAGCGCCACGCTCGTAGCTGCTGTCGAACACAGACCCGTCACGACCGTTGACGCCCATGTAGCAGACCGAGACCTCCGCGTCGTCCGCCACAACCTCACCCGTACCGGCCTGCAGAGTCTCCACCTGCGTCTCCGTCACCGCAAACGGTGCCTCGACATCGATGAGCGGTGCCGACGACTCCGTGGAACCGGTGACCGAGACGCTGCCGGTCGTACCGGAGAGCGTCCACTCGGCCTCACCGTCATTGTCCGGAACAGCGGTGGGACAGGTAGTGGTCGCAGACGTTGTTTCAGCAGCCGATCCGGACGTCGGCGTCTCGGACTCGGATCCACACGCTGTGAGAGCAAGAACGAGCGACGCAGCACTGGCTACCAGGACACCGGACATCGACATGCGGGATGAGTTCACGGCAGCAACGCTACAGAAGGGGCTCGCCGTGCCTGACGCGGACAGTCAACCGGCATCGATGGCAATCGCGACATCCGATCCCTCGATCGGCTTCGTTCCGCGGAGGTGAAGGCAACGCCCTCCGCTCCTACGGTTGGGGTCGCTACCGACCACCACCCGTTGATTCAGGACGGCACCTCGACATGACCCAAGGCTGGACATGACTGAACTACAGGGCGAACGGCCACCCGCTCCTCGGCGCAAGACGGTCAGTAACTCGTATCTCCACCGCCTTCAGCGTCGCCACTTCATCCTCTTCGATATCCTCCCGATCGTCGGTACCGTCGCCGCTGTTGGATTCCTTGCCGTCCAGCCGTTCGGCCTCACCGAACTCGTGTTGTTCTTCTCTATGTGGCTGGTCACCGGGCTAGGTATCACCGCCGGATACCATCGGTTGTTCACGCACCGCAGCTACAAAGCGAGCACGTGGGTATACGCGGTTCTCGCTGTTGCAGGCTCGATGGCCGGCCAGGGTCCAGTCGTCTCCTGGGTTGCGCTGCATCGTCGGCACCACGAGTGCAGCGACCGTGAGGGAGATCCTCATTCGCCGAACCTCGATGGATCGGGCATTCGCGGACGGATTCGCGGACTTGCCCACTCACACTTTCTCTGGATGCGTCGGCACGACTACCCGAACATCGTTCACTACGCACCCGACCTTCTGAAGAATCCTGTCGTCATGCGTATCTCACGCCGCTACCACTTCTGGGTGGTCCTCGGATTGGTGATTCCGGCGGCCATCGGCGGGATCGCTCACATGAGCTGGCAGGGCGCGGTGAGCGGGCTCCTGTGGGGCGGGTTCGTCCGGATGTTCGTCCTCGAACACATCGTCTGGGCGATCAACTCCTTCCTGCACATGTTCGGAACGCGTCCATACGAATCGCGCGAGAACAGCCGCAATGCAGGGGTTTTGGCCCTGGTGACGTTCGGAGAGTCCTGGCACAACAACCACCATGCTTTCCCTGACTCCGCGTCGTTCGGACTCAATTGGTACCGCCTCGACCCCGGGTACTGGTTGATCAAGTTCTTGTCCCTTGTCGGCGCGGCCCACGACGTCGGGATCCCGACCCGCGAGCGTCGACATTCCAAACGCAGGCGCCACCAGACACTCTCAGGAGCACAGCCATGACCGACATACTCGACCAGCAGTCCATCGCGCAGTGGTGCCAAGACTACGTCGCAGGACTGTTGGACGTACCCGCAGACTCGATTGCACTCGACGCGACGTTCGACCGTCTGGGGATCGACTCTGCCCACGCCGTCGCGCTGCTGATCGAGATCGAATCTCGTTACGGCATAGACCTTCCACCCGAGGCATTGTTCGAGAATCCGACCCTGGGCGCGGTCGCACAGTACCTGTACGAGCAATCGAGCTGACGTGGAGACCGCAGACGCCATCAAATACCACTACGACGTCGGCAACGATTTCTACCGGCTGTGGCTCGACCCGTCGTTGACCTACTCGTGCGCTCTTCGAGAACCTGGGGACACGCTGGAACAAGCTCAGGATCGCAAGCTGAGGTGGCATCTGGACGCTGTCGACGCTGACGAAGCCCGCAGTCTTCTCGATATCGGCTGCGGATGGGGCGCGATACTCGAGCGTGCATCGCTCGGCCATCATGTCGATCGCTGCACCGGTCTCACGCTGAGTGACGAGCAAGCACACTACATTCGGGGCCGCTCTCTTCCCGGCGTCGAGGTACGAACCGAGAACTGGATCGACTACCAGCCGGAGGAACGGGTAGACGCCATCGTGTCGATCGGCGCATTCGAGCACTTCGCCCGGCCGACCGATTCGCCTGCCGACAAGATTGCCGTCTATCGAGAGTTCTTCACCCGATGCGCCGGGTGGCTCGCCGACGGAGGAGCGCTGTCACTGCAGACCATCGCCTACGCCAACATGTCACCGTCGGACGCGAACGCATTCATCAACAACGACATATTTCCCGACGCCGACCTACCGACGCTCGTCGAGATCACCTCCGCCGCCGAAGGAATCTTCGAGATCGTCAGCCTGCGCAACGACCGGGCCGACTACGCGTGGACCTGCGAGGAGTGGGCATCTCGACTTCGCGCCCAGCGGCCGCGCGCCGTCGAACTGGTCGGCGACGACATCGTGCAACGGTACGAGCGGTACCTGAAGATGTCGGCGCTGGGATTCAGAATGGGGAAGATCGGGCTGCTGCGCATCGTATTGCGTCCATACGTCAGCCATTTCGGAAGCCGACGATGACCTCCGTTACCCGAGCAGACACAGTCCGATTCAACCCATTCTCCCCGGCCTTCCGAAGAAACCCGTACCCCTGCTACGACCAGCTACGCACACAGTCCCCGGTTCACCGAACGCTCGGGATGTGGGTGCTCACCCGACACTCGGACGTTCGACACGTGCTGCGCGACGACATGTTCAGCGCTGCGTTGATCCCTGAGTTGGTCTCGGCGCAAACAGCTCGGTACGGACGGGAGGACGCCGTTGCCGTCCGCCGAATGGGGACGAAATCACTGGTTTTCACCGACGACCCAGAACACAGGAGACTGCGTGAGCTAGCGAATCGAATTTTCGGGGGCAGCGCGATCGCGTCCTTGCGCGAGCACGTACGCATGACCTCGGAGACTCTGCTGCAGAATGCACTGCGCACCTGCGCAGCTGTCGACGTGATCGCGGACTATGCAACTCTCCTTCCCATCACGGTGATCTCTGACTGGATGAATCTGCCTGCGTCGATGCGACCGGATATCGGCCGTTGGACGCACGACATACGCTTCCTTCTCGAGCCGACGTTGATGACAGCGAAGGATCTCGACCGCGTCCACTCCGTCGTCGACGCGTTCACCCTGGCCTTGCAGCACGTGGTCTTCGAGCGCCGCGACCACCCCGGCACAGATTTGATCAGTCGAATGCTCTCTGCGTCAACGGATACCGATAAGCTGACTGTCGACGAGATCGTCGTGCTGTGCATCATGTGCTTCGTCGCGGGCAACGAGACGACGACCGCGCTCATCGGCAACACGTCGCTCGCGATGCTGACCCGTCCCGACTTGGTGACGGCACTGCGCGC
>NZ_LVCV01000522.1 GCF_001647195.1 Rhodococcus sp. EPR-157 | reverse complement strand
GCTCTTCACGCAACACGATCCACGACGAACCGACACGACCCCACTGCAATGGCAGACCCGGAGCTCGATTGTGCGCGGGCTTGCCCACTTGCCGGTGGCGCTGTGAGTTCCCGGCAATGGTTCGCCCCCGCGGTCACCGTCGACAGCCGGCCGACGAGCACTGCAGTGCCCCTTCTACTCATCCCCCATGCCGGGGCAGGCGCATCGTCGTTTGCACGGTGGAGGTTTCCGGCGTCGATCACTTCGCATCCCGTCCAGCTCCCGGGACGGGAAGGCGCCGCAGCGGAACCACCACTGCGCGACATCCACACGATCGTTGCCGCGCTCGCGGCGCAGGTCGGACGTTCAGTGGACAGATCCGTTGCGCTGTACGGCCACAGCATGGGAGCCCTTGTCGCATTCGAATTGGCACGGGCCCTCACCGACGCAGGGACGCCGCCGCGCCATCTGTTCGTCTCGGGTAGACGGGCACCGCATCTGGCGGCCAGCAGGCGGACTGTCCACCGATTGCCAGAATCTCAGTTCGTGGACGCCCTCGAAGAAATGGGGGGAACATCGCGCGCCGCGATGCGAAGCGCATCGTTGCTGCGGTACACCGTCAAGGTCAGTCGGGCCGATCTCGAGGTGTGCGAGACGTATTCGTATCGGGACCGTACCGAACTTCCATGTCCGATAACAGGATTCCACGCTCAGAACGATCCCGTTGTCGATCCCGACGAAATCTCCGCGTGGAGTCAGCACACGAACGACGCCTTCGCTACACACTCCTTCACGGGAGGACACTTCTTCCACCAAGATCATCGCACCACGATCGCCGCGATCATCGGTGATGCTCTGTGACCGCTCTGCTGACCGAGATCCTGCGGTCGAGGGCGCACGACACCCCCAACGCTCGTGCGTACGTGTTCCTCGACACCGCCGGCGACGAAGCCGAGGTCCTCACCTACCACCGACTACACACGCGCGCAGTGGACGTCGCAAGTGCTCTGCGCACCCAGTGCAGGCCAGGAGAACGCGCACTGTTGCTGTTCGGACCTGGACTCGACTTCATCGTCGCGTACTTCGGATGTCTGTATGCGGGTGTTATCGCCGTTCCGGTGAACCCGCCTCGGCCGGGCAGGCCGCACGATGCCACGAACAGCATCGTCGTGGACTGCGCGCCGTCGGTCGTCTTGTCCGACGCGCCGACGCGATCCGCCAGTGAAGACGAATTGGGTGCGGTGACAGGCAGGCTCAGATGGATAACGGTCAACGAGACGCCGGAGGGTGGCGACGAGGAATGTGCTCCACCGGCACACGATTCGACTGCGTTCCTGCAATACACGTCCGGATCCACGTCACGTCCGAAAGGTGTTCGCGTCACCCACCGCAATCTGATTGCCAACCAACGCATGATCGCGTCCGCGTTCAGTCATGATCGTCACTCCACGTTCGTCGGCTGGGCGCCGCTCTTCCACGATCAGGGCCTGATCGGCAACGTTCTCCAGCCGCTGTACCTCGGCAGCACCAGTATCTTGATGTCGCCATGGACCTTCATCCGCCGGCCGCTGCTCTGGCCCCTCACTGTGGCGAAGTATCGGGCACACACGAGCGGAGGACCCAATTTCGCATTCGACGCGTGTGTAACGCACGCCGAGCGAACCTCGATACCTACCGACCTCGATCTCGCGTCGTGGCAGGTAGCCTTCAACGGTGCAGAGCCCATCCGCGCAGACACGATCGAACGCTTCGTATCTACGTTCGCGCCCTACGGATTTCTCCGCTCGGCGATGTACCCGTGTTATGGGCTGGCCGAAGCGACGTTGTTCGTCGCAGGCAGCGTGAAGGGCCGCGGACCACGAACCCTGATCGTCGACGCCGACGAACTCACACGCGGCCGATTGACCCCTGCCGCTGACGCCCCGTCGCGGACGGTCGTCGGATCGGGCGTACCCGCTGCCGACGGAAGCGTCCGAATAGCGGACCCGAACTCAGCAGAGTCGCTCGAGGACAACATG
>NZ_LVCV01000521.1 GCF_001647195.1 Rhodococcus sp. EPR-157 | reverse complement strand
TCTCGGTGCGGTCGTCGATGGTGAGCTGTACGTGGTCGGCCGCATCAAGGACGTCATCATCGTCCGGGGCAAGAACTACTACCCGCATGACATCGAAAATACCGTGCGGATCCACGTCGGAGGGCCGAAGTCTTTGGCATGCGCGGCGTTCGCAATTGCAGACGCCCAAGGAATCGACAAGTTGGTGATCATTGCGGAGACGTCCGCCGATCACGAGGTGAGTCCGCCTGCGGTGCGAGAGGCAGTGACTCGCGAGCACGGACTCACGGTCGGTGAACTGGTCTTGACGGACATGCGACTGCAGAAGACCAGCAGCGGCAAGCTGATGCGAGCCGCTGCCAAAGCCCGCTACCTGAGGGGCGAGTTCAGCTAGAGATCCAGCACGAGGACCGGTGACGCCGCAGCCCTCGACACGCACACCATCATCGATTCGCCCCGTTCACGCTCGTCATCGGACAGTACCGAATCCCGGTGAATGGGGCTCCCGCTGATCACCTTCGTCTCGCAACTCGAGCAGGTACCTTCTCGGCACGAGGTCGCGACCGAGACGCCGACGCGTTCGAGAGCGTCCACGAGCGACTGTCCGGCGCCAACTCGAATCACGTCCCCCGTACTGAGAAGTTGCACCTCGAAAGCAGCGTCCGGTTCCTCGGCGACAATAGGTCGCGGCGCGAACCGTTCGACATGCAGTGAACCGATACCGTGTTGCTCTGCCGCCGCGAGCAACGGCTCCGGTCCGCAGCAGTACACGCTGGCGTCGCCACCGGCGACCCGAGCAATGTCGGCAAGCGGCAGCATCCCGGCTTCGTCCTGCGGGAGTATCGCGACTCTGTCTCCATACGCGGCGAGTTCGTCGACGAACGCCATGGAAGCGCGGGTACGCCCCCCGTAGTACAACTTCCATTCCGCACCGCCGCACTCGGCGGCGGCGATCATCGGAAGGATAGGAGTGATTCCGATCCCACCCGCTACGAACACATAAGCCGACGCGTCGACGAGAGGAAAGTTGTTGCGCGGCACAGAGACCTCGAGGGTGGATCCGAGTTGTGCGTGTTCGTGGAGGTAGGCCGACCCACCTCGGCCGTTCGGCTCACGCAGAACTCCGATGCGCCACCGTGACGGCTCCGCCGGTGAGCCACACAGCGAGTATTGCCGCACGTCATCGCCACCGACGCGGACGTCCACGTGCGCGCCGGCACTCCAACCGGGCAGGTCACCGTCGTCGGGTGACGCGAGTTCGAGTGAGATGACGTTCGCGGCAACATCCGAACGCCCGACGACGACCACGGTGAACATACCGGCTTCCAACACTCTGTGCTCCTTCGATCGGGGACTGTCGCACGCTCTAGGCTGGGGGAACACCGTGACCGCCGCACACCGTGGGTCCCATCGATGTCGTGCGATCGGCGTCGCCTATCGCGGCCCCTCGCGCACCACCTGCAGCACGACACTGGATGTCATGACAACCGTCGAACGAGACATCGATCGCATCGAGAGATCCGATACCCCCGAGACAGTCGATCTGCTGGTCGCCAGGACCGCCGCCTTCATCCAGGAACATGTTCTGCCTGTCGAGCGTGAGGTCGTGGTCGACGGCCGCGAAGTCGACGACGAGATGCGTCTCGAACTGCAACGTAAGGCAAAGGACGCAGGCGTGTTCGGCCCCCTGTCGGACACCGAGTACGGCGGCCTGCAACTGTCCATGCGCACCCAGGCCCGCGTCCTCGAGGCGTCGGGCGCGAGCCTGCTGGGTCCGTTGTCGGTCAATGCATCAGCGCCCGACGACGGCAACATTCACTTGTTGAAGCACGCGGGTACCCCGGAACAGCGGGCACGCTATCTGGCTCCGCTGGCGTCCGGAGACGTGCGCTCGTCCATCGCGATGACCGAACCTGCTCCCGGGACGGGCTCCGATCCGGCCATGTTGCGGACCACGGCGCGCCGCTCCGGATCGGGCTGGGTGATCGACGGTGCCAAGCACTTCACGACGGGAGCCGCCGGCGCGGCCTTCACCATCGTCATGGCCGCGACTCCGAGCGGTCCGACTATGTTCCTGGTCGATCAGGACAACCCGGGTCTGAACGTCGGACGGCGCATGCCTACCCTGGACCACAGCATTCCCGGCGGGCACTGCGAGGTGCAGTTCACCGAGTGCGAGGTCTCCGCGGATGCCGTGCTCGGCGAAGAAGGAAAAGGCTTGCAGTACGCCGGAGTTCGGCTCGCACCGTCCCGTTTGGTCTTCTGCATGAATTGGCTCGGCCTGGCCGTGCGCGCACATGAAATGGCTGCCCGACACATCGTCGGCCGCTCGTCCTTCGGTGTTCCGATCGCTGACCACGGAATGGCGCAAGCCCATGTCGCCGACAGCGAGATCGATATCGAAGCCTCACGCGGTTTGATCCGCCGAGCTGCGGAGATCATCGACACCGAGGGTGCCGACTCCTCCGGCGCGCGCCACAGCGCCTCCATCGCAAAAACATTCGTCTCGGAAGCAGTGTGGCGAATTCTGGATCGATCGGTTCAGCTCCACGGCGGACTCGGCGTGTGCGAAGACCACCTGGTCGCCCGATTCCTCGTCGAGGCCCGCGCATTCCGCATCTACGAGGGCCCGTCGGAAGTTCTTCGGTGGTCCATAGCCCGCCGAGTACTGCGCCCCTTCCGCTGACCCATCCTTTTCACGCAAGAAGAACGGAGCACATCGTGTCCCTGTCCACCACCGGCCGCCGGGTCGGACTCTTCGCTGCCGCGTTCGGCAACATCGACTTCGATGCACCCGATTACGAGCGTCTTCGATCGGTGTCCAACTCCCTCGTGCCGTTCGGTAAGCATGTTGGAACCACCGTCACAGAGATCGGACCCGATCGGGCCGTCGTCGATATCCCTCGCGAACCGCACGTGGTGAATCACATGAACACAGTCCATGCGGGCGCGTTGTTCACCGCTGCCGATATCGCCGGGGCCGCAGCCTTCGTCGGTGCCGCCGCCACGAGGCTGTACGTCGTCGAAAGTCTCGTGGTGCGCTCGGCGAACTCGACGTACCGCAAACCCGCCTCGGGACGAATTCGTGCGATCGCAACCGTCGACGAGCGAGAGATGCGAGCCATCCTCGCCGCCGAGTCCGACGCACGCTTCGAGCTCACGGGCAAAGCAGTGATGGTGAACGACGACGACGTCACCGTCGCGAAATTCACCTTCGACTATGTGTGCGATGTCGTCGTGTCCGACGGGAAGGAATAGCCGATGTCCACCACCTCAGGAACACCCGCCGACCAGTCAGCCGAGAACGCCGCATCGACTCGGCGCCCCTCCGCATACTCGCTGCTCGAATCTTTCCCCGTCGAGGTTCCGGGCGGAATCACGTTCACGGTTCGATTGGTGCCGGCGGCGGACCCATCGGCTCCGGTGGTTCTCGTCCTCCCGGCAATGGTCATGAAGGCCAAGCACTACCTGCATCTCGCGAAAAGCCTCAATGCACAGGGAATGTCGGTCGCACTGTGCGATCTGCGTGGACAGGGCGAATGCACACCCGCGCTGCAGGATCAACCGAACTTCGGCTACCGCGAGATGATCGAGATCGATCTTCCCGCGGTGACGGCAGCAGTACGAGAACGTTTCCCGAACAGTGAGCTTCACCTGTTCGGACACAGTCTCGGGGGTCAGCTGTCACTGCTCTACGCGGCGGGAGAACCGGGCGCGGTCGACAGTGTCACGGTAATCGGTACCGGGACGGTCTATTGGCGCGCGTTCGGCATCCGGCGGTGGTTCGAGGCGCTGCGCGACATCCAGTGGATCGGCTTGGTCGCACGAGTCAAGGGGCACTGGCCGGGTGGCGTGCTGATTCCGGGGGCCATGGCGGGCCGCGTCATGGTCGATTGGTCACGGCATTCCCTGACCAGCCACTACCGGCCCGCTGGGACGTCCCGCAACTACGACCGCCTACTCGCGGAGATGACGACACGGGTTCTGGCCATCTCGCTGGCCGACGACCGTCTCGGTCCCAAGTCGAACGTCGACTTCCTGGAATCGAAGTTGACGGCGGCGCCGGTGACGCGGTGGCACATCGACGCAGATTCCCCGGTGATCCACCGTGACCACTTCGAGTGGATCAAGGATTCACCCGTGATCGCGCGAGTCGCATCCGAGTGGGTTCGAACGGGTGTGTTGGATCGGACGGGCTTGGACGGGTGACGTGAGACCAGCTTGCTGATCGCTCACCGGCGCGGTCCTGACGGCCGCAGTACGACGGCCGTCAGGACCGCGCCTAGCAGCGCTCCCACTGCACCGATCATGAATGTCGTCGACATCGACGTCACCTCACTACCCACCCGCGGCGATGCAATGGCCGCGGCAGCAACCCCGAACACGGCACCGAACTGCCGAAACGTGTTCATCGCGCCTGATGCGGCACCCACCGACTCCGCCGGAACGGCGTTCATCATCGCGGCAATCGCGACGACACCGCCGGAGAGCGGAATGCCGATCCCGAGCAGGGCAAGAGCGACTCCATATACTGCAAACGGAGCGCCCGCCGGGATCGACATCAGGCCCACCATCCCGACGCAGATCGACCCGAGCCCGAGCAGCATCGTCGGTCGGGTACCCAGTCGACCGACGATGTACGACGCGGTCAGTGATCCGACGCCCATTGCGCCGAAAAGCGGGAGAAATTCCAGCCCCGTCGCGATCGGACTCAGACCTCGCTCCCCCTGCAGGTACAGCGTCAAGATGAACAGCACGCCGTAGAGACCGAACAATCCGAGGAAATTCACTGCGCACGCGGCAAAGACCTCGGGGATTCGGAGCAGACCCGGCGGCAACATCGGAGACTCGGCCCGACGCTCCCACACCACGAACAGCACCACCGAAAGAGCGGCAACCGCGAGGGCCACCAGCACGAACGGATGCGCCCAACCACGATGCGGGCCCTCGACGAGCGCGAGTGTGGCGCCGACACCTGCCGCGACGAAGAAGGCCTGGCCGACGACGTCGATACCACCGCTGCGTGATGTCGCTTTGTGGTGCAGCGAAAGTCGTAGGGCACCCCACGCGAACAGGGCGATGGGAATGTTGATCCAGAACAAGGACTGCCATCCCGCCGACGACACCAGCACCCCACCGACGAGCGGTCCCAGCGCCAGAGCAACTCCCGCAGTACCGCCCCACAGACCGATGGCTTTCGCCCGGGCCGTCGGGTCGGGAAAGTGCGTGGTCAACGCCGCGACGGACAGGGGAACAATGACGGCCGCGCACACACCCTGCAAGGCGCGGCCCGTGATCAGCACGTTCATGGTCGGCGCGAGGGCGCAGACGATCGATGCGAGCCCGAACGCGCCGGTGCCACCGAGCAACATGCGCCGGGTACCGAATCGGTCGCCGAGCAGCCCACCCGACAGCAGGAGGCACGCGAACGCCAGTGTGTACGCGTCCAGCATCCATTGCGCCGCAGTATCCCCGCCACCCAGACTGTCTGCGATGGTCGGAATTGCCACCGGTGCGATGCTGGTGTCGAGGTAAACGATGAACGTCACCGCACAGATGCCCCACAGGAGGGTCCGCCGGCGGAGTTCAGGCCGGTTCGTCGAAGTATCGGTTCGGGAGATGTCACTATCCGAAGTCACTCGAACATCGTATGCTCAGGGACCTGAAATACTCTGATGCACGGCATGTTTCGATGTACAGCGATAGCCGACGCCTATCCTGGCTGGCCAGACATCAAAACCTTCCGAAACTCGTCACTGTGCGTGACGGCGATCGCATGCGCCCGAAGGTTCTATCGACCCAGGTCCGCGCACCTACATTGCTCCCGGCGCGCCACTCCTGCAGACGGTGTTCACCTCGAGTACACGACGGCGTGTTGGCATGTTCCCACTGATCAAGCGCACGGCAAGGAGAAACACGTTGAGCCGAATTCAACTCGAATCGGTGTCGAAGAAATTCGGTACCACCCATGCGATCCACGACGTGAGTCTCGATATCGCGGACGGCGAATTCATGGTCCTGCTGGGTCCGAGTGGGTGCGGCAAGTCGACCCTACTCCGCATGGTGGCCGGCCTGACCCAGCCGACTTCGGGCCAGATCCTGCTCGACGACAACGACATCACCACGGCACCCCCACGTCAACGAGATCTTGCGATGGTCTTCCAGAGCTATGCGCTGTATCCCCATCTGACTGTCGCGAAGAACATCGGCTTTCCCTTGCGCACCCGTGGGCAATCGCGACAATCCATCGCTGACAGCGTCGCGAAGGTGGCGTCGATCCTCGACCTGACCCCACTACTCGGACGACGTCCGGCCGAATTGTCCGGCGGGCAACGGCAGCGAGTTGCATTGGCGCGAGCGATGGTTCGTGAACCGGGCGCATTCCTGATGGACGAACCCCTGTCCAATCTGGACGCACAACTGCGGAGCGCGACGCGTACCGAACTCATCGAACTGCACAAGAGGATCGGCACGACCTTCCTCTATGTCACCCACGACCAGGTCGAAGCCATGACGATGGCGTCTCGGATCGCGTTGATGAACGACGGGCGCGTCGAGCAAGTGGGCACTCCGACCGAGCTCTACGACACTCCTCGGTCCACGTTCGTGGCAGGCTTCCTCGGAGCGCCGCCGATGAATCTCCTGACGGCCGAGGTGGTGAGCCGAGGCGGCGAACTATACGCGGAGGCAGCCGATCTTTCGGTGCCACTGGGCATCTCGGCCGACGAAGTCGCTGCTCGCAGCGTGACCATCGGCGTTCGCCCGGAACGCATCGTTCTCCGCCACGACGGCGTCGGCACCCCGGCCACGGTCGCCACCGTGGAGAACCTCGGGAGCGAAGAACTCGTTCATGTGCGTGTGGGTCCTAATGCCCTGTGCGCGAGAGTGTCCCGGCCTGCCGGTGCACGACCCGGCGATACGGTCCACCTCGGCCTGGACAAGTCCGACCTTCATCTGTTCGACCGCGACACCGGGCGCCGGTTGGTCTGGCAGCCCGAGGGCGCGGTTGCCGACACCGCAGTTGCAGACACCGCAGTTGCAGACACCGATGTCACCGCCCGACAGACGGGTATCCCAGTCTTCACTTCCTAGATCCCGATTCCTTCCGTACCCACTCTCACCAGGAGCAACAATGAAAAGAACCCTTCTCGGCATGGGTGCGCTCATGACGAGCGCACTCGTACTGACTGCATGTGGCGGTCTCGGCAGCACGACGTCGACGACGGAGACCACATCCGCCTCCCAACCGGTGCCCGAACTGACCGACGACCAACAGGTCTCGATTGTCTTCGAGAGCTACAACTACGGTCTGGCAGGTGCGTGGACCGACACGTTCAACACCCTGATCGGCGAATTCGAAAAGCAGCATCCGAACATCACCGTCACAGCGCAGAAGCCGCAAGGCAACAGCCCCAACCCCGCAACGGACACTGTGTCGAGCATTCAGAACCAGACCGTCGCGGGCGCACCCCCGGACGTTGCACAGCTCGGGTTCAGCGACCTGGACTTCACCATCAACCAGCTGGGAGCGCGATCCCTCGACGAACTCTTCGGCAAGGACGAGGTTCAGAAGAACTTCGACGGAACGAAACACGCCTACGCATCCACCGCACGCACGCTCGCAGACTGGGACGGGACCACGTACGGCATCCCGTTCGTGTTCTCCACGCCCGTCTTCTACTACAACGCAACACTCTTCGAGCAGGCCGGTCTCGATCCTGCCGATCCGCCCTCGACCTGGGACGAGGTTGGCGAGGCGGCGAAGAGCATTGCCGACCGGACCGGCAAGGGCGGGGTGTACCTCGACTGCCTCACCAAGTCCGCGAAGGACTGGTGCTACCAGAGTTTGGTCCGATCGAACGGCGGACGCGTCATCTCGGAGGATCGGACGTCTCTCGAATTCGCCGACGAGGCGGCCGTCGAAGCTACGACGATGGCGCAGAAACTGGTCGCCGACGGAGCGACGCCGGTATTGAGTCAGCAGCAGGGATACGAGGCCTTCGCTCGCGGCGACATGGGGATGATTCTCGAAACCAGCGCTATACAAGGGACGTTCACCAAGGGCGCCAAGGACAAATGGGATCTGCGTGCGACCACGATGCCGTCCTTCGGTGACAAGCCTGTCGTTCCCACCAACTCGGGTGCGTCGCTGTTCACGTTCGCATCCGACCCCGCGAAGCAGCGTGCGTCCTGGGAACTCATGAAGTTCTTGACCAGCGAGGAGTCCTACACCACGATTTCGCAGGGCATCGGCTACCTTCCGCTGCGCACCGGGCTCGTCGACGATCCCGAGGGACTTCAGGATTGGGCATCGAAGAGCCCGTTGATCGGGCCGAACCTGAAGCAGCTGGAGTCGATGGAGCCGTGGGTCTCCATGCCCGGCAACAACTATCTGCAGATCCGTGACGGAATGATGGACGCCGTCGAGTCGATCGTCTATCAGGGTGCGGATCCGGGTCCGACGCTGGAGGCCGCCCGCGATCAGGGCACAGCTCTTCTCCCTGCTCAGTAGACCGTCGCCCCCTGCCGAAGCCGCCCAAGAAAGGACACGAGATGGCTGGACCTGATTTCACCGTCGTTCAGTTGACGGACACACACATTCGCAGAGAGGGCGAGACGGTGCACGGCGTCGTCGACACGCTCGCCAACCTGCACACGGTCCTCGACCGACTGGTGAAATCGGGGCAGCGCATCGACGCCCTGGTTCTCTCGGGAGATCTCACCGACGATGGTGACCCGGAGGCATACCGCCGGTTGCGCGAGGCAGTCGTTCCCGCCGCCGACGCTCTGGGTGCCGTCGTGATCTATGCAATGGGCAATCACGACGATCGGGAGGCGTTCGTACACGAATTGATCGCGCCGACGTCGTCCGACGGCCCCGTCGATTCCGTGGATTCCGTCTTCGACATCGGTGGAGTCCGAATCGTTGTTCTGGACAGCACGACGGCCGGGAGACACGACGGCCGGCTCGAGCCGAGCCAGCTGTCGTGGCTGACCGACGTTCTTGCCGAGCCGGCACCCGGCGGCACGATCCTGGTGCTGCACCACCCACCGATCCCGTCACCGGTCACTTCGGTCGATTCTCTTCGCCTGCAGCACTCGGAGCATCTCGAGGCCGTTCTCGCCGGGTCCGATGTAGGCATGATCCTGTGCGGTCACGCCCACCACACGAGTTCGGGGTCGATCGCTGGGATTCCGGTGTGGGTGGGCCCCGCGATGTCGTACCGCGTCGACCCGATACCGCCCGTCGGCCGACATCGCGGTGTCGTCGGGTTCGGCTTCTCCCGCATCGATGTGTTCGGATCGTCCTTCGTCGCCACCGCGGTGGAGGCCACGCCGACTGCGACTGTGTACGACGAGTCGATGCAGGACATTCTCGACAAACTCGCGGCGCTCTCACTCCAGGCTGGGTGAGACGTGTTCGTCAGCGTTCTCGACCGCCCTGTACCGGCCAAGGTGACAGCCTCCGAACCCACGCGGACCATCCGAGATTCCTCGTTCGCGCGTGTGCTGCGCGTCGCGCAGCCCTATCTGTATCTGACACCGGCCATCGCATTGCTCGTGGTGTGGACCTATCGCCCACTCGTCCAAGCTGCTCAGTTGTCGACGTACTCGTGGAATTTGTTGCCCACGACGCCGATGCAAGCGGTGGGGGCGGACAACTACCGTCGTCTACTCGAGTTGCCGGCCGTCGGTGACTCCATCTGGCGCACGATCGTTCTGATTCTCGCCCTGCTCCCCTTCTCGATCGTTCTGCCCGTGGTGATCTCGTTCGCGACACGGGGCGTGCACGGGCGAGCACGGGTGATGTACCAGAGCATCATCTTCGCTCCGTTCCTGATCGCACCGGTAGCGGGCGCGGCGGTGTGGCAATGGCTGCTCGATCCGAGCGCCGGAATCGTCAATCGGATTCTCGGTTCGGACCGCAATTGGATCCAGGACACCGCTACCGCTCAGTGGGTGATCATCATCATCACAGGGTGGCACTTTCTCGGGTTCGCGGTGCTGGTGGTGTCCGCCGGCATGGCGGGTGTGAACAGCGACTACTCCGAGGCCGCACAGATGGATGGGGCGTCGCGGTGGCAGATCGATCGCTGGATCACACTGCCGCTGCTCTCCCCCACTCTGGTGTTCCTCACGCTCATGACCGTCCTGCTCAGTGCACAATGGACATTCCCGCTCATCGACACCCTGACCCAGGGCGGGCCGTCGCAATCGACGACCAACATCTACTACCTGTTGTGGGACTACGGTTTCCACAGCTTCGACGCCGGACTCAGCGCGGCCGCAGGCATCGTGCTCTTCGTGGGATTCGGTGCTGTCGCAGGTGCCCTCGTCTGGCTCTCCGAACGGATTACGTTTCATGACAACTGACATGCGCAACACCGGCGCGCCCGACAGCGTCGAGGGTAGCGGCGATCTGCTGCGCCGAATTCGCGGGCACGCCATTCTGATCGTCATCGCGGTGGTGTGTGCGTTCCCGATCTATTGGCTGTTCGCGACATCGTTGCGTCGGCCGGACGACGTCGGGTCCCTCTCACCGTTTCCGTGGCCGCTGTCGATCGAGAACTACACGGATGCTGCGTCGAAAGTCGACATAATCGGCCTCCTGCTGAACACGTTCGGTGTCGCTTTCGTGTCCGCCGCGTCGCAGCTGTTGATCGCACTGCTCGCGTCGTACGCGTTCGCGATGTACACGTTCCGGTTCCAGAACTTCCTCTACCTGGCATTCATCGGGACGTGGTTGGTGCCGTTCCAGGTCACCATGCTGCCCAACTACGTTCTGCTGTACCAAATGGGTCTGATCAACACTCTCGCCGGAGTCGTGGTGCCGACGCTGTGTTCGGCTCTCGGCGTGTTGATGCTGCGTCAACACATGACCAGCTTCCCGAAGGAACTGGTGGCGGCTGCGCGAATGGACGGACGGTCGTCCTGGTCGATCCTGTGGACAGTCGTGGTACCCAATCTGCGCCCGGCACTCGCGGCGTTGTCCATCCTGTTGTTCATCAACTCGTGGAACGAATACTTTTGGCCGGCAGTGGTATTGCAGCGAAGCAACTCCGTCCTGCAGCTCGGTTTGCGCAGTTTCATGGGCACCGAGGGCAACGACTGGGGCCCGATGATGGCGGTGGCAGGGATGGCGTGCCTCCCTGTCTTCCTCCTCTACATCGTGCTGCAACGTCACATCGTCAACGCGTTCGTCCGCTCCGGCCTCAAGTAGGAAACGAATCAGGCCTCGAGTAGGAACCGAATCAGGGGCGCCGGCGAGTCGATTGGATCGACTCGCCGGCGCCCCAGTGTTTCGGACGTTCGATATTCCAGCGCGTGCCTACGGTGCAGCGAAGAGCGGGAACAGCTTCGGTCCACCGTCGGGGAGCACGATCTCCGAACCGACTCGGGTCAGTCCCAGACGCTCCCAGAGCCGGAGGCTGCGCTCGCTCGACGCTTCTGCATAGACACCCACACCGTCGGCGAGCCGCAGTTCACGCAGCGCGCCGGTCACGGCGGCCCGCGCGCCGGTCCCCCGCGAGCTTTCGCGTACGGCGGCGAACATCACGTGGCAGTGCGGCGGAAGGTCGGTCGGGTGATGCTCGTCGAGCAGTTCCATCAGGACGCGGACGCGATGGCCGGTCGGCCCGGTCGCGGACTCGAGGCGGTCCAGCAGAACTGCATTCTCGTCGTCGGTCGGCACCGAGTCGTTGGGCGTCGACCAGACGATCACAGCGTCGTAGTTACTCGAGGTGGCCACCATTCCGCCGCGGTCCAGTATGTCTTCGGTGACGATGGCGAAGAACGAGTCCAGGTAGCGGCTACGTTCAGGCGTATCGGTGGGTATCGCCCATTCGATGATCGGGTCCTGCGCGAAGGACGCCGTGAGCGTGGCAACGACGGCGTCGAGGTCGGGTTCACCGGTGACGGTCGGTTCGGGTCTCACATCGGCGGTGGTCATACGAATTCCTCCAAGGGGGCGGCGGTGGAGCTGTGCAGTGAAGTGGCCTGTCGATGGGCTCCGACCAGCGCGTCGATGCACCGTTCGATGTCCGCGCTGTCGGTCTGCCAGTTGCAGACCGACAGCCGCAGCGTGGGGTGACCGAACCACGTGGTGGGGCTGGCCCAGCCTGTCCCGCATCGCTGCACGGTGTCGACGACGCGGCCGAGGTGGCCCGCGGCGTCACCGTCCGGAGCGTCGAAACGAACCAGCACCTGATTGAGCACGACGTCGTTGACGACTGTGATGCCCGGCTCATCGTCGAGGCTCGACGCGAGTTCCCGTGCGAGGCGGCAGCATCGGTCGATCAGGTCGGCGACACCGTCCCGGCCCAGATGTCGCAGGGTCGCCCACAGAACAAGGCTGCGCGCGCGTCGGGACATGTCCGGTGAATAGTCGACGGGATCTCGGTCCCCGCCTGTAGCGACGGTCAGATATTCTGCGCTGGTCCGTAGCGCCGCGCGGTGCGCGTCGGGGTGCGCACACAGAGCGATACCGCAGTCGTAGGGCACGTTCAGCCACTTGTGCGCGTCGGTCGCCCACGAATCCGCGGCGGCAAGTCCCGACACTTGATGGCGCACGCTGGGTCCTGCGGCTGCCCACATACCGAAGGCTGCATCGACGTGTACCCATCCCCCACGCTCATGCGTGAGCCGGCAGATGTCCGTCAGTGGGTCCACGGAACCGGAGTCGACGTTGCCGACCTGAGCGCACACGATCAGCGGACCTGTCGTCGAGTCGAGACGATCGATGAACGCGGGCAACGACATCCGGCCCTGTTCGTCGACATCGACGGGGTACACCTGTCCTGCCATTCCGAGAAGGCGAATCGCTCGCGACACCGTGACGTGGCAGCCTTTGCTGACCAGAATGCGCGGTTCCGGCGCACCGATCAGACCGTCGTCGTCGACGTTCCAGCCCGCGTCGGCGAGCACGGAGTGACGGGCCGCGGCGAGCCCCGTCAGGTTCGCCGTCGCACAGCCGGTAGTGACACCGACCGACACGCCCGACGGCAGCCCGAACAGGTCGATCAACCACCGCGCAACCGTCTCTTCGACCACCGCCGCAACGGGACTTGTTGCATACAGCGCGCCGCATTGATCCCATATCGACGTCAGCCACTCGGTGGCGACCGCAACGGGATACGCACCGCCCATGACGAACCCGAGGAAGGTAGGCGCTCCCGAGTGCAGCAGTCCCGGTTCGCCGCGCGAGACGAGTTCGGACACCACGTCGTGCGGTTCCTCACCGCGCCTCGGCAAGGGCCGAACGAAGTCCGCTCGCAATCGGTCCCGGTCTGCCTCGACCCGAGTACTGTCGGCACGGCCCTCCCGGACGTACCGTTCGCTGTAGCGCGCGACGGTCGTCAGCAGACTCGCCGTCCGGTCCGGAGCAGTCATCGCTGCGGCTCCGGCACGTAATGTGCCGCAGCGGCCGGCAAGCGAACCCCCGCGCTGCGCAGCGACGCCACGCGGGTGGCGTGCGCACCTCCGAACATCATGTGGTGCGCGATGTCCGCGACCCGACGATTCGTCGGCGCAGCGAGATGCGTACCGGCGACCCAACTGTTGAACGCGCCCATCGCAGGCCCGCACCAAATCTGATAGTCGGCCGTGCGATCGGATTCTCCGCGGATGCTCCACCCCGACGACAACCCTAGGTACCACCGAAAGATCAGCGCCATCTTGCGCTTCGGGTCGCGCTCGGCGCCGGCGAGTTGACCAGGGTCGCGTTCGGTGAAGTAGTCCACGCAACCCGCCCACACGTCGTCGAGCGGTCGCGCGAAGATCGACTTCTCGAGATCGGCTCGGCGGACGGGTGGGATCGACTCGATACCGTCGTATTCGCGGTAGGTCTCGTACAGCCGGTGTGCGCGCGCCGCGAACATCGTTCCGCGGCGCAGCACCTGTACCTGCACACCGAGCTCGAACATGTCCGACGACGGTGCCATCGTGCAGTCCGCGACCCCGGACGAAGCCAGGAGCGCCTTTGTCGTGTCCGACTGATCGGCTTCCACCGACGACTGGTTGATCGAGCCGGTCACGACGTACGCGGCGCCCATCGCGAACGCTGCGGCCACCGCCTGGGGAGTGCCGATGCCACCCGCTGCGCCGATCCGGACCTCCGGTCGACCGGGTCGTTCGCGAGCGAGTCGGTCTCGCAGCATGATCAGGTCCGGAAGCAGAACTGTCAGTGGACGCCGGTCGGTGTGACCGCCCGAATCGGCCTCGGCGGTAATGTCATCGGCCATCGGAATGTGTTCCGCCCACTGTGCCTGTTCGGCGGTGATCTCGCCGGAGTCGAGCAATGCCCGAAGCAGCTTCGCGGGCGCCGGCCGGAGGAAATGCTCGGCTACTTCCGCTCTGGACACCTTCGCGATCACCCGATGCCGCGGCTCGACGCGGCCATCACGGCCGAGCGCCAAGCCGCTGACTCGGTAGCGCACGAGTTGCGGCGTCAGATCCATGAAAGCCGACGCTTCGATACAGGTCACCGCATTCCTGAGGCACGCGTCGACGATGGCCTTTTCGAGCGCGGGCTCGGTGGGACTATGGATGAGATTGCATGCGAACGGGGTGTTGCCGAGTGCCTGCCGAATAGTGTTCAGCGCCGCATCGATGCGGGCGGGAATCACCCCTGCGGCGCCGTAGGACGCGAGGTAGCCTGCCCGCGCGAGCGCGATCACCATGTCCGGTGACGCGATACCGTTGGCCATCGCACCGGCGGCGTACGAGTATCGCACACCATGGAACCTGCGGAACGTGCTGTCTCCCAGAGATTGTGGCGAGAGGGGGCCGACGGCGCTGAGCACCCGGGCGTTCGCCGTCATCGCCGGATCCGACGTTGCGCCGACTCCGTCTGCATCGGCGACGATCCAGCACGGCGAGTCGAGGTCGAGCAGAACCGAACGCACGTCGCTGACCGCCCGTGCCAACACGGCGGTCATCCGAGGGCTCCGCTGCGAATCGAGATGTCCGAAAGCTCGACAGCAAGGTCGATGAGCTCGTAGATGCGCAGACCTGGCTTCCACAACGACGCGTCGACGGTCACGATCACCGAGCCGTTCCTGCGCTCGACAGCCTTGATGTGCACTTCGAGTTCGCACTGCCGATCTGTGGGCAGGAACTGGCCGCGGTATTTCCACGTGAAGTCGATGTCGGCGGGGATCAGGAACTGCGGATCTGCCATGCTCGAATCGAACCCGGAGTCGAGCATCCATTCCTGAACGGCCTGGATCGCCGTCTCCACACCGAGCGATCCGGGGATCACCGGGTCGAGGTGAAAGTGTCGTGCGAAGAACCAGTCATTCGGATCGATTCGGCGCACTGCGTGCAGGTAGCCCTCGCCGTGATCACCGCCACCGTCGACGACGTCGACCTGATCGAGCAGCGCCAACGTACCCTGCGAACACAGGCGCGCACCCGAAGTGTTCCGGCGCGCAGCGATGTCGATCGTGCGAACATTGCTCGGCACGTTCGTTTCTCGCCATGTCGGCTTGTTCCGTCCAGCGTCGAGGCCGGTCTGATTGCCCAGTGCCTCGTCGCTGAAGTAGCCGAACATCGTCTCACCACGGTAGAAGGCCTCGCCGTCGACCGACAGGGTGTAGTCGAATGTCTGAAGCGACGAACCTGGCAACATAGTCGTCGACAGCAACCGCGACGACTGCGCAATGGTCTTGTCGCGCAGGTCCACCTGGCGAAGCACGGTCGCCGTGCCCCCGAGATTACGCAGACTGAGGGTTTGGTTCGGGGCGGTGAGCGTGGGGCCGACGTACAAACCCATCAACAGCGCCGCCTGCAGGGATGTCTCCATGTACACGAAGTGCGGCACCGAGTAGTTCGCGCTGTCGGCGTAGTACCACGAGTCGGCGGGCGAGTCGTATTCGCTGTCGTACGACGCCGACCGGTCGAGAACCCCCCGCGTGCCGTCGAATCGACTGACGCGATCGACCAGCAGCAAACCACCGGTCGGCAGCCGTGTCGCCCGGTGTCCGGTGTAGTGCGCGAATTCGGGTCCGAGTGCGGTCCCCTGGTCCCCGCGTGCGAGATGCGCCATGTGGAACTCGTTGAGCAAGACCCTCTCTCCATCGTGGCCGATCCTGCCGGTCCAGTGATCGAGCGTGCCCCCGGTGCCGGGTCCGATCGCGGAACCCGGCTTGTCGGTGACGGTCATCGTGACACTGACGCTCCGGCCGTCGCCCGCGATCACTTCGGCGATGACGTGCGGCCGAGGAACGAGGTCTATCTGAGTGACGACGACGTCGAGTTCGGTCGAACCGGTCTCGAGCGGTGTCGGTGGGGTGGCGGTCAACAATGCGTCGGCCAGGCACAGATGTAGCCCGGCGAACACCGCAAAGGTCTCGACTGCCTGCACGGCCGCTGTCGTGGCGTCACCGTCGAATCGGGCGCGCAGGCGACCGCG
>NZ_LVCV01000520.1 GCF_001647195.1 Rhodococcus sp. EPR-157 | reverse complement strand
TCTGCTTGGTCGTAGTCCGTTCCGAACACGGCATCGATGTCGCCGCGCGCAAGCGACTCCAGCGCAGCTCGGTCGAGTGTGCAGCGATCGGTACGGGCAAGTGGTTTGAATGCTCCCTCAGGCGCCACCGCGACGGGTGCGACCGTGAGCGCTCGCAGCGGTGCGGGCGCGGTACGAGCGGACCGGAGGATCGCGTGCTGGACGCGCGAGTAGGCATCGAGGTGTGCGCGGTGCGCGCCTGTGACGGCAGCCCTGATCTCGCGTAGCGGGTTCGGCCGTCCGGCAGCCGGCAGAAACGCCTTCGGGACGAACGCCGCCGGTGCGGATGACGCGGGAGTGGATGAAGTGGGGATAGATGTGGCGCCGACCGGGTCGAACGCCTCGCCGTCGAACGCGAGCACGCCCTCGCCGATGTCTCGTGTAGAGCCGTCGTTCATGATTGGGACCACTGCCTTACTGAGTCGCGGAACATGTCGGACAGATCAGGTGTCGTGACCACTGTCACGTCGGAAAACTTCTGAAGAACCACGCCGTCAGCCCCGATTGCGGTGGCGTCGATGGTTACGTCGGTAGAGCCCGCGCGCGGGTTGTCGACCACCACCGCCCAAGGCTCGCCCAACGGAAGCGCTGCGTAGTAGTCGATTCGGCCGATGCCGAGGGGTAGGCACGCCGAGTTCAGCAGCCGATGACCGAGTACCGGAGGCCCCTGCAGAATGACGTCCGCGAGTACGGGATTGTGCAGGACTCCGGCATACGCTCCGAGTTCGAGCGGCTCACCTCCGAGTTCGCATTCGAGCACCAGTTCGGTGTCCGAGTCCGCCAGAACTCGGCGCATCCCGTGCAGCAACGGCGCGTGGAATTGCCTGGCGTCGCGATACAACTCGTCGGCGGGCACTCCGGTACCGAAGCGAGGTGCATGGAGACGAGGAGCCTGCGCTGGATGCGCATCGAGATCCATCGTCGCAACGTAGTGGGAGACCGTCTTGACTTTGTCGCCGCCGGTGACGAACACCCGAACGGTGCGGTCGTCGTCGGGTGCGACCCGGATATCGATGGATTCGATCGGGTGGTCGAAGACGATTCCTTTGTGCACGTGGAAATCTCGGACTCCCGTGACGGTCCGGCCCGGGTATGCACGCTCGACGACGTTGATCATTGCGCCGAGACCGAAGGTCGCGGGAAGTACGGGGTGCGCGCCGATTCGGTGCGCCTGAACCAGCGGATTCGTCTCCAGCTGCGCGAGCCGCCTGGTGGCGACGAACGGTTCTCCCAGCGTCGGTGATCCTTCGGTCAGCGACGCGGCTTCTCCCACCAACACCACGACGTCGTCGCGGCGGTCGGGTGTGAACTGCTCGGCGAAGGCGCGAGCGCCGACAACGGGATCGAGCAAGGTAACACCGCGTCCGATGAAGTGCTCGCGCAACTCGGCCGTGACCATCCCGCCGTCCCAGGCGCCCCAATCGATCGCCGTCACGTGAAGATCGGGCCGGGAGGACACGTGAGCTGCAGCGAACCGGGTGAGCGCCTCGTTCGCAGCCGCGTAGTCCGATTGCCCGGAATTTCCGTACAGCCCAGCGACTGACGTGAACAACACGATCCTACGGAGCGGTGATGGCTCGGGGTTCGTCTCGAGCGCGGCCAACACGGCACCGAGTCCGGTGATCTTGGGGTCGAGAACTCGGGAGATGTCGGCGACCGTCTTGGCGCCGATCGCCGAATCGGCGAGCACACCCGCACCGTGCACCACGACGGTGATCTTGGATGCCAGCGGGCTCAGAGCCGCTCGCACCGCATCGACGTCGGTGACGTCGACCGCGATGTACTGTGCGCGATCGCCGAGTTCGTCGAGGTTCTCGGCGATTTCGCGGCCGGCCCGGACCGCTGCGCAGGCCCGTCCGACGTCGCGGGGTGTGGCCCCCGATCCGGCCATCGCCGTGAGTGCTGCCGACTGCAGACCCGCGTCGTTCACACCGTGTGCCCAGTCGGGTTCGGGGTCCGGGTCGGTGCGCCCGAGGAGAACGAACCGTGCGGCCGTGTGTCGGCCGAGTTCGCGTGCGCACAGCGCCGTCACACCCCGCGCGCCTCCGGTCACGAGAACCACGTCGGACTCGGTCAATTCGGTAACGCTCATGGTCGCGGCGGGATCGACAACCGAATGCGTCGACGACGCGCCGTGCAGGCTGGGCACGATCGTCCACCGGTCACCGTTGTCGTCGATCCCGACTTCCAGCGTGTCTGCCGCTGCGTCCGATATTTCGATCAGCAGTGTTTCCACGAGAGTGTCGGCACTGACGGCCGGATGAACGTCGATGCTGCGGCAGAACAGACCAAGCCGCTCGGCAGCAACCGTCTTCACGACACCACCGACGCCACCGATCAACGCGCACACCGGATCGACTGTTCCGGCGAAACCGAGCGCACCGTCGAGACGAGTCAAGGTCACCAATGCCGACCTGAGCCCGCCGGAACGTTCGAGGGACGAGTAGGCGTACTTGGCGGCGAGCAGAGTCGCCGAGAGCCGATGGCTTGCGACAGACCACTCACTCGACGCGCCTGCCACGACGAGAGCGAGCGTCACGTCGGCGTCGAACACTCCCGCAACGGTTCTCTCGATGTCGCTCGCGGTGCCGGTCAAGGGCACATGCTCGACGGACCAGCCGCGTGCGCTGAGTCCGCTCGTGAGGCCGGCCGCATCCGTGCCATCGTCCGTGAGGTCCAGAACTACTGCGGTAGCGCCGGTTACGAACAATCCTTCGATGCGGTCCACTGGCGGAAGCGCAGCAAGTTCGACAGTGTGCCGCGGCGAGGTCGCCGCGGCTTCAGCTTTTGGGTGGACATCACTCCCCGCGGCGAGAAGCTCGACGATCTGATCGAGGGTGCGCAACGTT
>NZ_LVCV01000519.1 GCF_001647195.1 Rhodococcus sp. EPR-157 | reverse complement strand
GAGATCGGCTTCGAGATCCATCGACGGATCCACCATCTCGACCGGGTAACCGGTCTTGTCGGCAACTACTTCGAGCAGGGCCGCGCGGAGAGCGTCGGCGGATATGCCCGACGGCGATGGTTCCGGTGGACTGGGTAGCGCAGCGGATTCGGGCGCGGAAGCTTCCGGTGCGGAAGGTGCCGGGGCCGACTGTGCCAGCAAGTCGACGATCTGATCGAGAGTGCGCAACGTTCCGAGCTGCTCGGGCCCGAGACTGGGCAGCGACGGGAACCGCTCCTGCACAGCACCCAACACCTGCACCCGCTTGATCGAATCGACACCCAGATCGGCTTCGAGATCCATCGACGGATCCACCATCTCGACCGGGTAACCGGTCTTGTCGGCGACTACTTCGAGCAGGGCACTGCGCAGTTGGTCGGCGCTGACACCCGCGGCCTCCTCGGACACCGACACGACGGTCGGGATCTGAGCAGCCGGCTCCTGGGCCGCAGCGATCGATACGGTCGGTACCGGGACTGCAGGCGAGGCAGGCGCGATCGCTGCGGGTGCAGCTTTCTGTGTGTTCTGCTGCGCCGCAACCGGTATCGATGGGGTCGAGGTCGCATGCCGGAACGGCACGGAATCGGAGATTCCGCCCGCGATCTCCAGTTCGGCGATCCGCCCCATGACTTCGGTCGCACGGGTGTGGCTGTGACTGATAGCCACACCGTGGTCTTTGACCGCTTCGATCGCTCGGATCAAGCCGTCGTCGATCCGGTCGGTGCTGAGAGCCTCCGCGAGGTGGCGAGCGAGTTCGAGCTGTCCGTCGAGGTATCGGTCATGGGTGTCGAGGTGCGCCGAAAGGGGCGACGACTCGTTGGTCGCTGGACGTGGATCGTTGAGAGGCACGGTCGTCTCCGAGGGTCGAATTGCCTGAGGGGCGGGCGTGGGCTGGACAGGAGCCGGAGTGGGAGCTGTCGACGGCGTCGACGCAGCGGCAGGAGTGTGCGCCGGGGTGAGCGCGGACACTCGGTATCCATCGGCGAGTGCATCTGCGTAGGCCGCACGCCGGGTCGGCGGCACATACTCGGGCGCGGACAGCGCGACCGTCATACCGCTCCCGGTGCGCGGCGGCGGCGGTGTAGAGGCGTAGCGGTTGACCTGGTTCAACGTGACACCCAGCACGATCAACTGTGCGGCCGCGCGCTTGAGCGAGAGGTCACTGTTTCCGAGCGGACCGATATCCGTAGCGATGGCAACCACGTCGTCGCCCAGAGTGCGATGAACCAGCGAAGTCAGGACCTTCTTCGGGCCGAACTCGACGAACACGGTGCACCCGTCGGCGTGCATCGCTTCGAGCGACGCGACGAATTCGACTGGCTTCAGCAATTGCTCGACAAGCATCGCGGCGTTCTCGGCCGCGTCGGATCCGTACTGCCGATCCGGCGAATTCGCGTAGACGGGAATGGACGGTGCTCCGACACCGACAGCGCCGACTGCAGGTGCAAACGCATCGACCGCGTGCGCGACGTACGGGGTATGGAACGCGGCCGACACCGGGAGTTCACGAGTGGCCACCCCACGCTCGGCCGCGGACGCGATCACCGCGTCGATCGCAACGCGCCCACCGCCGACAACCACCTGATCGGGCGCATTGTGGTTGCAGATCCAGACGTCGTCGATGTCCTGGACGATCGAGTCCACGACATCGCGATCGGCAGCGACGGCGAGCATGGTTCCGTTGTCACCGTCGGACGTCGGTGCCATCGCAGCACCGCGGGCACGCGCAAGAGTGAAGTAGTCGCCGGTCTCGAGTGCACCCGACGCCCACAGCGCGGTCAGCTCGCCGAAGCTGTGGCCGGCCAGAGCATCTGCTTCGAAACCGAGTTCCCGGAAGAACTGGTACTGCCCAACCGATAGCGCGCCGATCGCCGGCTGCGCGAATTCCGTTCGACGCAAAGTGGCGTCGTGTCGCTCGCGCGTCTCGTTGTCGAAGACCGGCGGTGGG
>NZ_LVCV01000518.1 GCF_001647195.1 Rhodococcus sp. EPR-157 | reverse complement strand
AGAGCGTCGGTCCCCATGTCGACGTACTGGCTACCCTGGCCGGAGAACAGCGCACCGACCTTGATCCGGGGCAGTGCAGCCGCGCGGAAGAACAGACCCTCCGGATGACTCCACTGCTCGGACTCTCGATTGCGGGTCAGTTGTGCAACGCCCAGCTCGCGCAGCTGCGCCTCGTCCTCGTCGTCGATTGCGACGAAGCCGAGTCGCGCATGATCGTCGGGAATGTCGCCGCCGTCAACCGATTCACCAGAGCGGACGGCCTCGATCAGCGAGTCGACATCGGCGGCATGCCACACGTGAACACGGGGCACGCAGTGCAGCGGGCGTACGTCCGCGCGGGGCGCGTCGCTCTCCTCGAGTACGACATGGAAGTTGGTGCCACCGAATCCCATCGCCGACACCGCAGCGCGGCGCACAGGTCGCTGCGGGTCACGAATCCACGGGCGCGTCGCGGTGTTCACGTACAGCGCTGCGTCCGAATCGATTCCGGAGTTCGGCGCATCGACGTTGATGGTGCCGGGCAGTACTTTGTGG